>DMYQ01000077.1:3889-9510 GCA_003482555.1 Janthinobacterium sp. | reverse complement strand
TCGGTTGGCCACCAGGGCGGCGACGAAGTGTTGCGCGAGGTGGCCGTGCGCATCAAGAACGAGTTGCGCCGCTCGGACGCGCTGGGCCGCTTCGGCGGCGAGGAATTCGTCGTCTTGCTGATCGACGCGGACCTCGCCAGCGCCGGGGTGGTGGCCGAGCGCATCCGCGCCAGCGTGGCCGATTCCCTGTTCAATCTGCCGGCCGGGGTCAAGGTCAGCGTCAGCGTTTCGATCGGCGTGGCCAGCCTGGGCGACTACGACCACGATTGCTCGATCGAAGCGGTGGCGCAACAATTGATCGCCCACGCCGACAGCGCGCTGTACCAGGCCAAGGAAAACGGCCGCAACCAGGTGGTCAGCTTCGCCTGAGGCGGGGGTAAGCTCGGGCGTCGTGCGCCGGGCTTTTAGCGCAGCAAGCGGCTTTCGGCGCGCGCCACGGCTTCGGCGGCGCCGCGCAAGACCACCACGTCGCCCGTTTCCAGCACTGTTTCCGGCCGCGCCTCGGCTTGGCCGCGGCCGCGCCGTATGCTGGCCACTTCGGCGCCGCTGGCGGCCAGGTCGAGTTCGCCCAGCGCCTGGCCCACACCCTTCGCGCCGGGGACCAGAGTGACCGAATGCAAGCGCACCAGGTCGGCGTCGTCGCCGGCGTCGCTGGCGCCGTGGAAATAGCCGCGCAGGGAAGCGTAGCGCGCCTCGCGCGCGGCCTGCACCCGATGCACCACGCGCCGCAGCGGCACGCCCAGCATGATCAAGGCGTGCGAGGCCAGCATCAAGCTACCTTCCAGCAATTCCGGCACCACTTCGGCGGCCCCGGCCGCTTTCAATTGATCGAGGTCGCTGTCGTCGACGCTGCGCACGATCACCGGCAGGGTGGGCGCCAGCTCGTGCGCCAGGTGCAGCAGGCGCAACGCGGCCGGCGTGCCGGCATAGGTGATGACGATGGCGCTGGCGCGCTTGATGCCGGCCGCGATCAGGCTTTCGCGCCGCCCGGCGTCGCCGTACGACACCTTGGCGCCGGCCGCCTGCGCTTCCTGCACCCGCTCGGGATCGAGGTCAAGCGCGTGGTAATCGATCTTTTCCTCGCTCAGCAGGGTGGCCAGGCTTTGCCCGCTGCGCCCGAAGCCGGCGATGATCACGTGTTTTTGCGTGGCCATGGTGCGGCTGGCGATCTTGGTCAGGGCCAGCGATTGCATCATCCATTCATTGCTCGACATCTTCATGACGATTTGATCCGACTTGGCGATGATGAAGGGCGCCGCCAGCATCGACAGCACCATCGAGGCCAGCACCACCTGGATGACGAAGGAATCCATCAAGTCGACGCCGCCGGCCAGGTTCAAGAGGACGAAGCCGAATTCGCCGGCCTGGGCCAGCGCCAGTCCGGTGCGCATGGAAATGCCGTCCGAGGCGCCGAACAGTTTGGCGAGCACGGCGATCAGGGCGAATTTCAGCAGCACGGGGCCGCACAGCAGCAGCAAGACCAGCCACCAGTTGTCGAGCACGACGCGGATGTTGAGCAGCATGCCGACCGTGATGAAGAACAGGCCCAGCAGCACGTCGCGGAAGGGCTTGATGTCTTCCTCGACCTGGTGCTTGAATTCCGTTTCCGAAATGAGCATGCCGGCAACAAAAGCGCCCAGGGCCAGCGACAGGCCGGCCCGCTCCGTGATCCAGGCCGCGCCCAGGGTGATCAGGAGCAGGTTGAGCATGAACAATTCTTGCGAGCGGCGCTTGACGACGATGGTGAACCAGCCGCGCACCAGTTTCTGGCCGATCACCAGCAGCAGCACCAGCACCACCACCGCCTTGCCGCTGGCCCAGGCCAGGGTGGCGAGGATGGTGTGCGGGTTTTTCGCCAGCGAGGGGATCAGGATCAGCAGCGGCACCACGGCCAGATCCTGGAATAACAGGATGCCGATGATCTTCCGGCCGTGTGCGCTTTCCAGCTCGAGCCGCTCTGTCAGCATTTTTGACACTATCGCCGTGGACGACATGGCAAGCGCGCCGCCGAGCGCGAACGAGGCTTGCCAGCTGAGGTGTATCGAAGCGGGCAACTTGCTGGCGACCAACCAGCCAAATACCATGGTGGCAATGATCGTGAGCACCACCTGGGCCAGGCCGAGGCCGAAAACGATGCGCCGCATGGCCATCAACTTGGGCAGGGAAAACTCCAGGCCGATTGAAAACATCAAGAAAACGACGCCGAATTCGGCCAGGGTCTGGCTCGCCTCATTCTGCTCGGCGAGGCCGAGGGCGTGCGGGCCGATGACGATGCCGACGGCCAGATAGCCTAGCATGGGCGGCAAATGCATCATGCGGAAGGCGACGACACCGAGCACGGCGCTGCCGAGTAAAAGCAAGGTCAATTCTAGCGATGAAAACATGGTTCGACCCCGGAGGTAAGTGAAAAGCGTTGCACGGAGCGAGCGGCAATTTGACTGGCAAGTTTTTTGCTTTCCTAAATTCGTTTATACTTTGGGCATGAGTGTAACCCATGAAAAAACAATGCTGAAACCTTTTGATGCAAACACCGCGCGGCGGGCCCTGACCCTGGCCCGCGCCACCTTGCAAATCGAAGCGGACGCCATCACCGCCCTGCACGCGCGCCTGGAAACGGACCACAGCGTCGGCCAGGCCGTCGCCCTGCTGCTCGGCTGCAAGGGACGCGTGGTCGTGTCCGGCATTGGCAAGTCCGGCCACATCGCCCGCAAGATCGCCGCCACCCTGGCTTCGACCGGCACGCCGGCCATGTTCGTGCATCCGGCCGAAGCGGCGCACGGCGACCTCGGCATGGTGACTTCGGACGACGCCTTCATCGCCATCTCGAATTCCGGCGAAACGGCCGAGCTGATGGCGATCGTTCCCATCGTCAAGCGCATGGGCGGCATTTTGATCGCCATGACCGGCAATCCCCAGTCCAGCCTGGCGCTCCTGGCCGACGTCCACCTGGACGTCTCGGTGGCCAAGGAAGCCTGCCCGCTGAACCTGGCGCCGACGGCCAGCACCACCGTCACCCTGGCCCTGGGCGACGCCCTGGCCGTGGCCCTGCTGGACTTGCGCGGCTTCAAGGAAGAGGATTTCGCGCGCTCGCATCCGGGCGGCGCCCTGGGCCGCCGCCTGCTGACCCATGTGCGCGACGTCATGCGCAGCGGCGCCGCCGTGCCGGCCGTGGGCCTGGACGCCACGCTGACGGCGGCGCTGGAAGAAATCACGCAAAAGGGCATGGGCATGACGGCCATCGTTGACGCCGAAGGGCGTGCCCTGGGCGTGTTCACGGACGGCGACTTGCGCCGCATGATAGAAAAAGTGCAAGACTTCACCAGGGTGGCGATCCGCGACGTCATGCACGCCAATCCGCACCGCATCGGGCCGGATCAACTGGCCGTCGACGCCGTGGCCGTGATGGAACAATTCCGCATCAACCAGATGCTGGTGGTGGACGGGGACGGCAAGCTGGTCGGCGCCCTGCATATCCACGACCTGACCCGCGCCAAGGTGATCTGATGAGCGCCCACGACAGCGGCGACGAGTTTCGCCCGAGCGAAGATTGCCGCGCGCGCGCGGCCAGGGTCAAGCTGATGATTTTCGACGTAGACGGCGTGCTCACGGACGGCAGCCTGCATTTCGGCCCGGACGGCGAAATGATGAAGACTTTCAATGTGCACGACGGCCTCGGCATCAAACTGTTGCAAGAGTCTGGCGTGCAAACGTCCATCATCAGCGCGCGCCGCTCGCCCATCGTGACGCGCCGGGCCAGCGACCTGGGCATTGGCCATGTGCACCAGGGCGGGCACGACAAGCTGACGCCCTTCCTGGCGCTGCTGCAGAGTACCGGCCTGAGCGCCGAGCAGTGCGGCTTCATCGGCGACGACGTCGTCGACTTGCCGATTTTGAGCCGGGTCGGCTTCGCGGTTGGCGTGCCGAACGGCAGCTTGGAGGTGCGCCGGCGCGCCCATTTCATCACGGCGGCGGCCGGCGGGCGCGGGGCCGTGCGCGAAGTGTGCGAATTGCTGTTGCGCGCGCAGGGCAATTACGACACCGTCATGGCCCAGTTTTTAGGATGAGCGATGAATGACATGAGCCCCCCCACCCGACACGGCGGCCGCGATGCATAAAAGAACCGCGCACCGCTGGCGCACCATCATCATCGTCATGGCCGGCGTGTTTTTCGCGCTGGGCAGCTTTTGGCTGCTGCAAGTGATGAACCAGAACGGCTTGAACGGCGCGCCCAAGCTGCGCGACAACGAGCCGGATTATTTCGTCGACAATTTCAGCGTGGTGCGCATGACGCCGGCCGGCCAGCCAGCTTATATCGTGTCCGGCATCAAGCTCACGCACCGGCCCGGCGATGATTCCTCGGACATCGACCTGCCCTTCGTGCGCAAACTCGCGCCCGGCGTGCCGGCGACGGACGTGCACGCCCTGCACGCGCGCATCGACCAGAACAACAGCCGCGTCAAGTTGATGGACAAGGTCACCGTCGACCGCGCCGCCAGCGCGGCGGCGCAAGGCATGAACTTGAAGACCGAGGCCTTGACGGTGTATCCGGACAACGACCGGATGGAAACGGATCAGCCAGTTGAAATGCTGCTCGGGACGACCTTCATGAGCGGCATCGGCATGAGCGCGAACAACGCCACGCGCCAGATCGACGTCGCGCAACGCGTGCGCATCACCATTCCGCCGGCGCCGCATTGAAGCGCGCCCGGCATATTCAGTATTGTGGAGTAAGTCTATGAAGAAAATTTTGCTATCCCTGTTGTTGTCCGTGGCCGCGATCGGCGCGGCGCGCGCGGAAAAGGCCGACTCGACCAAGGAAACCGTGATCCTCGCCGATCAGGGTTCGGCCGACGACGTCAAGCAGACCCGCACCCTGACCGGCAATGTCGTGCTCACCAAGGGCACCCTGACCATGAAGTCGGGCCGGGCCCTGGTGACGGTCGATCCGCAGGGTTATCAATTCGCCACATTCTGGGCCGCGCCTGGCGGCCTGGCGACTTTCCGCCAAAAGCGCGACGGCGAGGGCGACCTGTGGGTGGAGGGCGAAGCGGAGCGCGTCGAATACAACGACAAGACGGAAATCGTGCAATTGTTTTCCAAGGCCAAGCTGACGCGCCTGGAAGGCACGAAGAAGACCGACGAGGCCGAAGGGCCGTATATCTCTTACGACAGCCGCAAGGAAGTTTTTTCGCTTGAAAACACGGCCACCGGGGAAAGCAAGCCGGGCGGCGGACGGGTCAAGATGGTAATGCAGCCCGCCAACAAGGGGACGCCCGCGAAGGGTGCCGCGCCGCTCAAGGCCGCGCCTGTTGTGCCCGCAGTGCCTGTGGCGCCGGGCAAGGGCGCGCCGGCCGCCTCGGCGCCATCGGCCGGCGCCGGTTCCGCCACCGCGACGGGAGAACCATGATGGACAATACACGCTGCGGCAGCACTTTGATCGTGCGCGGCCTGCAAAAAAGCTATGGCAAGCGCCAGGTGGTGCACGACGTCTCGCTGCAGGTCGAGTGCGGCGAAGTGGTCGGCTTGCTGGGGCCTAACGGCGCCGGCAAGACCACCTCGTTTTACATGATCGTCGGCCTGGTGCCGTCGGACGCCGGCACCATCGATATCAGCGGCGTCGA
>DMYQ01000077.1:0-3796 GCA_003482555.1 Janthinobacterium sp. | reverse complement strand
GTGGAAGACAATATCCGCGCCGTGCTGGAAATCCAGACGGTGGACGGGCGGCCCCTGAAAAAGCCGGAAATCGAAGCCCGCCTGGATAAATTGCTGGCCGACTTGCAGATCGAAAAGCTGCGCGAAAACCAGGCCCTGTCGCTCTCCGGCGGCGAACGCCGGCGCGTGGAAATCGCGCGCGCCCTGGCCACCGACCCGCGCTTCGTGCTGCTCGACGAACCGTTCGCCGGGGTCGACCCGATCGCCGTCATCGAGATCCAGCGCATCGTCCGCTTTCTCAAGGAGCGCGGCATCGGCGTCTTGATCACCGACCACAATGTGCGCGAAACGCTAGGCATTTGCGACCGCGCCTATATCATCAACCAGGGCTCGGTACTGGCCTCGGGCCGGCCCGACGACATCATCGCCAACGAGTCGGTGCGCCGGGTCTATCTGGGTGAACATTTCCGGATGTAAACCATGAAACAATCCCTGCAACTGCGCACTTCGCAGCATCTGGCGCTGACGCCGCAACTGCAACAGTCGATCCGGCTGCTGCAACTGTCCACTCTGGAGCTGCATCAAGAGCTGGAGCAGTTGTTGAGCGACAATCCGCTGCTGGAACGCCTGGACGATCCGCTCGACCGCTCCCTGCGCCTGCTGGGCGATGGCGCCCTCAGCCCGACGACGGCGCCGGCCGAAGCGCCGCCGCCGCCGGGACAGGAAGCGGCGGCGCCGGCCGAGGCCGAAGGCGCGCCGGGCGAGGGCGCCGACGGCCCCGGCGAGGGGTCCAACGACAGTGGCGACAGCGACTGGAGCGACGCCGGCCGCGGCAAGGCGCCCGACGACGAGGATTCGCGCCCGCAACTGGAAGCGAGCCACCGCACCCTGCGCGAACACTTGATGGAGCAGATGCGGGTCACGGTGCACGAGTTGCGCGACCGCGCCCTGGTCGAACTGATCGTCGACGCCATCGACGACAATGGCTACCTGGAAGAGCCGCTGGAAGAAATCCACGCCCGCCTGCCGCCCGAACTGGAGATCGAGATCGAGGAATTGCAGACGGCCCTGTCCCTGCTGCAGAGTTTTGACCCGGCCGGGGTGGGCGCGCGCAACGCGGCCGAGTGCCTGGCCCTGCAAATCAAGCGCTTGCCGCAAATCGCCATGGTGACGCGACGCATGGCCCTGCTGATCGTCGAGCGCCACCTGACCTGGTTCGCCCAGCGCGACTTCAACAAGCTGAAAAAGGCCCTGTTGTGCGACGACGAAGACTTGCGCGAGGCGCAGACCGTGATCCGCATGTGCAACCCCCATCCGGGCGCCGTGTTCGCCTCCGACGTGTCCGACTTCGTGGTGCCGGACGTGGTCGTGAAGCGGGCCCGCAACGGCTGGCAGGTGAGCCTGAACAATGAAGTCATGCCGCGCCTGCGGGTAAACGCCCTGTACGCCAATCTGCTGAAACAGGGCAAGGGCGAGGGGGCCATGGGCGCCCAGTTGCAGGAAGCCAAATGGTTGATCAAGAACATGCGCCAGCGCTTCGACACCATCTTGCGCGTGGCGCAAGCCATTGTCGAACGGCAAAAAAACTTTTTCTCGCATGGGGCTGTTGCAATGAGACCCCTTGTGCTCCGTGAAATAGCTGATACACTGGGTTTACACGAGAGTACTATTTCTCGGGTTACAACTCAAAAATATATGCTGACCCCGCATGGCATGTTTGAGTTGAAATATTTTTTTGGTAGCCATGTTGCCACCGAAGCGGGGGGCGAAGCGTCATCGACGGCGATACGGGCACTCATCGTGCAATTGACAGGAGCTGAAGACTCGAAAAATCCTTTATCCGACAGTAAGATTGCGGACATGCTGGGAGAACAAGGCATGGTGATTGCGCGACGCACTGTTGCCAAATACCGGGAAGCGCTGAAAATCCCGCCAGTCAGTCTGCGTAAATCTTTGTAGTTTTACCTGGTTCCTCTGCGCAAGAGCAACGGCGACAGGCGCACGAACTATAGCGACATCATCTTTAGGAGTGTGTATGAATCTCACTATCAGCGGACATCATCTCGAAGTGACACCAGCCATCCGTGAATACGTACAAACCAAACTGGAGCGCGTGAAACGCCATTTCGATCAAGTCATTGATATTGCTGTCATTCTGACCGTCGACAATCTGAAAGAAAAAGACAAACGGCAAAAGGCCGAGATCAATCTGCGCATGTCCGGCAAGACCGTCTACGTGGAAAGCCTGTCGCAAGATCTGTATGCGGCGATCGATGTGCTGATCGACAAGCTGGACCGCCAGGTCATGAAATACAAGGGCAAAGTGCAAGAGCACGGCCACGAGGCGATCAAGCATCTGCCCGACACCTTTGAAGCCGCCGCCGTCTGATACGGCCCCGCTTCCCCATCAATCAAGGGCGCCCACCGCGCCCTTTTTTGCGCCCGCGATTTCGACGCGCCCGGCGCGCTACACGACGCGCTAAAATACGCTCCTTTTCATCCCCCCCAGATCCTGCCATGAGCGAATTCGTCCACACCACCGTCAACCACGGCATCGGCCGTATCACCCTGGATCGCCCGAAGGCGCTCAATTCCCTGTCCCTGTCCATGGTGCGCGACTTGGCCGCGGCCCTGCTGGCCTGGCGCGACGACGCCGCCGTCGACGCGGTGGTGATCGGCAGCAGCAGCGAAAAGGCGTTTTGCGCCGGCGGCGACATCCGCTTCTTTTACGACGTCGGCCGCGCCACGCCGCAGGGCGGCAGCGCCTTGCTGGAGGATTTTTTCAGCGAGGAATACGCGCTCAACCACCTGATCCATTTCTATCCGAAACCGTATGTGGCGCTGATGGATGGCGTGGTGATGGGCGGCGGCATGGGCGTGGCCCAGGCCGGCCCCGCGAACCGCCTGCGCATCGTGACCGAGCGCACGAAAATGGCGATGCCTGAAGTGAACATCGGCCTCTTCCCCGACGTCGGCGGCAGTTATTTCCTGTCGCGCCTGGACGGGCATCTGGGCAACTACCTGGGCTTGACCGGCTTGACCATAGGCGCCGCCGACGCCCTGTACGCGGGCCTGGCCGACCAATTCGTGCCACAAGCCAAAATGGCGGCCCTGGCGGCGCTGATCGAGGTGACGGAAGGCAAGGACTTGCGCGCCGCCGTGGACGCCTTCGCGGCCCCATTCCGGGGCGAGGCGGGCGCCGCCGGCCTGCAAGCGGAAAGCGCCGCCGTGGCCCGCCATTTCAGCCTGGGCTCGGTGCCCGCGATCATGGATTCACTGGCCGGCGACGCCTCGCCCTTCGCGCAAAAGGCGCTGGCCGCGATGCGCTTGCGTTCGCCGCTGATGATGGCGGTGACCCTGGAGCTGTTGCGCTGCGGCGCCAGCCTGGACGTGGCCGCCTGCCTGCGCATGGAGCGCACTCTGGTGCGCCACAATTTCACCCACGGCGAAGTGCTGGAAGGCGTGCGCGCCCTGGTGGTCGACAAGGACAACGCGCCGCGCTGGTCGCCGGCCACCCTGGCCGAGGTAACGGCCGAGATGGTGGAAGGATTTTTTGCGCCGGTGTGGCCGGCCCATGCGCATCCGCTGCGCGACCTGGCCTGAGGCCGGGACTACCGGCCGGACTGCGACTTCAGGGTTGTTCGCGGTGGCGCAGCACCACCCGTTCGCTGGGCCCGAAGTATTCGGCCAGGCGTTCGGCCATGTAGACGGAGCGGTGCTGGCCGCCCGTGCAGCCGAGCGCCACCGTCAGATAGCTGCGGTTGTCGGTCTTGAACGAGGGCAGCCATTTTTCGATGAAGTCGCGGATGTCGGCCAG
>DMYQ01000291.1:7374-11031 GCA_003482555.1 Janthinobacterium sp. | reverse complement strand
TTCCTGCATCAACTGCATCCGCACGCTGCCTTATGTCAGCAAGTGGTATGAGCAGTACAAGGAGCAGGGCCTGGTGGTGGTCGGCGTGCACACGCCCGAGTTTCCCTACGAGCGGGACGCGAAGAACGTGGCGACGGCGATCCAGCGTTTCAGCCTGCGCTACCCGGTGGCGCAAGACAACCGCTACGCCACCTGGCGCAACTATGATAACCAGTACTGGCCGGCCAGCTACCTGATCGACAAGCAGGGCAGGGTCAGGATGAAGCACTTCGGCGAAGGCAATTACGCCGAGACGGAAAGCGCCATCCGCCAGTTGCTGGCTGAACCAGTGACCCGCTGAAGCTTGCCGGCCAGCCTACGATTGGTCGTCGCTGGCCGTGTCATTCGCATTGTTTCTCTTGATTGCTACAGTCAGCGCTCTTCACGAGTGTGCCACAGCCGCAGCACGTGGATTGTGGCTGCGTCGATCTCGTAGCGCAACTCGTAGCGACCGACGAGAACACGCCTGATTTCTCGTGGTTCGAACTCTTCCAGCCGCTCACCGATGCGCGGATTCGCCACAAGGCTTGAGGCGGCGTTCGTCAGCGCCTGCACGGCGCGCGCGGCAGCTGGTTTATTCACCGTCGCCAGGAATTCATATAATCGCGTCAAATCGGACAATGCCTTGCCGGTCCACCGTAACTCCATCAGCGCACCACCGGCGCGGGCAGTGGCTTGTCGGTGCCGAGGCTGTCGGCCCAGGCCTGTACGGATTGGTGATCGATGACGCGTCCCGCATCCACATCCGCCATCGCCTCGCGTGTGAGGCGGCTGCGCTCCTCTTCCATGTCAATCCAGGCGCTGAGTGCCTGTTTGACGATCCACCCACGCGAGCGCTCGAGTCGGGCTGCGAGCTGATCCACTTTGTCAGCCAGTGAAAGCGGTACGTGTGCAGTGATTACTTTGGTTTCGATGTGCGCCATATAGATTCCAATAATTGTGTGCTGCATGATTAGCTCAGATGATTTTCGCACCATGCGTGTACGTAGTCAATCAAACTCAATCAAACTTAATCACTTCACATCAAGAATTTTGTCGTTTCACACGTGTATCCATAAAAAACGCCCGCTGCGAACAGCGGGCGCGAAAGGGCAACTTTTACTGCGGATTTATTTGTTCTTGTTGAACACATCCACGAACACGGCGGCCAGCAGCACCAGGCCCTTGATCACTTGCTGGTAGTCGATGCCGATGCCCATGATCGACATGCCGTTGTTCATCACGCCCATGACGAAGGCGCCGATCACCGCGCCCATCACCTTGCCGACGCCGCCGGAAGCGGAGGCGCCGCCGATGAAGCAAGCGGCGATCACGTCGAGCTCAAAGCCGGTGCCGGCCTTCGGCGTGGCCGTGTTCAGGCGGGCCGCGAACACCAGGCCGGCCAGGGCCGCCAGCATGCCCATGTTGACGAAGGTGTAAAAGCTGACGCGCATGGTCTTGATGCCGGACAGGCGCGCCGCCTTTTCATTGCCGCCGACGGCGTAGACGCGCCGGCCCAGCACGGTGCGGTTGGTAATGAAGGTGTAGGCCACGATCAGCACCGACATCACGGCCAGCACGTTGGGAATGCCGCGATACGATGCCAACAGGTAGCTGAAGTAGACGATGACGGCGGCGAAGACGGCGTTCTTGGCCAGGAAGAAGGCGTGCGGCTCGTCTTCCATGCCGTGCTTGAGCTGGCGCGCGCGGGCCCGCACCTTGACCAGCAGCAGGGCGCAGGCGGCCGCCACGCCGATGAGCAGCGAGGTCAGGCGCAAGTCGCCGGAAGCGATCGGATCGGGCAGGAAGCCCGAACTGAGCATCTGGAAGCCGGCCGGGAAGGGGCCCACCGATTGTCCGGCCAGCACGGCCAGGGTCAAGCCCTTGAACACCAGCATGCCGGCCAGGGTGACGATGAAGGAGGGGATCTTGAAAAAGGCCACGAAATATCCCTGGGCGCCGCCGATGACGGCGCCGGCCAGCAGGCAGATGACGCCGGCGAGGATGAAATTCACGTGGAAATTGACGATCAGCACGGCCGCCAGCGCGCCGATGAAGCCGACCACCGAGCCGACCGACAAGTCGATATGGCCGGCGACGATCACCATCAGCATGCCCAGCGCCATGATGACGACGTAACTGTTTTGCAGCACCAGATTGGTCAGATTGAGCGGCTGCAGCAGGGTGCCGTCCGTCATCACCTGGAAAAATCCCATGATGAGGATGAGCGAGAACAGCATGCCGTATTCGCGCATATTGTTCTTGAGGAAGCCGGCATAGCTTTTCGCGACCGGCGGCGGCGCCGGCTCGGCCGGCTTGACCACCTTGAGGGCGGCCAGCTCGGCGGCGTCCGTGGCGAGTTTATTTCCCATTATTCTTGTCTCCATGTTTGACGATCGCCCGCATGATCTTTTCCTGCGAGGCTTCTGCTGCGCTAAATTCAGCCGCGAAACTGCCTTCGTTCATCACATAAATCCGGTCGCACATGCCCAGCAGTTCCGGCATTTCCGATGAAATCATGATGATGCATTTGCCTTCGGCGGCCAGCTCGCTGATGATGCTGTAAATTTCATACTTGGCGCCGACGTCGATGCCGCGACTGGGCTCGTCGAGTATCAGCACGTCGGGCCGGGAAAACAACCACTTCGCCAGCACTACCTTTTGCTGGTTGCCGCCCGACAGGTTGACGACCTTTTGCAGCACGCTCGAGCAGCGTATCTTCAACTGGCGCCGGTAATCGTTGGCGACGCCGAATTCGCGCTCTTCGTCGATCACCAGTTTATCGGACACGGCCGCCAGATTGGCCAGGCTGACGTTTTTCTTGATATCCTCTTCCAGCATCAAGCCCAGGGCCTTGCGGTCTTCCGTGACATAGGCGATGCCGTGGGTGATCGCCTTGCCGACCGTGCCGACGTCGATTTCGACGCCATTCTTGAACACCTGGCCACTGATGCGCTGGCCGTAGGAACGGCCGAAAATGCTCATCGCCAGCTCGGTGCGGCCGGCCCCCATCAGGCCGGCGATGCCGATGATCTCGCCTTTCCTGGCGTGCAGATTGACGCCCTTGATGACGGCCCGGTCGGCGTGCGCGGGGTGGAAGACGCGCCAGTCGCGCACCTCGAAGATGGTGTCGCCGATGTGCGGCGTGCGCGGCGGATAGCGGTCCGCCATCTCGCGCCCCACCATTTTTTCGATGATGCGGTCTTCGCTGACGCTTTCCGCCCGGCAGTCGAAACTGTCGACCGTATTGCCGTCGCGCAGCACCGTGATGGCATCGGCAACGCGCGAAATTTCATTGAGCTTGTGCGAAATGAGGATGGATGAAATGCCTTGTTTCTTCAATTCGAGCAGCAGAGTCAGCAAGGCGTCGCTGTCGCTCTCGTTCAAGCTGGCGGTCGGCTCGTCCAGGATCAAGAGCTTGACGTCCTTGCACAGGGCCTTGGCGATTTCGATCAATTGCTGCTTGCCCACGCCGAGATTGGTGATCAGGGTGTCGGGCGCTTCCTTCAAGCCCACTTTTTGCAGCAGGGCCCGGGTCTTGGTCTGCGCCAGTTCCCAGTCGATGACGCCGAAGCGGGCCGGTTCGTTGCCGAGGAAGATATTTTCGGCGATCGACAGCAGCGGCACCAGCGCCAGCTC
>DMYQ01000291.1:0-7265 GCA_003482555.1 Janthinobacterium sp. | reverse complement strand
TATTCGATGTCGCCGGTATATTCGCCGTGCGTATAGACGCCGCTGAGCACCTTCATCAGGGTCGACTTGCCGGCCCCGTTTTCGCCCACGATGGCGTGGATTTCGCCGCTGCGCACGCGCAGGTTGACGTTGTCGAGGGCGACCACGCCCGGGAACGTCTTTCTGATCCCGCGCATTTCCAGGATGGTATTCATGATTCACCTCTTTAGCCCGGCCCCCGCCGTGGCTGGGGCCTGCAACAAACTGTCGCGGTATGGTCTGGCGCGGGCCGACAGGGCGGCCCGCGTGGCGCTGCCGCTTATTTCAATTGCGCTTCGGTGTAGTAGCCGCTGCCGGTGACCAGCACTTCTTTCCAGTTGGTCTTGTCGACGATGACCGGTTTCAGCAGGAAGGAGGGAACCACCTTGACGCCATTGTTATACGTCTTGGTATCGTTGATCACCACGGTCTTGTTGCTCAGCATGGCGTCCACCATGTTTGCCGTGACCTTGGCCAGTTCGCGCGTATCCTTGAACACGGTCGAGCGCTGCTCGCCGGCCAGGATCGATTTCACGGACGGGATTTCGGCGTCCTGGCCGGTGACGACGGGCATCGGCATCTTCGGGGTGCCGTAGCCGACGCCCTTGAGCGAAGACAGGATGCCGATGCTCAAGCCGTCATACGGCGACAGCACGGCATCGATGCGATCCTTGCTGTAGTAGGCGCTCAACAGATTGTCCATGCGGGCCTGGGCGACGGCGCCGTCCCAGCGCAGGGTCGCCACTTTTTCCATGCCCAGCTGCTTGCTGCGCACCACCAGCTTGCCCTTGTCCATGTAGGGCTTCAAGACCGACATGGCGCCGTTGTAAAAGAAGTGGGCGTTGTTGTCGTCGGCCGAACCGCCAAACAATTCGATATTGTAGGGACCCTTGCCGGCTTTCAGATTCAGGGCTTTCTCGATGTAAGCCGCTTGCAGCACGCCGACCTGGAAGTTGTCGAAGGTCGCATAGTAATCGACGTTTTTCGTGCCGCGGATCAGGCGGTCGTAGGAAATGACCTTGATGCCCTTGTCGGCCGCCTTTTGCAGCACGTCCGACAGGGTGGTGCCGTCGATGGCGGCGATCACCAGCACCTTGGCGCCCTTGGTGATCATGTTTTCCACTTGCGCCAGCTGGTTCGGGATATCGTCGTCGGCGAACTGCAAGTCGGTCTTGTAACCGCGTTCCTTGAAGACCTTCACCATATTGTCGCCATCGGCGATCCAGCGCATCGACGACTTGGTCGGCATCGAGATACCGATCTGTCCCTTGGTCTGCGCGTTGGCGCCGACGGCGACGCCGCCGAGTACCAGGCCAGCGATGATGAGTTTGATTGCTTTCATTTTTTTAGTCTCCGGATTTATTGTTGATTTGGATCTGCTGCCATGCTCGCACCGATGATGCGATGAGCCGATACTAAATTGTCCACAGATATCTTTCTAATGATTTTTTAAGCTTATTCGATATCGAAACCGGTATCAATTTGGATCGCCATGGAAAAAGCCCGGGCGGCGCGGCTTTTTCGCGCGGCGAAAAACCCGGCCCATCCACCGCTCCTCAAGACAGGAGTGCGCTTGCCGGCCCGCTTGTTTGTCCGCTTCCCCGTGCCGCGGTGTCACTAATTTACGCGCGCCGCCGGCACGACGCAATTGCGGCGACGAAATCTTTTGATATCGAATCGAATATCGATACTCAATAAAAAGTGATTAGAAAGATATCGATGGACGCTTTAGTATTCTTCCCACACCTGCCTGGCTGTTTGACATGTGTCCGGCCCGGCGACAGAATAAAGAGGAATACGGCATGCCCGAAAAGAAAAAGATCGCCCTGCGCTCGGCCGAATGGTTCGGCACCCAGGACAAGAATGGCTTCATGTACCGCAGCTGGATGAAGAATCAAGGCATCCCCGACCACGAATTCCAGGGCAAGCCCATCATCGGCATCTGCAATACCTGGTCCGAGCTGACGCCCTGCAACGCCCACTTCCGCAAGCTGGCCGAACACGTCAAGCGCGGCATCCTGGAGGCGGGCGGCTTCCCGGTCGAGTTCCCCGTGTTTTCAAACGGCGAATCGAACTTGCGCCCGACCGCCATGCTCACGCGTAATCTGGCCAGCATGGACGTCGAAGAATCGATACGCGGCAACCCGATGGATGCCGTGGTCTTGCTGGTTGGTTGCGACAAAACAACACCGGCCCTGCTGATGGGCGCCGCCAGTTGCGATATTCCCACCATCGTCGTGAGCGGCGGCCCCATGCTCAACGGCAAACTGGACGGCAAGGACATCGGTTCCGGCACGGCCGTCTGGCAATTGCACGAAGCCGTCAAGGCGGGCAGCATCACCATGCACCAGTTCATGGCGGCCGAATCGGGCATGTCGCGCTCGGCCGGCACCTGCAACACCATGGGCACGGCGTCGACCATGGCTTGCATGGCCGAAGCGCTGGGCACCAGCCTGCCGCACAACGCCGCCATTCCGGCCGTCGATTCGCGCCGCTACGTGCTGGCCCACATGTCGGGCATACGCATCGTTGAAATGGTGTTCGAGGACTTGCGCCTGTCCAAGGTGCTGACCCGGGAAGCGTTTGAAAACGCCATCCGCGTCAACGCCGCCATCGGCGGCTCGACCAATGCCGTGATCCACCTGAAAGCCATCGCCGGCCGCATGGGCGTGCCGCTGGAACTGGAAGACTGGACCCGGGTGGGCCGCAACACCCCCACCATCGTCGACTTGCTGCCTTCCGGGCGCTTCCTGATGGAAGAGTTTTATTACGCGGGCGGCTTGCCGGGCGTGATACGGCGCTTGGACGAGGGAGGCTTGCTGCCGCATCCGGGCGCGCTCACCGTCAATGGCGCCACCCTGGCCGAGAATTGCCGCGAAGCGCCCATCTATAACGACGAAGTCATCCGCCAGCTCGACAATCCTCTCCTGGCAGACGGCGGCATTTGCATCTTGCGCGGCAACCTGGCGCCGCGTGGCGCCGTGCTGAAACCGTCGGCCGCCTCGCCCGAGCTGATGCGCCACCGCGGCCGCGCCGTCGTCTTCGAAGACTTCGACCATTACAAGCAGCGCATCGTCGACCCCGACCTGGATGTCGACGCCGGCTCGGTGCTGGTGATGAAAAATTGCGGCCCGAAAGGCTATCCCGGCATGGCCGAAGTGGGCAATATGGGCTTGCCGCCCAAGTTGCTGGCGCTGGGCGTCAAGGACATGGTGCGCATTTCCGACGCGCGCATGAGCGGCACCGCTTACGGCACCGTGGTCTTGCACGTGGCGCCGGAGGCGGCCGCCGGCGGCCCGCTCGGCATCGTCCAGGATGGCGACTGGATTTCCCTCGATTGTTACGAGGGCAGCTTGAACCTGGATATAGATGCCGAGGAAATGGCGCGCCGCCTGGCCGAGCGCGCCCAGCGGCCGGCGTCCGGCCCCAAGAGCGGTTACCAGCAACTCTATATCGACCGCGTGCTGCAAGCCGACGAAGGCTGCGACTTCGATTTCCTGGTCGGCAACCGCGGCTCCGCCGTGCCCAAGCATTCGCATTAGACGCTGCGCTGCGCCGCGCAGCGCCAGCGCAGCATCCATTCGGGGCGGGCCGCCGGCCTGTCCCGGTATCCATCGGGAGGCAGTATGTTGTTAGTGCAGTTTAAAGATCCGCAGGGCCGGCGCCGCGTCGGCGTGCTCGAGCAAGACCAGATCCGCGTCGTCGAAGGCTACGAATCGACTTACGCGCTGGCGCAGGCGGCCATCCGCCACGGCAGCGGGCTGGCGCAAGTGGCCACCAAGGCGCTCGGCACGGCCGTCCACGACTACCAAGAAGTGCTGCGCGCCGGCCGTCTGCTGGCCCCGCTCGACCACCACGACGCGGCGCACTGCTTCGTCACCGGCACCGGCCTGACCCACCTGGGCAGCGCCGACGCGCGCGACGCCATGCACAAGAAAATCGACGGCGACGTCGCCACCCTCAGCGACAGCATGAAAATGTTCCGCCTCGGCGTGGAGGGCGGCAAGCCGGCCGCGGGCGAAGTCGGTGTGCAGCCGGAATGGTTTTACAAGGGCGACGGCGGCATCGTCTGCGCTTCCGGCCAGACGCTGGCCATGCCCGGCTTCGCGCTGGACGGCGGCGAAGAGCCGGAAATCGCCGGCTTGTACGTCATCGGCGAGGATGGCCGCCCCTACCGCGTCGGCTACGCCCTCGGCAACGAGTTTTCCGACCACGTCACCGAGCGCCAAAATTATCTCTACCTGGCCCATTCCAAGCTGCGCGTGTGCGGCGTCGGCCCGGCCCTGCTGGTGGGCGAATTGCCGCCCCACGTCGAAGGCAGTTCGCGCATCTATGACAAGGCCGGCCTGCTGCGCTGGGAAAAGCCCTTCCTCAGCGGCGAGCGCAATATGTCGCACAGTATCGCCAACCTGGAATACCACCACTTCAAATACCCGCTGTTCACGCGCGCGGGCGACGTCCACATCCATTTCTTTGGCACGGCCACCCTCAGCTTTGCCGACGGCATCACGGTGGCGCCCGGCGAAACGTTTGAAATCGAAGCGGCGGCCTTCGGCCCGGCCCTGCGCAACACCCTGGTGCGGCGCGAAACGGCATACCTGCCAGTCACCACTTTATAGACGGGAAGCACAGTGAACATCACCGGTCAGTCACTCATAGGCGGCGTCAGCGTGCAAGGCACGGGCGCCCCATTCTTCGCCTTCGACCCGACTCTGGGCGCGGCGCTGGAACCGGCCTTCCACACGGTCGACGCGCAACAGATCGACGGCGCCTGCATGGTGGCGCAAGCTTCCTTCGACGCTTACCGCGCCCTGAGCGGCGCGCGCCGCGCGGCTTTCCTGGACGCCATCGGAGAACAGATCCTGGCTCTGGGCGACGCCTTGATCGTGCGCGCGATGGCCGAGAGCGGCTTGCCGCGGGCCCGCCTGGAAGGCGAGCGCGGGCGCACCGTCGGCCAGCTCAAGCTGTTCGCCGACTTGCTGCGCGAAGGCTCCTGGGTCGACGCCCGCATCGATTGCGCCCTGCCGCTGCGGCAGCCGCCGCGGCCCGACTTGCGCATGCGCCTGATCGGCCTGGGCCCGGTCGCCGTCTTCGGCGCCAGCAATTTTCCGCTCGCGTTTTCAGTCGCCGGCGGCGACACGGCGGCGGCGCTGGCGGCCGGCTGCCCGGTCGTGGTCAAGGCCCATCCGTTTCACCCCGGCACTTCCGAAATGGTGGGCCGGGCGATCCAGCTGGCCGTGCGCCAGTGCGACTTGCCGGCCGGCGTATTCGGCTTGCTGACCGGCACCGGCAATGCCCTGGGCGCGGAACTGGTGCGCCATCCGGCCATCCAGGCGGTCGGCTTCACCGGCTCGCGCCAGGGCGGCCTGGCGCTGATGGCGATCGCCGCCGCGCGCCCGCAACCGATACCCGTGTACGCGGAAATGAGCAGCATCAACCCCGTGTTCTTGCTGCCACAGGCGCTGGCGGCGCGCGCCGAGACGATGGCGGCCGGTTTGACACAGTCGCTTACAATGGGTGTGGGCCAGTTCTGCACCAACCCGGGCCTGGTGCTGGGCATACAGGGCGCCGATTTCGAGCGCTTTTGCGACGCCGCCGCGCAGGCGCTGGGCGAGGCGCCGGCCGGCGTCATGCTGAGCCCCGCCATCGCCGCCAACTATGGTCGCGGCCTGGCGCACCTGGCCGGCAACGCCGAAGTTCGCGCCCTGGCGCGCGCGCAAGAAGCGCCGGCCGACGGCCGCGGCCAGCCGGCCCTGTTCCGCAGCAGCGCCGCCGCTTTCCTGCTCGACGCGCGCCTGTCGGAAGAAGTCTTCGGCCCGGCCGCGCTGCTGGTGGCTTGCCGCGACCTGGCACAGATGCGCGAGATCGCGGAAAATCTGGAAGGGCAGTTGACGGCCACCCTGCAGATGGACGAGGGCGACCTGGCCGCGGCCGCCGAACTGCTGCCTGTGCTGGAGCGCAAGGTCGGGCGCATCCTGGCGAATGGTTTTCCCACCGGCGTGGAAGTGGCGACGGCGATGGTGCACGGCGGGCCGTTCCCGGCCACCTCGGACGGGCGCAGCAGCTCGGTCGGCACGGCCGCCATCCAGCGCTTCCTGCGCCCGGTCGCGTATCAAAATTTGGCCCCGGCCTTGCTGCCGCCGGAACTGCGCGACGACAATCCGGACGGCATCTGGCGCCGCCGCGACGCGGTCCTCGGGCGGACATGAACACACACGGAGAACAACATGGGTAATTTGNNGGCGAAATACGGCAGTTTGAAGGACAAGCGGGTCTTCATCACCGGCGGCGGCACCGGCATCGGCGCGGCGCTGGTGGAAGCGTTCGCGGCCCAGGGGGCGCTGGTGGCTTTCGTCGACATCGCGCGCGAGGCCAGCCTGGCCCTGTGCGCGCGACTGGCCGAGGCCGGCTTGCCGGCGCCCCTGTTTCGGTATTGCGACATCACCGACATCGCCGCCCTGCAAGGCGTGATGGAAGAGCTGTCGGTGGGCGTCGGCGACTTCGACGTGCTGGTCAACAACGCCGCCAACGACGAGCGCCACAAGCTCGAAGACGTCAGCGTCGAGTACTGGAACGAGCGCATCGCGATCAACCAGCGGCCCATGTTTTTCACTTGCCAGTCTGTGCTGGCCGGCATGAAGCGCAAGGGTGGCGGCTCCATCATCAACGTCAGTTCGATTTCCTGGCACGTCAAGGGTGGCGGCTATCCGGCTTACGCCACCACGAAGGCGGCGGTGGTGGGCTTGACGCGCGGCCTGGCGCGCGACCTGGGCGCCCACAATATCCGCGTCAACACCGTCACGCCCGGTTGGGTGATGACGCAGCGCCAGATCGACCTGTGGGTGGACGCGGCGGCCGAAGCCGACATCCAAAAGAATCAATGCCTGCCCGGCAAGCTGATGCCCGAACACATAGCGGCCATGGTGCTGTTCCTGGCGGCGGACGATAGCGCGATGTGCAGCGCGCAAGAATTCATCGTCGACGCCGGCTGGTGTTGACGCGCCGCGACACTTTTTGACGCGCCGGCCCCGGATGGGCGGCACTTTTTTACAGTAGTTGAAACAAAGGAGCGCCTCCCCTTGGAGCGCTTCGGCAGCACCCGCACTTTCAGTCGGATTTAAAACTATAAACAGGAGATACACAATGACACGCATGATCTTGAAAGCCATCCCGGCCGCACTCACCCTGGCGCTCGCTTGCGGAACGGCCTTCGCCGACGCCGGCCACGACGCGGACGGTTTCCACGG
>DMYQ01000240.1:3537-13815 GCA_003482555.1 Janthinobacterium sp. | reverse complement strand
GATCGCGTTGAGCATGCCGACGCCGCCGGCCGGCACCGCCGGGAACAGTTTCAGTTGCAGGAAGCCCTGCTCGCGCGCGGCCATCACTTCCGATGGCGTCATCACGCCCGGCAGCAGCGGCAGGCCGCTGCTTTTCGCGGCCGCGATCAGGGCCGGCGTCAAGCCCGGCGACACGCCGAAGACGGCGCCGGCGTCGCGCGCGGCGGCGAATTCCTCCGGCTGCGTCAGGGTGCCGACGCCGACGATGGCGCCCGGCACGGCGCTCATGGCGCGTATCGCCGCCAGGCCGTGCCTGGTGCGCAAGGTCACTTCCAGCACGCGGATGCCGCCCGCCACCAGCGCGCGCGCCAGCGGTACGGCGTGCTCGGGATCGTCGATCGCGATCACGGGGATCACGCTTGAGGTGCGCATAATTTCCAGCAGTGTCATAGTCATATCGGTTTCTTTATCAGGAGGTCTTCATCGGATCCCGGCAGGCTGTCGCCCACGGCGGCGGCGTCATGCAGGGCAACGGTGGTGGGAATCGGCGACGGCAGGCCGAAGGTGGTGGCACCCTCTTCCGCGGCGCTGACGGTGGAACGGAACATGGCAAACAATTCGCGGCCCATGCCGACGTGGTTGGGCGACATGTCGGCCCGCGCCTGGCTGCGCGCGCACCAGACATCGGCCGGCACCAGCGCTTCGAGCGTGCCGCTGAAGGCGTCGACGCGGATGATGTCGCCGTCGCGCACCAGGCCGAGCGGGCCGCCGGCCAGGACCTCGGGCGAGACGTGGATCGCCGCCGGCACCTTGCCCGAGGCGCCGGACATGCGCCCGTCGGTGACCAGGGCCACGCGCCGGCCGGCGTCCTGCAGATTGGCCAGGGCCGGCGTCAGGGCGTGCAGCTCCGGCATGCCGTTCGCGCGCGGACCCTGGAAGCGCAGCACGGCCACGAAGTCGCGATCGAGCTGGCCGGCCTTGTAGGCGGCCATGAATTGTTCCTGCGAGTCGAACACCAGCGCCGGCGCTTCCACCGTGCGGTGCTGCGGCTTGACGGCCGACACCTTCATCACGGCCCGGCCCAGATTGCCGGCCACCAGCACCATGCCGCCATCCGGGGAAAACGGCGCCGCCGCCGTGCGCAGCACGTTTTCGTCGGCGCTGGCCAGGGGCGCGTCCTTCCAGGTCACCCCGCCCTCCCCGTCCAGGAAGGCTTCGGCGCAGTGCGCGCGCAAGCCCTTGCCCAGGATGGTGGTGACGTCCTCGTGCAGCAGGCCGGCGTCGAGCAGTTCGCGGATCAGGAAACCGGTGCCGCCGGCGGCATGGAAGTGGTTCACGTCGGCGTCGCCGTTCGGGTAGATGCGCGCCAGCAGCGGCACCACGGCCGACAGTTCGTTGAAATCGTCCCAGTCGATGACGATGCCGGCCGCCTTGGCGATGGCCACCAGATGCAGGGTGTGATTGGTCGAGCCGCCCGTCGAGAGCAGGCCGACGACGGCGTTGACGATGCATTTTTCATCGACCACGCGGCCCACCGGCAGATACTCGCCCTGCTCGGTGATCACGGCGGCGCGCTGGGCGGCGGCGGCGGTCAGGGCGTCGCGCAGCGGCGTGTTGGGCGTGATGAAGGCGGCGCCCGGCAGGTGCAGGCCCATCACTTCCATCAGCATCTGATTGCTGTTCGCGGTGCCGTAAAAGGTGCAGGTGCCGGCGCCGTGGTAAGACTGCGATTCGCCCTCCAGCAATTCCTCGCGGGTCGCCTTGCCCTGCGCGTACAGCTGGCGCACCTTGGCTTTTTCCTGGTTCGACAGGCCCGAGGTCATCGGCCCGGCCGGCACGAACACGGCCGGCAGGTGGCCGAAGTGCAGCGCCCCGATCAGGAGGCCCGGCACGATCTTGTCGCACACGCCCAGGTAGACGGCGGCGTCGAACATATTGTGCGACAGTCCGATGGCGGTGGCCATGGCGATGGCGTCGCGCGAAAACAGCGACAGTTCCATGCCCGGCTGGCCCTGGGTGACGCCGTCGCACATGGCCGGCACGCCACCGGCGAACTGGGCCACCGCGCCGACCTTGCGCACGGCATCCTTGATGATTTGCGGGAAACGCTCGAAGGGTTGGTGCGCCGACAGCATATCGTTGTAGGAGGAAACGATGGCCACCGACGGTTTCTTGTATTCTCTCAGCACCAGCTTGTCGTTCGCCGGGAAAGCGGCGAAGCCGTGCGCCAGATTGGTGCAGGCGAGCGCGCCGCGCTGCACGCCCGTCATGCGCGCGGCTTCCAGGTGGGCCAGATATGCGCCGCGCGAGGGCCGGCTGCGCGCGATGATGCGCGCGGTTACGCTTTCGACTACGGGATGCAGCGCCATGGTGAGTTCCTTAGTGAATGTACTTCATGAAATTTTACTACAAAATTGCAGGCGGATTTCGCTTTTGTGCGTCAGCTTGCTACAATTTTCTTGAAAACGCAAGCGCAACACGGGACGAACCCGGGTCCACCCCCGAGTCCGCCCCGCCCTGCCCTTCCCGCGGGCGGCCCGCCATCGGCGCTTCACAGGGTCGAACCGACCCTGAAACGGCGACGATACCCGGTGAGCGGCCTCAAACGAAGGTTGAAAAATCCGGCGCGAGGCGTAAACTGTAGTGAAATTACTGCTTTTTCATGTATAGTTAAATAATATACGCGCAGGCCGCCTTTCGGCCGCCCGTTCCCGCAACCCGTCAACCAGCCCATCACCGCCCATCATGCGCCAGCCCGCCATTACTCCGATGCTCACCGCCACCGCCAGCTTCCAGGCCCTGCAAACCCACGCCGCCGATGCCGCGCAATGGCAGTTGCGCCAATTGTTCAGCGCCGATCCCGGGCGTTTCGGCAAGATGACCCTGGCCGCCGCCGGCCTGACCCTGGACTATTCGAAGAACCGCCTCGACGCCACCACCCTGGGCCTGCTGACCGGCCTGGCGCGCGAGCGCGGCGTTGAAGCCCTGCGCGACGCCATGTTCGCCGGTGAGAAAATCAATCTGACCGAACACCGCGCCGTGCTGCACACGGCCTTGCGAGCGCCGCGCGGCAGCGCCCTGGTGGTCGACGGCCAGGACGTCGACCACGACGTTCAGGCCGTGCTGGAACGCATGAAGGACTTTAGCAACGCCGTGCGCGGCGGCGCCTGGCTCGGTTACACGGGCAAGCCGATCAGCGACGTCGTCAACATCGGCATCGGCGGCTCCGACCTGGGGCCGAAGATGGCTTGCCTGGCGCTGCGCTCCTACGCCAACCCGGGCCTGGAAATGCACTTCGTCTCCAACGTCGACGGCCACGACATCGAAGCCGTGCTCTCCAAGGTCGACCCGGAAACGACGCTCTTCATCATCGCCTCGAAAACCTTCGTCACGGCCGAGACCATGCTCAACGCGAACACCGCGCGCGCCTGGTTCCTGCTCGAGGGCGCGGACGCCGACCTGGCGCGCCACTTCGTCGCCGTCTCCACCAACACCGAGGCGATCAAGGCCTTCGGCATCGATCCGGCGAATATGTTCCCGTTCTGGGACTGGGTCGGCGGGCGTTATTCGGTCTGGTCTTCGATCGGCCTGGCCGTCGCCCTGTCGGTCGGCTTCGACTACTTCAGCGACTTCCTGGCCGGCGCGCACGCGATGGATCAGCATTTCCGCCACGCCCCGCTGGAACAGAACATGCCCGTGCTACTGGCACTGGTGGGTTTCTGGAACCGCCAGTTCCTCGGCTGCGGCTCGCTCTCCATCGCGCCCTATCACCAGGACTTGAGCCGCTTCGCCTCTTACCTGCAGCAGCTCGACATGGAAAGCAACGGCAAGCGCGTCACCAAGAGCGGCGCCGCCGTCGACACCCCGACCTGCCCGGTGATCTGGGGCGATTGCGGCACCAACGCCCAGCACGCCTACTTCCAGCTGCTGCACCAGGGCACCGACGTGACGCCGATCGACTTCATCGCCGCCCTGCGCGCCACCCACGACCTGCCCGGCCACCACGACGCGCTGCTGGCGAACTGCTTCGCCCAGTCGGAAGCCTTCATGACCGGCAAGACCGGCGATGAAGTGCGTGCCGACCTGATCGCCCAGGGCCTGGGCGCCGACGAGATCGAAGCGCTGGTGCCGCACAAGACCTTCCCCGGCAACCGCCCCAGCAACACCATCGTCATGGATCAGCTCACGCCGCTGACCCTGGGCGCCCTGATCGCCCTGTACGAACACAAGACTTTCGTCCAGGGCGTGCTGTGGGACGTCAACAGCTTCGACCAGTGGGGCGTCGAGCTGGGCAAGGTGCTGGCCAAGAAAATCGAAGCCGAACTGACGGGCGCCGCCCATCCCGAACGGCACGACAGCTCGACCAACGGCTTGATCGCGCTGGCCAAGGCGGCCAAGTCGGCCTACTGATTTTACCGATCACCTTTTCAGGTACATGCGAATGACTATGAATACCATCGAAGTGGCGTACGACGCCGTCATGCAGGTCGGCGAATGCCCGCTCTGGCATCCCGAAGAGGCGGCCCTGTACTGGGTCGATATCGACGGCTGCGCCGTGCACCGGCTCGACCCGCTCAGCGGCGGGCACCGCCAGTGGGACATGCCGTGCGAACCGTCGGCGCTGGCGCGCGCCGCGAACGGCAGCCTGATCGTCGCCCTGCGCAGCGGCTTCGCCCGCCTCGACACGGTCGACGGCGGCTTGACGCACCTGGCGCCGGCGCCCTATGACACGGCCACCACCCGCTTCAACGACGGCCGCGCCGACGCCGCCGGACGCTTCTGGGTCGGCACCATCTACGAGCCGCGCGACAGCCAGTCGGCGCAAATGTTTTGCCTGGAAAAAGGCGAAATCCGCCTGCTGTGGTCGGGCGGGATGACGGTCTCGAACGGCCTCGGTTTCAGCCCGGACCAGCGCACCCTGTACCACGCCGACACCACCAGCCACCGCATCGAGCGGCGCGACTTCGACCTCGCCAGCGGCGCCGTGTCGGCGCCGCGCGAGTTCAAGCGCTTCGCCAGCGACAAGACGGCGCCCGACTACGGCGGCCGCCCGGACGGCGCCGCCGTCGACAGCGAGGGCAATTACTGGTGCGCCATGTTCGAAGGGGGAAGAGTGTTGAAGATCGCGCCGGACGGCGCGATTCTGGCGGAGATCGCCTTGCCGGTGCGTTGCCCGACCATGCTGGCCTTTGGTGGCGCCGACTTGCGCACCCTGTACATCACCAGCGCCAGCCACAAGCGCCCGGCGGCGGAACTGGCGGCGCTGCCGCTGACGGGCCGCCTGCTGTCGCTGCGGGTCGACGTTGCCGGCCGCGTCGAACCGGCTTACATCGGCTAATCGGCTAAGGAAGGGGGCGGGAAGCCCCGCCTCCTTATGCTGCCTTGCTGAGCACCTTGCGCAGGGTGGCGGCCAGTTCCGCCGCCACGAACTTGGCCACGTAACCGTCCGCGCCCACGCCCTTGACGTGGTCTTCGTTGGTCGAACCCGTCAGCGAGGAATGGATCACCACCGGGATCTGGGCGAAGCGCGGATCGGTCTTGATGTTGCGGGTCAGGGTGAAACCGTCCATTTCCGGCATTTCCAGATCGGTCAGCACCAGCGCCACCTTGTCCTTCACGGTCTTGCCCTCGGCGATGGCCTGGTCCGACATCATTTGCAGCCGCTCCCACGCTTCCTTGCCGGTCTTGGTCATGATGAACGCCACGCCCATGGCCGTCAAACCCTGCTCGATCAGCGAACGGGCCAGCGAGGAATCGTCGGCGGCCAGGATGACGCTGCCGGCCGGCAGCTTGATGTTGGGGCCGATGCTGGTCTTGTCGACGTCCGGGTCGCCCGAAGGCAGCACGTTGCGCAGGATTTGCTCGACGTCGAGCACTTGCGCCAGGCGCGTCTTGTCGGTGTCGCCGTCGAGCCGGGCGATGCTGGTGATCAAGCCGCCGCCCACGGTCTGTTCCGCCGACAGCACCTGGTTCCACTCCAGGCGCACGATTTCATCGACTTCCTCGACCGCGAAGGCCTGCGTGGAGCGGGCGAATTCGGTCACCATCAAGATGCGCAAGCCATTGCTGGCGGTGCAACCGACGGCCATCGGCAAGTCGATCACCGGCACGATCTGGCCGCGGATATTCACCACGCCCAGCATGTGCGGATGCGAACCGGCCACCGCCGTCACCTGCGGCATTTCCATGATCTCGCGCACCTTGAAGACATTAATACCGAACAGCTCGCGCTGCTCGGAATTTGCACTGGTGCCCAGGCGAAACAGAAACAGCTCGAATTTGTTGTTGCCGGTCAGGCTGGTGCGTTCATCGACGTCTTGCTGCATTGAGCTCATGTAGTCCCCTGAATATTAAGATGCGAGTTGGGCATGCTGTGCCGGTTTGAATGGACGACGCTCTGGCGTGGCGCCGGCGCGGCATGGCGACGGCGTATCAAGGCCGGTGAAACGGGGTCGCAACCCCTTGCAATCTCGAGCGCTCCGCATGCGGGTCGGGGCATGCCGAGACAGCGAAAACCTGTCTATGCTCGTTTCGATTATACGTATTTTTGTTACGGGGCAATAATATATTTGCCATTCCCCCGCCCTGTTCGCGCTTTCATCGCTTCCCTGTTGCTGGCGCGCAAAAACACCTTGCCCGCCGCCCCTCGCTGGCGCGTCGCCCACAAGCTTCGGGAAGCGGATTCGAAGGCGCGACCCCGGCCTTTCGCCCCGGCCAGTCCCTCATCCCCGCCCGGCGGTTTGCCACCGCGTCCCGGAAGGCGGCGCCCGCGACGCATGGGCCTATAATGAAAAATGCCAACGACGGCGGCGCCAAAAGCGGCCGCGAACGGGGAAATGTAGTAAAATTTCTTGCATTTGCCACATCTACGTAGTAAATTTACATAGATGACGTGCTTGCCGATTCGCTGGCGGCGGCGCGCAGCGGTTTCCCGACTCCGGCCCCTCTTACTTTTGCGACGACACTATATTATGGCTCTTACCGATTTTGACCTGGTTCTGTTTGGCGGCAGCGGCGATCTGGCGATGCGCAAGCTGCTGCCCGCGATGTACGCGCGCGACGTCGCGAAAGACTTGCCAAAGTCGGCCCGCATCATTTGCGTGGGCCGGCAAGACTGCGGCCAGGAAGAATTCCTGCGCACGGTGGAGAGCACTTCCAAGCCGCACATCAAGTCCAGCGCCCTGAACCCGCAAATCTGGGCCAGCTTTTGCCAGCGCATCGTCTACGTCTCACTCAACGCCACCGAGGCCGGCAGTTACGCGCCCCTGGTCGAGGCCCTGCGCGCCGACCCGGCCCTGACCCGCGTCTATTACCTGGCCACGCCGCCGCACCTGTTCGCGCAAATCTGCGCCAACCTGGCCGCCAATGGACTGGTGACGCCGAATTCGCGCGTGGTGCTGGAAAAACCGCTGGGCCGCGACCTGGCCAGCGCCAAGCAGATCAACGCCGAAGTGGGCCAGGTCTTCGCCGAATCGCAGATTTACCGCATCGACCATTACCTGGGCAAGGAAACCGTGCAGAATCTGATGGCTCTGCGCTTCGGCAACATCCTGTTCGAGCCGCTGTGGCGCCGCGAATGGATTTCCGACGTGCAGATCACGATCGCCGAAAAGCTCGGCGTCGGCAACCGCATGGGCTATTACGACACCTCGGGCGCGCTGCGCGACATGCTGCAAAACCACCTGCTGCAACTGCTGTGCATCGTGGCGATGGAACCGCCGGCCTCGATTTCCTCGGACGCCGTGCGCGACTCCAAACTGCAAGTGCTGCGCTCGCTGAAAAAATTCACCCCGACCACCCTGGCGCAAAACATCGTGCGCGGCCAGTACCGCGCCGGTCACGTCGACGGCACGGCCGTGCCCAGCTACCGCGACGAGCCGGACGCGCCCGAACATTCGCGCACCGAGACCTTCGTGGCCATGAAGGCGGAAATCGACACCTGGCGCTGGGCCGGCGTGCCCTTCTATCTGCGCACCGGCAAGCGCATGGCCGACAGCCTGGCTGAAATCGTGGTGCGCTTCAAACCGATCCCGCACTCGATCTTCGCCCAGCCCACTTCCAGCTTCCAGCCCAACTGCCTGGTGATCCGCCTGCAGCCGGACGAGGGCCTGCGCATGAACCTGATGGCCAAGACGCCCGGCGACGGCATGCGTTTGAAACCGGCCGAGCTGGAACTGGACTTCCGCGAATCGTTCAAGACGCCGCGCATGGACGCCTACGAGCGCCTGCTGATGGACGTGCTGCGCGGCCAGCTGACCCTGTTCATGCGCGGCGACGAGCTGGAAGCGGCCTGGGAATGGGTGGAACCGATCCTGGAACACTGGGAACAGAACGACAACATGCCCATCCCCTACGCCTCCGGCACCTGGGGTCCGGCCGCGGCCAGCGCCCTGATCGGGCGCGACGGCTTGCAGTGGCGCGAAGAAGCGCTGCCGGAAGACTGAGATGCTACTGGACTCGATCCGCACCCAGCTCGATTCGTTTTCGAAGTCGGAAAAAAAAGTCGCGCTGGCGGTGCTGGACCAGCCCTCGCAGACGGTCAGCCAGAACATCACGGCGCTGGCCCGCAGCGCCGGCGTGTCGGAGCCGACCGTGGTGCGCTTTTGCCGCACCCTCGGTTACGACGGCTGGCACGAGTTCAAGCTCAAGCTGGCGCAGGGACTGGCGCTGGCGATGCCGGGCGCAAACGAGCAGCCGGCCCAGGACGATCTGGCGGCCGACCTGGTCAACAAGATTTGCAGCCGCTCGATCAACACCCTGCTTGACCTGCGCAACAACCTCAATCCGGAGGCGATCCAGCGCGCCCTCGACATCCTCTCGCGCGCCAGCAAGATCGAATTCTACGGCCAGGGCACCTCCGGCATCGTCGCCGCCGACGCCCAGCACAAATTCTTCCGCTCCGGCGTGCCGACGGTGGCGTACGCCGACCCCAACATCCACAGCATCGCCGCCGCCCTGCTGCACAGCGGCGACGCGGTGGTCGCCATCTCGCAGCGCGGCAATAGCCCGGCCCTGGTGCGCTCGGTCAAGCTGGCGCGCCGCGGCGGCGCCGACGTGATCGTGCTGGCGCCGTCCGGCACGCCGCTGGCCGAACTGGCCACGGTGCTCATCCCCATCGACCTGGTCTTCAATATCGATCCGTACACGCCGATTTCGGCGCGCCTGGCCTACCTGGTGGTGATCGACGTGCTGGCCGTGGGCCTGGCGCTGCGGCGCGGGCCGGAATTCCGCAAGAAGATGCAGAATGCGCAAAAGGCCCTGCAGGAATTCGACATGCAGTTCGATTCCTTCATCGGCTAGCCGGAAGCGGCAACAACATCATGGCAGCCGGGATGGCGGCCATGATGTTTGTCGACGGCGGGCCGTTCGGACTTCGGCGACGGCTCGCGCGCGCCGAAGTCCGCGCCTTCGCTTTTCGAGCGGCGCGCGTCAGCCAATGTCTACCACCAATTTCCCCGTGGCGCTGCCCTCGACGATGGCTTGATGGGCGGCGCCGACGGTGGCCAGCGTGTAGCGCGTAGCGTCGAGCGTGACCTTGACCTTGCCCGCTTCGACCAGCTTGGTCGCCTCGCGCAGGATGGCGCCGTGGTGGGCCCGTCCCTTGCCGGACAGCAGCGGCAACATCGTGAAGACGCCCGAATAGGTGGCGGCGCGGAAGGACAGCGGCGCCAGCGCGTGGGTGCCCCAGCCCAGGCAGCTCACCACGTGCCCGTGGTAGGGGCGCGCGGCGCGGAAGGACGCGTCCAGGGTGGCGCCGCCGACGGTGTCGTAGACGATGTCGTAGCCTTCGCCAGCACCGTGCCGCTCAATATACTGGTCGACGCTTTCGGTCTGGTAGTCGATGGCGGTGGCGCCCAGGGCGGCGATGCTTGCCGACTGGCCGGCGTTGCCGGTGGCGTAGACCGTGGCGCCGAAGGCCTTGGCGATCTGCACCGCGATGTGGCCGACGCCGCCGGCGCCGCCATGCACCAGCACCGTCTTGCCGGCGCCGACGTGGGCGCGATCGACCAGGCCTTCCCAGGCGGTGATGAAAATCAGGGGCAGCGCGGCCGCCTCGCGCATCGAGATGTTGCGCGGCTTGATGGCCAGCAGGTCGGCGTCGACGGCGGCGTATTCGGCCAGCGAACCGGGCACGCCGCCTATGCCGCCGGTCATGCCGTACACTTCGTCGCCGACCTTGAAGGCGGTGACGCCGGCGCCGACGCCCTCCACCACGCCCGCCAGATCGATGCCCAGGATGGCGGGCAAGCGCGGCTGGGCGTGCGCCGCCTTGCCGGCGATGATTTTGACGTCGACCGG
>DMYQ01000240.1:462-3389 GCA_003482555.1 Janthinobacterium sp. | reverse complement strand
TTGGCTCCCACCGATGACTCGAGTGTAGAGACAAAGTCGCGCCGGATAAACGGGGCCGTGCCCAACAAACAATTTCGAAAACGTAAATAGTGGAAGCGATGCAGCCAAGCCAAGCGCCGGGCAGGGCCGGCGCCCGCGACAGCGTCCACTAAAGACAATCGACGATCCCGGCGCGCGACAGCGCTTACGCCGGCGGCTGCCGCCCGGCGCGCGCCGCCAGCGCCGCCTCGACGAATTCCACGAACAAGGCGATTTTGCCGCCGGCCGCGCCGCGCGCCGCAGTCACGGCGCTGATGGTGCGCGGCGATAGCGGAAAGTCCGCCAGCAGCCGGCTGACTCGCCCGTCGGCCAATTCGTCGACGCAGAACCAGGCGGGCACGATGGCCACGCCCAGTCCCGCCAGCACCGCTTCGTAGACCGCGTCGAGCGTGGACATGCCCAGTCGGCCGGCCACCTGGATCGCCTCACCACCCTCGGCGCCATCGAAATGCCAGAGGTCGGGACGCTCCAGGCTTGAAAGCAGGATGCACTGATGCCGACTCAATTGCTGCGGCCGGTCCGGCCTGCCATGCAGTTTCAAATATTCCGGCGCGGCGACGACGAAGCGCTCGAAGCTGCCCACCGTGCGCGCGAACAGGCCGGATTCTTGCAAGGAGCCGATGCGGAAAGCGACGTCGACCCCTTCCTCCACCAGTTGCGACAGTTGATCCGACAAGAGCAGTTCGATGCGCACCTCGGGGTAGCGTCCCTGCCATTCGGACAGCATGGGAATGAGCAGCTTCTTGGCGAAACCGTTCGAGCAGGCGACGCGGATGCGCCCGCGCGGCTTGCCTTCGCCCTCGCGCAGGGCATCTTCCGCTTCGGCCACGCCCTCTTGCAGGCGCAAGGCATGCCGCAAAAACAATTCGCCCCGCTCGGTGAGACTGATGGCGCGGGTGGAGCGCAAAAACAGGCGGCATCCCAGACGCTCTTCCAGCGCCGTCAGTTGGCGGCTGATGGTCGCCTGGGCGATGCCCGTGGCGATCGACGCCCCCGTCAAACTGCGCGCCCGCGCGATCGCCACGAACACTTCGATGTGTTCGAACAAGCCGCTATTCATGCATTCCACTCATAAGTGTTTCCCGCCTCGGGCGTAGTATAGCCCGCCCCGTCATCCTACACTGGACGCTGACTTGTACTCGACCGAGCGGCAAGCAAGCCGCCGGGCGTCGACATGACATCGACATGACATCGACGCCCGGCCCATCGTCACCTCCAAGGAAAGCACGAACATGATCCACGTCCCAGCACTGAATGCTCAACTCGCCGCGCCGGCCAAACCCATCGTCCTGTACGGTTTTGCCCTGTCCGGCCATACGCACCGCGTCGAACTGCTGCTGCGCATGATGGAGCTGCCTTACACGCACGTGCGGCTCGACCTGGGCAAGGCGGAGCAGAAGAGCCTCGCCTTCTTGCGCATGAATCCCTTCGGACAGGTTCCCGTCATCGACGACGACGGCGCCGTGCTGTGGGACTCCGCCGCGATTCTCGAATACCTGGCCAGCAAATACGGCGACGGCCGATTCCTGCCCGCCGATCCGGCCGGACGCGCCGCGGTGCAGCGCTGGTTGTCGGTGGCGGCGGGGGTCGTGGTCAACGGTCCGATGGCGGCCCGCGTGGGCATGCTGTTCAAGCGCCCCGTGAATATCGAACAGGCGCACGCGGTCGCCCGGCAATTGTTCACGGTGATGGAGCGCTTCCTGGCCGACGAGCCCTACCTGGCCGCGCGGCGCCTGACCATCGCCGACCTGGCCATGTATCCGTACATCGCCCATGCGCCGGAAGGCGGCATCGACCTGGCGCCCTATCCCCAGTTGCGGGGCTGGCTGGAGCGGATCGAAGCGGCGCCGGGATTCATCGCCATGGCGCGCAGCAAAACCGGCCTGTGGGCTGAATAAGGGGCCGGCCATGACCTTCCCGCCCTTGCGCGCGTGGCCGCACGCGGCCTCGCCGTTCCATGCCGACTCGCTGCGGATCCAGGAGCGCCTCGGCGTCGCCGAGCGTCTCGACACGCTGGGGCGGCGCGGGGTCGGCGCCGGCCTGACAGAACAGCACCAAGCCTTCTTTCCCCAGTTACCCTTCGTCGTCGCCGCCAGCCTCGACCCGCGCGGACAACCCTGGGCCACGCTGCTGTTCGGCGAACCCGGCTTCGTGCGCGCCGACACGGCGGCGCGCCTGCTGGTGGACGCCGCGCCCTTGCCGGGCGATCCGCTGGCGGCCAGCTTGGTCGTCGGCGCCACCGTCGGCCTGCTGGGCATCGAGCCGGACCAGCGGCGCCGCAACCGCGTCAATGGCCATATCGACGCGGCGAGCGACTACGGTTTTTCCGTGCGCGTCGATCAAGCCTATGGCAACTGTCCGAAATACATCCAGCGCCGCGCGCCGCGCACGGCCGCGGTCGCGGTCGACACCCGCGCGGCCATCCATTTGGAGCGGCTGGACGCGTCCGCCCGGCGCGCCATCACGGCGGCCGACACGCTGTTCATCGCCAGCGCCCATCCCGGCGCCGTCGACGCCTCGCACCGGGGCGGCAAACCGGGCTTCGTGCGCGTCGACGCCGACGGCACCCTGACGCTGCCCGATTTCGCCGGCAATTCGCACTTCCGCACGATCGGCAACCTGGTCGGCGAACCGCGCGCCGGCTTGCTGTTTCCCGATTTCGCCAGCGGCGACCTGCTGTACCTGGCCGTCGACGTGGAATTGGTATGGGACGGCGAAGAGCTGCGCTCGTTCGCCGGCGCGCAGCGCCTGCTGCGCTGCCATGTGCGGGCCGCCGTGCGCCTCGGCGCGGCGATGCCGCTGCGCTACGACGACGCCGCCGATGCTTCGCCCTTCCTGGCCGTGACCGGCGACTGGCCGGCGCCGGCCTGAGAGCCTGAGAGCCTGAG
>DMYQ01000240.1:0-391 GCA_003482555.1 Janthinobacterium sp. | reverse complement strand
TGAGAGCCTGAGAGCCTGAGAGCTTGAGAGCTTGAGAGACTTTCGATCATGCCCGCTCCGCACGCCCGGAAAACTCTCAAGCTCTGAGCGCCCGCCGCCGCGCTCAGGCCGGCGCCGGAGCGGCAAGCGCCGCGAAATCCTCGACGCCCGGCAGGGCGAATTCGACCGCCAGCCGCAGCATGGCCGGCGCGATATAGCGGCGGTGCAGGCGCTCGATCGCGCCCATGTACACGCGCCCGAACAGATTCTTGCAGTGGACGCGGGTGCCCAGCGTGATGGCGAGGTGATGGCGGTCGACGATCTCGACCCCGACGCAGGAGCGAAACAGCAAGTGCTTGTCGTTGGCGCCCAGGACCACCTGGGCGCGCGTGTCGGCGCCATTCACGGCTTG
>DMYQ01000134.1:10340-11143 GCA_003482555.1 Janthinobacterium sp. | reverse complement strand
GCTCCGCAACCAGTGCGCCCGCAGTATGGGCCAGTTGTGGCGCATCAAGAAGGCACCGCTTTGAGCAGTTTTCTGAAAGCTGCCGCTGTGACTGCGGGGGTCGTTGTTGTTGGCGCCATTGTCATTGCGGCGTTGCCCGTTGAGGCGATTGTCGCCGGGATTTCCCTTGCTGTTGTTGGTGGCGCAGCCGCAGCAGCCCCAATCAAGAAAAAGGAACGTTAGAGTGAATTCGCATTTTGAAGAAATTGAAGCTCTACTACCCGATTTTCAATACCTCGAATCAGACGATGATCGGATCGTCCTCACCGTTGGTTTTACGGCGACGTTTTATTTCTGGAACGGCCATACGCCCAACACCCGCGCGGCGCTTGTAAAATGTTTTGAAGCATTTGAAGCCGCGTTCGGAAGCCATTTGTCCTGGAAGCGCGATTCCGAGCGAGGACGTTGGGTCAAGCTTCCCGATACGAAGTCACTTTCGTTGCAGGCGCACATTAGATCCCTTGGCGAAAATGACTGTATTGAGAGGTACTTAACATCTGGCAGAGAACATAACGAAACAGGTGAATATGTCGTTTCATGTCTTACGGCTCGTAGCTGGATGAAAAGGGTATGTTCTTGCTTTCAGTTTCGAGTACCCCGATCTTTAATTTTCGACGACGAGACCAAGGGAAAACTACTCGATCTAATACTATTCTGCAATGAACAGCTTGCGCCATTTCATGCGAATGCCGGTTTAAATACAGTAAGTGCTTATCAGGAAACCACTTGGGAAGCGGAGAAATTCGATGTAGCCACACGTTTTT
>DMYQ01000134.1:8044-10038 GCA_003482555.1 Janthinobacterium sp. | reverse complement strand
GGCACTTGGCCGCCCAAGACGCTCATTGGCCTGCCTAGGATACCGCTGGGTGCGGCGCCGAGAAAGAAAATAAATCTCAAGACTGGTGAGGCATGCGCGATCCATGGCCGCTATCGGGAGTTTGGCTTCGTGACCCCACCTGGTTATGCTGATGACGTAGATTTGGCGCCAATGGTTGTGCTTCTACCCGGCGATGTGGCTCCTTACCTTTTGAAGTTGGGATCACATGGCGAATTTCTAAGCCGCGAAATGGTGAAGTGGGAACTTGTGGCCGAACTGTGACTAAGGAGCAAAGCACCGCCGGGCCCTGCGAGTACATGCGATGCGGTAGCGGGCCAATTTACACCATATTCTCGCCATATTGATTCAACGAATCAGTAGTTCAGGACAGCGGCGGCGCCGGTCGCGCCAGATTGTCCGGAACCAGGCGCCGGCGCAGCAGCATGAATGGCGTCTCGACCAGGCAATACAGCAGCCAGCCGGCAAGCAGGCTGGCGCCAAACATCAGCCACATGGCCGGCGCCGTGTCCGGCCCCATGCCTTGCGCGCGCAAGGCTGGCCGGAGCAGGATGCATAACTGCTTGTGGGTCAGGTAAAAGGCGTAAGACCAGGCCGCCAGACTGGCGGCGCCCGGCACCCGCGTGTCGCGCAACGGTGACGCCGGACTGAGCGCGGCGGCGATCAGCAGCGCCACGCTGGCCGCCAGCAGCGGATAGCCGAACACCGTCACGGCATAGCCGAAGTGGTCGCCCAGGAACAGGCGCAGGGCCAGCGCGCCGGCACCCAGGCCGGCCAGCAAGATCAGCTTGCCATGCGCCATGACCCGGGCCCACAAGCGGGGATGAAAATTCTGCAGCAGGGCCAGCGCGACGCCGGCCACCAGTTCATCGAAACGGCACAGCGAGGAATAATATACGTATTTGTAATATCTCAAGCCGCCGGCGCCCACGTGCTCGTCCCAGATGCCGGAGCGCAGCAGCATGCCCGCCAGCAGAGCGGCCGCGATGGCGATCCAGGCCCAGCGCATAGACTTGCCGCAAGCCGCGACCAGCAGGGCCACGGCCGGCAAGAGCAGATAAAACTGTTCTTCGACGCACAGCGACCAGGCGTGCGAAAACGCCGTGCCCGGGGTCAGATTGATATTTTGCGTAAAGGTCAGGAATTTCCACAGCGGCAGCAGCGGAGCGTTGCCGTGAAACGGACGCCACAAGTAATACAGCGCTAGCACGGCATAAAAAACGGGCAGTGTGCGCAGCAGGCGGCGCGCACAGAATTTACCCAGCGAAAAGCCGCGTCGGCTGCGCATGGCCGCGAAGATTTGCCCGCCGATCAGGTAACCGCTCAGGCCGAAAAACAGGTCGACCCCGACCCAGCCCACTTCGCCGAGCCAGCCGAAGGCGCCGCCCTCGCTGACGAACAGGCGGTAGTGATTCGTGAACACCAGCAAAATCGCCAGCGCGCGCAAGGTATCGAGTCCGTGGATGCGGGCGTTCGGTCGGTCGTGCTTCATCGTGTCCCCGTTTGTCGGCGCGGCGGCCCGGCCGCCCGGCCGCCATTTGACGGAGCGCAAATCATGCCACGCAAGGCCGGGTCGCGCAAGACAGGTTCACGCAAGGCAGGGCTTGAGCGGATTTTTCATGCCGATGATATTTCGTGCCGATGTTTCATGCTGATGCTTGATGCTTATGTTTCATACTGCAAGCCCATTCCCGCTAAAATACCTGCGCATAGTCGCCGAGGGGAGTACCGCCATGCCATCAGGATCGCACTTCAAATCCGTCAACTACAGCGGCCAGCGCGCCGGCCCGCGGCTGATCGTGCTGGGCGCCGTGCACGGCAACGAAGGCTGCGGCACCACGGCGATACTGCGTGTGATGGCTGAACTCGACAGCGGCGCCCTGCGCATCACCTCCGGCGCCGTCACCTTCGTCCCGGTCGCCAACCCGCTGGCTTACGCCAAGGGCGAGCGTAGGGGCGAGCGCAATCTGAACCGC
>DMYQ01000134.1:0-7860 GCA_003482555.1 Janthinobacterium sp. | reverse complement strand
GGCGCCGGGCGCGCCCTTCCTGATGCTGGGCCCGCGCGACAACCAGGGCGCGCTGGAGCCGTTCGCGCGCGAGCGTGAGGAGCGCGCGCTGGCGCGCCACCTCGGCGTGGTCCGCTTCGTCGATGGCTGGCTGGCCGCCTACGGGGCCGGCGCGCGCCGCCGCGCCGCCCCCGGCGCCGCGCTGGAAGCGCTGCTCGCCCACGGCGTCGGCAGCACCGAATTCATGCGCTCGACGGGCGGCTACGCGCTCACCCTGGAATGCGGCCAGCACGCCGATCCGGCCGCCCCCGAAGTGGCCTACCGCGCCATCGTCAACGCCCTCGCTTTCCTGAAGCTGATCGAGGCACCGGCGCCGGAACCGGTCGCGGCCGACCGGATCGACTCGCTCAGCCTGGTGGCCGTGTACGACAAGGTCGCGGCCGGCGACGCCTTTTGCCGTCCCTGGGCCAGCTTCGACCCCGTCCGCAAAGGCGAATTGATCGGCCGGCGCGCCGACGGCAGCCCCGTCGACGCCGAATTCGACGCCCTGATCCTGTTCCCCGACGCGGCCGCGGCCGCCGGCGGCGAGTGGTATTACCTGGCGCGCGCCAATCCCGGCGTCTGACGCGACTGCGCCACGCCGGCGCGGGCGGCGCGCTTGCGCCACCATATCAGCACGCCCGTCACGGACAGCATCGCCACGATCAATCCCATCAGCGAAATAAGCACCCGCCCCGGAATGCCGAGGATGCGGCCGGAATGCACGGGGAACTGGGCTTGCACGAAGATATCGGCCAGCGTGCCTTTCCAGGGCTGGCGCTCACCGAGCAGGGCGCCATCGCGGCCGTCATAGTAAAGCTGGCGGTGTCCGACGCCCCCGGCGCCCTGCTCGTCCCGCGGCAGGAAAAAGGCCACCGAGTAAATCCCGTACTCGCGCGCGTAGGACAGTTCCCCCACCGGCTCGCGCCAGCCCCGGCGCGCCCCGTCCGCCCTGGCCCGCGCCAGCACGTCGGCGTAGCTCAAGGTGGCAGCCATGGGCTTGTCGGGCCCGCTCGGCGTGCGCAAGTCGAACGGCGACGGCGTCACGTTCGAGACCAGCGACATGGCGGGGAAAAAGACTTCGCGGTACAGATTCAGCGAAAAGGCCGTGAAGGCTATGATGAACAACAGCAGCCAGGTCCACAGACCGAAGGCGCGGTGCAGATCGAAGTTCAACTTGGCACCGCCGGCCCCGAAGCGTATCCGCCACGCCGGGCGCCAGCGCTGCCACCAGCTTTTGGGCGGCGGCCGCACCGCTGCCGGCGCCACCAGTGTCAGCGCCGGAGTGCGGCGGCGCTGCGGCAGGGTCAGATAGAAGGCGACCAGGCAGTCCAGCGTCCAGATCATCGCAATACCGCCCATCAGCCACAGCCCCCATGTGTCGATGCCCCACAGGCGCGGGATATGCAGCGTGTAATGCAGGCGATACAGGAAAGAGACGAAGGTCGCGCGCGTGATCGGCCAGGCCGCGCCCCAGTTGCGTGTACCCAGTTCCAGCCCCGTCACGGGATCGACAAACACTTGATTGTAGGGTGCCGGATAGAGCGCGCCGGTGGCCGGATCGAGGCGCGGCTCCACATAAAAATCGAGCGAATGCCCCGTTTCGGCCGCCATCGGCACGGACAATACCTGCATCCGCGGATGGCGCACTTCGACGGCGCGCGCCAACTCCAGCGCCGGCCGCGCCGGGCCGACGCCGGGCGCATCGATCAGTTGCGCATTGAGCAGTTCGTCGAGCTCGTGATCCCATGAAATCACGGCGCCGGTCAGGCCGCTGACGAACAGGAAGCAGGCGATCAGCAAACCGGCCCAGCGATGCAGCAAGGTGGCGACGCGGCGCATCATCCCTCGGCCCGCAACGGCAGCTGCGCCGTGGTGCTGGCGCCCGCCATGCGCCGCAGCGTCCCCATTTCGCCGAGCAGCAGCGTGGCGCCGAGCGCCGCGCTCAAGCCGGCCGCCAGCGCCATGCTGGCGAGCAGACCGTTCAAGCCGTACAGCGGCGGCAACAGGAACAGCAGCGGCAGCAGCAGGTAGCCGTGCGGCGCCAGCACCAGCCAGGCCGCCTTGGCGCTGCGTTCGGCCGCCTGCAACGCCACCACCGCCACCATGTGGAATCCAAACAGACCGAAGCACAGGTGAAAGGCGCGGCAACTGCTCACGGCCAGTTCCCGCACGGCCGGGTCCTGGCTGAACCAGCCGACGATCCACGGCGCGAACACGATCACCAGGGCCGAATAGGCGATGGCAAAGGCGCTGCTGATGGCCAGCATCAGGCGCGTCGCCCGCACGAAACGCGCGCGCTGTCCGGCGCCCCAGCAAAAACCGAGCAAGGCTTGCCCGCCCAGGCAAAAGCCGACCAGGGGCAAGCTGCCGCCGGTGAGGATGCGCAAGCCGATCGCCACCGCCGCGACGGCATTCTCGCCAAAGCTGGCGGCATTGCGGTAGACCAGGGCGAAGGCCAGCGCCGCCAGCCCGGTCGACAGGGCCGCCGGCACACCGACGGCGACCAGTTGCCACAGGCCCGGCCAGTCGATGCGCACATGGCGCGGGGCGATGTGGATTTTGCCGATGCGGCGCTGGAAGTAGACGGCATACGCCAACAGCGCCGCCAGCGCGGAAATCAAGGTGGCCCAGGCCGCGCCAGCCACGCCCATGTCGCAGTAAAAAATCAGGATGGGGTCGAGCATCAGGTTCAGGGCGAAGGAGCCGATCAGCGTCCACATGCTGAAGCGCGTATTGCCTTCCGAGATGGCGATGAAGTCGCACAGCATTTGCAGCAGGATCAGCGGCGCGCTGTAGCAAAAGATGGTGGCGTAGGCGGTCGAGGCGGGCATGGCGTCGGCCGTGGCGCCCATTGCCGTGAGCAGCGCCGGCAGCAGCGGCAGCAGCACGGCGGCCAGCACACAGCCGGCCACGCCCAGCAGCAGCATGACGGTGCTGGCGGTGCGGCTGGCGCGCAGCTCGTCGCCGGCGCCCAGCATGCGCGCCACGCAACTGGCCACGCCCACGCCGGCGCCCTCGCCGATCGCGCCAAACACGATCAGCAGCGGGAAGCACAGGCTGATGGCGGCGATCGCGTGGGTGCCCAGCTGGCTGACGAAGAAGGCGTTGGCCAACTGGTGCATGGCGTTCGCCGACAGGCCGATCACGGCCGGCAGCGCCAGCGTGAACAGCAAGCGCTTCAAGTGCGGCGATTCCATGTCCGGCAAGGCGGCGCTGGTGAAACTCATTCGACCTCCGTCACCAGCGCGCCGCCCGCGCCGGCGCCCGCGCGCGCGAACGCGGACGTGGCAGGCTTGAGCGCCAGCTTGTCCACCAGCGAGCGGGCGATTTCGTGCGAACGCACGGCCAGCACCGACAGCAAGGTGTCGGCCAGTCCGTGCGTGGTCTCGGAAGAACCCTGCACGAAGATCGGCGGCTTCACGTGGGCCGGAGTGGCCAGTTGATAGTGGCGGCCGATGCAAAAGCCGTCCAGCTCGGGCTCCAGTTCGGCCAGCAGGGCCTCGCTGGTGTCGCGCATATAGCCGGTGGCCAGCACCACGCGCTGGTAGCGCGCTTGCAGACGCTCGACGCTGCCGAGCTGCGCCAGATCCAAGTGCACGCCCCGTTCGTCGCAACTTACCCGCTCGACCGAGCAGGAGCTCAGCACCCGCACCCGCTCATTGCCGTCGACGCGCTGAGCGTACAGCATGGCGCTGATGCGCTCGATCAAATCGCCGTCCACGACGGCGTAATTCGTGTGACGGAATTCCGCCAGCAGCGACTGGCGCACCTGCCGCGGCTGGCCGAAGAAGAAATCGGTGTAGTCGGGGTCGAAGATGTGGTTGATCGACGGGCCGTCCTCGGACGGCTTGAGGGTGGAGCCGCGCAGTATCAGGTCGACCTTGGCGTTCGGATAGCGCGCCACCAGGTCAAGGAAGATTTCGGCCGCGCTCTGGCCGCCGCCCACCACCGCCAGCGCCGGCGCTGAAGCGCCGCCGGTGTCGGGGGCGGGGCGCTCGATCGCGCCCAGGTAGCGCGAGGAGTGCATGATGCGGGCATCATTCTGGTCGGCGAAGCAATCCGGCACGACGGGCCGGCCGCCCGGCGCGAACACCAGGCTGCGGCTGCGGCGCTGGCGCTCGCGTCCGGCCGCGTCGCTCGAATGCACGCGCAGCGCGACCACCTCGCCGCCCTTGTATTCCGGGACGACACGGGTGACGTTCTCGCCGTAGCGGCAATGGGCGTCGAAATGGCCGGCGCTCCAGCGCAGGTAGTCATTGAACTCGATCCGGCTGGGGAAAAAGGTCTTTTGACTGATGAAGGCTTCCAGGCGCTTGTGCTGGCGCAGATAGTTCACGAAAGAGTAGGGGCTGGTCGGGTCGCGCAGGGACACCAGATCCTTCAGGAAGGAGATCTGCATGTCGGTGCCGGGCAGCAGCATGTCGCCGTGCCAGGTAAAGCGCGGCTGGCGCTCGATGAAGCAATGCGACAGCGCGCGCGCGTCGTCGCGCAGGATTTCATCGAGCGCGATCGCCAGCGCCAGATTGGACGGGCCGAAGCCGATGCCGACGATGTCGTACATGGTTGGTTCAGTGTGCATGGGTGTTCCTTCTCAGATGACGGGATAAGTGGCGGCGGCGCAGCTTGAACGGCTCAAGCTTTCGGACTCGGGTGCCAGAGACGCTTGCCGAAGAATTTTTCGCGCATCAGCATCACCAGGGTGGCGCGCTTGTGCGGAAAGTCGACATCCTTGAGCGCGGCAAAGCCGGAGCGTTCCAGATTGCGCACCTGGCGCTGGTGGCTGGCGGCCGGCTCGCCGACGATGCGCTGGGTACGCGGCTCGTCGAGAAACATGTAGTGCATCAGCGAAGGCAGCCAGGCGCTGATGAACTGTCCACCCGAGTAAGCCTGTTCGCCCACCAGCACATGCCAGCCGCGGTCGTAGTCCTCGGCCGCGTAGTACGGCCCCAGGCGGTTTTCCTGGGCCCAGTAGACTTCCATGTAGCCGAACGGCACGCCGTCGAATTCGGCGATCAGGGGCAACATGTGCGGATCGGCCAGGCGGCCGTTCAGATAGTCGCGCTGAAACGCCAGGTCGCCCTCTTCCTGGAAAAATTGGGCCACGCGCGGGTCGTTCATCCACTTGTGCATGGTGTGCACATCCCGCTCGACGCTGGCGACGCGCAGGGAAAAGCTCTGGCCCAGCCAGGCGATGAAGCGCTGGTAGACATAGCCTTGCGGCTTGGCCGGGCGCAGCGGATGCCAGCGCTCGCCGCTGCGCACATGGTTTTGCGGGTAGAGCGCCGGTGCCCGCGCCAGCCACGGCTCGGGCAGTTGCCACAGCATGGACGGCGACACCGTCAGCGCGGCACCGCCTGCGCGCGCGATCCCGGTTTGCAGCAGCGCCTCCTTCAGCTCGGGCCACTGGCCGGCGTGCAGGCGTATCAGGTCCAGCGCGGCATCGGTGGCGCTCAGCATTTCCAGCGCGGCCAGCAAGGCGCCGCGCAGCAGCGCCGGCGGTTGGGCCTGCGGGGTGGCGGGCGCGCGCTCCAGCCAGTACTCGGCGCCCGCGGCGACATTCAGTTGCAGCGCCAGCCGCCCGGCGCGGGTGACGGCCAGCGTTTCGCTGTCGCGTCGCACCTCGAAGGGCTGGCCGGACAGGATCGCGCTGCGGAATGGCGGCGCGGGGTTGACGGTGATATTCATCGATTTCCTTTGTAATGAGCTTTGCAAGTGGCTTTGCAAGTACGGTTGAATGGCTGGCGCGCTTACCATGCGTAGCTGGCTGTGAGTTGGGCCTGGCGCCGCGCGGCATAGTTGCAGGTGCCGTCGCTGGCGCAGTTGCCCAGGTAGATTTTGTCGCCCAGATTGCTGACGTTCAGGGCCAGATCCCAGTGCCCGAAGCGGTAGCCCAGCATGGCGTCGACCAGGGTGACGCCGGCGTTTTCGAAGGTGTTGGCGTCGTCGCCGAAGCTGGCGCCCACGCGGCGCACCCCGGCGCCGGCGCGCCAGCCGCTGTCGAACTTGCGTTCCGCCCAGCCGGCCAGATTCACGCGCGGCACCAGCGCGGGGCGATTGCCTTCGCTGCCGTCGTTGCTGCGCGTGATCTGCGCATCGAGCCCGGTGAAGGAGGCGTTCACCTTCCAGTATTTGTCCAGTTCCGCCTGCGCTTCCAGTTCCAGGCCGCGCACGCGCACGGCGCCGCGCTGGATCTGGGCGCCGATGCCCAAATTGTCCGGGTCGGCCGTCAGCACATTGCGCTTGCGCAGATCAAACAGGGCGGCCGTCAGCAGGGCCGCGCGGTTCAGCGGCGCCCACTTGGCACCGAGTTCAAGCTGCTTGCCCACTTCCGGCACGAAATTGCGGCCGTCGGCGCTCTGGCCCGGCACGGGACGGAAGGAAGTGGCGTAACCCAGGTAAGGCGCCAAGCCGTTCGGGCCCAGCCAGGTCAAGCCCAGACGGCCGGTGGTGGCATTGTCTTGCTGCTTGTCGCGCGTTGCGTTGAAGTAGTCTTCATTGTGGATGCCGCTGTGGTCGCGGCGCAGGCCGGCCGTCAACAGGTAGCGGCCGTCGATTTTGAGCTGATCCTGGACGTACACGCCGGTCTGGCGCAAGGTGCTGCGCTTGTCTTCGTACAGATCGGGCGCGCCCACTTCCTGGCCGTAGACCGGCGCGATCACATCGAGCGCGGGCGCGGCGGCGCTGTAGTTGCGCCCTTCCTGCACGGCGCGGCTGTAATCGAGGCCGGCCACCACGGTGTTCTCGAGCGTGCCCAAGCGTTTGCTCCACGCCACGTTCTGGTCGGCGGAAAAGACCCGCGCCTTCTGTCGCACCGCGAAGTTGCTGCGATCGATGGTGCGCCCGTCGTCCCGCAGCGCCGTCATGTACAGGCTGTGATAGTCGACTTTTTCAGTCGCGAAGCGCAGGCTCTGGTGCAGCTTCCACGCCGCTCCCAGGTTTTTTTCAAACACATAGCCAAGGCTGCGCTGCTCGGTCTTGAAGTGGTCCAGGCCCGGCTCGCCGGTAAAGCGGCTGGACGGAATCCGGCCGAAGGGGCCGGGCTTTTGCGTGCCGACGGCCGGCAGGTAAAAATTCGGCGGCACATTGTCGTTTTGCAGATAGGCCAGCAAAGTCAGCGACGTGTCCGCGTCCGGCTGCCAGCTCAGCGCCGGCGCGAAGTATTGGCGATTGTCGCTGGTGTAATCGACCGCGCCCTTCGCTTCGCGCCCCAGCGCCGTCACCCGGTAGCGCCACTCGCCCCGTTCATCGAGCGGCCCGCCGATGTCGGCGGCGATCTGCTTGCGATCATGGCTGCCGTAGCTCAGTTCCAGCTCTCCCAGGCGGGTGGCCGGCGGGCGCTTGCTCACCGCGTTCACCAGGCCGCCCACTTCGGCCTGGCCGTACAGGACCGAACTGGGGCCGCGCAGCACTTCCAGGCTCTCCAGGCCGTACGGCTCCAGCGTGAAGCCGGTGAAGCCGCGCGTGGGCAGATTCAGGCCGTCGCGGAAGACGCCATTCGCACCCGAATCGAAGCCGCGTATCAAATACTGGTCGAAGCGCGGATCGACGCCGTAGGTTTCCACCTGCATGCCGGCGGTATAGCGCAGCGCCTGCGGGATGCTGGCGGCCTTTTGCGCGTCCAGACGCTCGCGGTTCAGCACCGAGATCGACTGCGGCACCTCGACCAGATCCGCCTCGGCCTTGCTGCCGACGCTGGCGCGCCTGTCGATGCCGTCCGCCTCGCCATGCACGGTGACGGTGGCGAGGGTGACTTCGGTGACTTCGGTCACTGCGCTCACCTCGGCGACATCGGCATGGGCGTGGCAAGCGCCCATGGCCAGGAGGGCGCCGGCCGCGGCG
>DMYQ01000172.1 GCA_003482555.1 Janthinobacterium sp. | reverse complement strand
CCGCACGTACGGTGGTGTGAGAGGGCGGCGCTGGCAACTGCCGCCCCCTACTCGATCCCCTTCACCTTTCTACTTCAATGCGACAATATCTTCAATTCGGCCGTTTCGGCTTTAACTTGCCGGGCCCCGGTTCGGCCCTGGTGATGGGCATCTTGAACGTCACGCCCGATTCCTTTTCCGACGGCGGCCAGTTCCAAGCCCTGGAGTTCGCGCTGGCGCGGGCCGAAGACATGGTGCTGGCCGGCGTCGACATCATCGACATCGGCGGCGAGTCGAGTCGGCCCGGCGCGCCCGCGCTGTCGCTGGTGGAGGAATTGCAGCGCGTCATGCCGGTGCTGTACGCCTTGCGCGACTGCGGCAAGCCGCTCTCGGTCGACACCTACAAGCCGGAAGTGATGCGCGAAGCCATACTGGCGGGCGCCGACATGATCAACGACATCAACGCCTTCCGCGCGCCGGGCGCCATAGCAGCCGTGCGCGACAGCGACTGTGCCTTGTGTATCATGCACATGCGCGGCGCCCCGCAAACCATGCAGGAGCAACCCCGCTACGACGACGTGGTGGCCGAAGTGATCGACTTCCTGGCCGCGCGGGTGGCGGAACTGACGGCGGCCGGCATCGAGCGCGAGCGCCTGTGCATCGACCCCGGCTATGGTTTTGGCAAGACCGCGGAACACAATTTCGCCCTGCTCAAGGCCAGCGGGCGCATCCGCGACGCGCTGGGCTTGCCGATGCTGGCCGGCCTGTCGCGCAAGTCCATGCTGGGCGCCGTCACCGGGCGCCCCGTCGAACAGCGCCTGGCGGGCAGCATCGCGGGCGCCCTGGCTGCGCTGGCACATGGCGCCGAAATTATCCGGGTGCATGATGTAGCGGAAACCGTCGACGCGCTCATGGTGTGGCGCGCGGCCCATTAGTCCAGCATCAATTTCAATAAAACATCAATAGAAGAGAACAGCATGACACGTAAATATTTTGGTACGGATGGCATTCGGGGTTTGGTCGGCACGGCGCCGATCACGCCAGACTTCGTGATGCGCCTCGGCTATGCCGCCGGCAAGGTGCTGGCCAAGGCTCAGACCGCCACGGTCAAGCCGACGGTGTTGATCGGCAAGGACACGCGCATCTCCGGCTACATGCTGGAAGCGGCGCTGGAAGCGGGCTTTTCGGCGGCCGGCGTGGACGTCATGCTGGCCGGCCCGATGCCGACCCCGGCCATTGCCTACCTGACGCGGGCGCTGCGCCTGGCGGCCGGCGTTGTCATTTCCGCCTCGCACAATCCCTTCCACGACAATGGCATCAAATTCTTTTCCGCCCAGGGCACCAAATTGCCCGACGCCGTGGAGCATGAAATCGAACTGGCGCTGGATCAGCCCATGGATTGCGTGCCGTCGGAAAAACTGGGTCGCGCCAAGCGCCTCGACGACGCCCAGGGCCGCTACATCGAATTTTGCAAGAGCACCTTCCCGAACGAGTTGGACCTGCGCGGCTTGAAAATCGTCGTCGACTGCGCCCACGGCGCCGCCTACCACATCGCGCCGCACGTATTCCATGAGCTGGGCGCGGAAGTCATCGCCATCGGCAACAAGCCGGACGGTTTCAACATCAACGCCGGCTTCGGCGCGACGGCCCCGGCGGCGATGTCGGCCGCGGTGGTCGAGCACGGCGCGGACCTGGGCATTGCCCTCGACGGCGACGCCGACCGCCTCATCATGTGCGACGCCAGCGGACGCTTGTACAACGGCGACGAATTGCTCTACGTGATGGTCAAGGATCGCCTGGCAACGGGTCCGGTGCCGGGCGCGGTCGGCACCCTGATGACGAACATGGCGCTGGAAGTCTTGTTCAAGGAAATGGGGATCGGCTTCGCGCGCGCCAAAGTGGGCGACCGCTACGTGCTGGAAGTGATGAAAGAGCGGGGCTGGATACTGGGCGGCGAGGGCTCCGGCCATTTGCTGTGCCTGGACAAGCACACCACCGGCGACGGCATCGTGTCGGCGCTGCAAGTGCTGTCGGCGCTCAAGCGCAGCGGCCAGAGCTTGCAGGAATGCACCAGCGAGCTGGTGTTGTTCCCGCAAACCCTGATCAACCTGCGCGTGGCGGCCGGATTCGACTGGCAAAAAAATCCCGCCATGGTCGATGAAATGGAAAAAGTCGAGCGCGAACTGGGCGACACCGGCCGCGTGCTGATACGCGCCTCCGGCACGGAACCGCTGATACGCGTGATGGTCGAAGCGAAGAGCGCCGAGCACGCGAAATCGATGGCCCAGCGCATCGCCGACAAGATCGCGGCTTGAAGCGGGCGGGCCGGATGGGCGCAGGCTATCGAAACTTCCCGGTTTTGATAGCTATTTGCATCTAATTCGCCCCGATCAATTGACGAAATGCGCCCCAGGCGGTATTATCTTGTCTTCGGAGTGTAGCGCAGCCCGGTAGCGCACCTGGTTTGGGACCAGGGGGTCCAAGGTTCGAATCCTTGTACTCCGACCAAAATTTAAGCGGGCTGTCAGATTTGACAGCCCGTTTTTTCTTTGCTCGAAACATTTCAATCATCCGCAGTTCTTCACTCTGCCCATAGCTCAGTTGGATAGAGCATCAGCCTTCTAAGCTGAGGGTCACAGGTTCGATTCCTGTTGGGCAGACCAATAAAATCAA
>DMYQ01000006.1 GCA_003482555.1 Janthinobacterium sp. | reverse complement strand
ATATTGGGACGCCTGCTGGTGCTCTCGGCCCTCAATATCGCTTGCTTTCAAGCCTTGTTGTTTGTTGCGGCGTACCGCTTGCCGGGTGGCTTGGCTGCCGTGGTGGGCGCCATTCAACCCTTGCTGGTAATGGGGGGCAGCTGGGCCATCGATGGACGCCGGCCTGCCCGACTGGCGACACTGGCCAGTGTGTTGGGGATCGCGGGCATGGCTGCCTTGCTCCTGTCTCCCGGCTCAACATGGGATGCGATCGGAATCGCTGCCGCCCTGGCCGGCGCCGCCAGCATGGCTGCCGGCACGTATCTGGCCAAGCGCTGGCAATCGGATGTGCCAGTACTTGCCTTCACCGGTTGGCAACTGCTGGCCGGTGCCGCGATGCTCATGCCCGTGGCCTGGCTGGTCGACCCACCCCTGCCATCGCTGGGTGCCACCGAGCTAATCGCTTATGCCTATCTTTCCCTTGTCGGTGCCGCATTCGCTTATGCATTCTGGTTTCGTGGGATTGCCCGATTGTCTACCGTGGCCGTGTCCTCGCTCGGACTACTGAGTCCGCTCATGGCCGTGATACTTGGATGGGTACTCCTGGGCCAGACTTTGACGGGCACAGCGCTGGTCGGACTGGGCAGCGTACTTGCCAGCGTCCTGATGGTGCAATGGGCCAGCAAACCGCACAACACTAAAGCATATCTCGACGTGACGCCGGCGAGCTCATCGCGACGAACACAGTCCTTCCCCCTGACACCCACCACAAGGAAAAACCCATGAACGACACGATGAAAACCTTGATCGAAGCACGTATCTCGGTCAATCACTATGACACCACACGCGACATCTCCGACGAGCAGCTTGCTGAACTGGTACGCCTGTCCACTCTGGCGCCATCAGCTTATAACTTTCAAAATTGGAAATTTATCGCCATACGCACGGTCGATGCCAAAGCACGCTTGAAAACCGTGTGCTATGGACAGCAAAAAGTGGTGGATGCCGCTGTCACCTACATCATCTGTGGAAAGCTGGCGGCACACAAAGGCTTGCCTGATGCGCTAAGACCATCGGTCGAGGCCGGTATGCTGAATCAATCGGTCTATGAAAGCTGGATCGCCGCCGCTTGCCGCGCGCACGAGGGCAACGAGCAGTTGCAAAGAGATGAGGCAATGCGCTCGGCTTCGCTGGCGGCAATGACGCTGATGCTTGCGGCGCAAGGCATGGGCTTGTCCAGTGGCTCCATGAGTGGTTTTGACGCAAGCGCCCTGGCACAAGAATTTGGATTGGCCCCTGACGAACTCCCGGTAATTCTAGTGACGGTGGGTTATACGACAGAGGGCAATTGGCCACAGAAACTGCGCAAGCCTGTGCATGAAGTACTGACATTTGCCTGATTGTTGAAAACCTCGGTATCAAGCACCGACTGCTTGAGCCGGCCCAACCGGGCCCAAGCCCAAGCCCAAGCCGATTACGCGGCCGTGAAGTTGCGCAGGAAGTCGAGCAGCACGCGGGCGCCGATATCGGCGTCGTCGGCCGTCATCGTTTCCAGCGGGTTGTGGCTGATGCCGCCATTGCCGCAGCGCGTGAACAGCATCGCCACGTCGGTGATGCCGGCCATCGCCATGGCGTCGTGGCCGGCGCCGGAGGCGAGTTCGAAGCGGGGCAGGCCGCTGCGTTCGACGGCCGCGCCCAGTTGCCGCATCAGCCAGGGCGCGCACGGCGCGGCGCTGGCCGACACCACTTGCCGCACCTCGGCCTCGATCTGGCGCCGCGCGCAAATCTTGGCGATGCCGTCGAGCACGTCGGCCACGGCCGCCAGGCGCACGGCGTCGTCGGCGGCGCGGATGTCGAGCGAGAGCTTGCAGGCGCCCGGAATCACGTTGACGGAGCCGTCCGGCACCTGCAACTGGCCGACGGTGCCGACCAGCGACGTACCCTGGCCGCAGCGGCGCTCGACCAGCAGCAGCACTTCGGCGGCGGCGGCGGCGGCGTCGCGCCGCATCGTCATCGGCGTGGTGCCGGCGTGGCTGGCCAGCCCGCTCAACTCGACCAGGTAGCGCGAGCTGCCGTTGATGGCCGTGACCACGCCCAGCGCCAGGTCGCGCTCCAGCAGCACCGGCCCCTGCTCGATGTGCACTTCTACGTAGCCGAGCAACCGGGACGGGTCGCGCCCGATGGCGGGGATGGCGGCGACGTCGTGGCCGGCCGCCGCGATGGCGTCGCGCATGCTGATGCCGTCGGCGTCCGTGTTTTCCAGCAGCGCCAGGTCGAACTTGCCGATCACCGCCTTACTGCCCAGGAAAGTGCTCTTGAAGCGCACCCCTTCCTCTTCGGCGAAGGCGACGATCTCGAAGTCGAAAGGCAGTTTTTCGCCCCGTTCGTGCAAATGGCGGACGATGGCGATCGGCAGCAAAATGCCGAGGCGGCCGTCGTATTTTCCGCCATTGCGCACGGTGTCGTAGTGCGAACCCGTCATCAGGGTCTTGGCGCCGGGGACGTCGGACAGGTAGCGGCCGGCGACGTTGCCGACCGCGTCGATGTGCACGCTCATGCCGGCCGCGCGCATCCACTCGGCCAATTGCGCCGCCGTCTTTTGGTGCGCGTCGGTCAGGTAGGAGCAAGTCAGGTTGTCCGGGCTGTCGCTCCAGGAGGCCAGGGTTTCCGACCATTGCATGATGGTGGGGCCGAAAACGAGTTCCACATCGAGCAAGGCGTTCACGCGCAGCTCGGCGATGCGCTTGATCTGGCGCAGGCACTCGGCCATCTCGGCGCCGCGCTGCTGCTTCAGGCGGCGCGCGAAGGTGGCGATGATGTGCTGGCGCGTAAAGCCCTTGCCGTCCGGGCCCTTGACGGCGAGGATGAAGGGAAAGCCGAATTTCGCGTTGTATTCTTCGTTCAGGCGGCGCAGGGCGGCGAACTCCTCGGCGCTGCACAGGTGTAAACCGGACTGGCCCTGCTCCTGGGTCGATTCATCCGTCAGTTCGCCGGCGATGGCGGCCTTGCCGGCCAGCTCGGGATGGGCGCGGATCAGGCCCAGTTGCTCGTCGACGGTTGCGGCGTTGACGACCGCCTGCAGCGCCAGGGTCAAGGCGGTGGCGCTGGCGAAAGGGCGGGCGGCCCAGGCCCGTTCCGGTATCCACGGCGAATGTTCGTAGATGCCGCGCAGGTGTTCGGTGAAGCCGGCCTGGTCGCAGCCGTTCAAGTCTGTCAGTGTCGTCATGGTTTTTTATCCGATCATGCAAGCGCCGATGATATAGCGCCCGGCTGGCCGGGATATACGCGGGCGCTGATGTGCTATCTCAGCGGCGCCGTATAGTTTAGGACTGAATCAGTGCCTTGGCGGCGGCGCTGATCTGGTCGCGCAGCCATTTGTGCTCGGGCGCCTGGTGCACGCGCTGGTGCCACAACTGGTAAAAACGCATGGGCGGAAACTTCAGGGGCGCGACAAAACTCTTCAGCGGCAGGGATTTTTCATAGAAGCGCATGAACTGGCGGCCGGTGGTGAGCACCAGGTCGGTCTGCGTCAGCATGTAGGGGATCAGGCCGAAGTAGGGCGACTCGACCACGACGTTGCGCTGCATGCTCTGGCGCGCCAGGAAGGCATCGATCACGCCGTGGTAGCCGGGCATCATTTGCGAGGGCGCGATGTGCGGCAGGCTCAAATAATCTTCCACCGTCATGGCGTCGCTCGCCGTGCGCCTGGCGTAGGGGCAGTCGGCGCGCATGGTGCAGATGATGGGGTCTTCGAACAGTTTTGAAATGTGCAGGTGGGCCGGCGGTTCGTCCCAGTTGGCGATCACCAGGTCGAGGTCGCCGTCCGAGAGTTGCCGGATATGGTCGACGCCCGGCCCCAGGCTGTGGATCACGACCCGGCTCTTGGGCGAGCCGTGGCGCAGGGTCGCCACCACGTTCGGCAAGAACTGGCTGTCGAGGTAATCGGGCGCGGCGATGTGGAAGGTGCGCGCCTCTTCCTGCGGCAAGAAGGGCGTCTTCTTGACGAACAGGCTTTCGGTCTGGTCCAGGATGCGCTTGGCGGGAATGAGCAAGCTCTCGCCATGCTGGGTCGGCACCATGCCGCGCGCGCCGCGCACCAGCAGCGGGTCGCCCGTCAGTTCGCGCAATTTGCGCAGCGAGGCGGAAATCGAGGGCTGCGGCTGATTCAGCTTGAGCGCCACCCGCGACACGTTCTTTTCCACCAGCAGCAGGTAGAGGATGCGGATCAGGTGCAGGTCGAGATGTTGCGGCAGACTGGACATTGCGAGACCGTTCTCTATATTGGTTTGAATATGTGAAATATACGATATATTTCATATTCCGTGAAACGATTCGGTGTAACTTCTATAAGTTACCCGAAATCAAGCTCCGCGTCGAACGAAGGAAGTCCATGGAAGTGTTTGCCTACCTGATCCCCTATGCCCTGGAATGGGCCAATCTGGTCGTGCGCTGGTTGCACGTCATCGCCGGGATCGCCTGGATAGGCGCCTCGTTTTACTTCGTCTGGCTCGACAATTCCATCCGTCCGCCGGCGCCCGGTTCCGAGCTGGCCAGGAAGGGCGTCTCGGGCGAGTTGTGGGCGGTGCACGGGGGCGGCTTTTACAATCCGCAAAAATACCTGGTGGCGCCGGCCGAACTGCCGCGCGACTTGCACTGGTTCAAGTGGGAAGCATACTCCACCTGGCTGTCGGGCATCGCGCTGCTGACCATCGCCTATTATTTCAACGCCCAGGCGATGATGATCGACAAGACCGTGGCCGATTTGTCGAGCTGGCAGGCGGTCGGCGTCGGCGTGGGCGCGCTGCTGCTGGGCTGGACCGTGTACGACGGCCTGTGCCGCTCGCCGCTGGCGAAACACGAATTGAGCTTCGGCGTGGCGGTGTTCGCGCTGCTGGTCGGCGCCGCCTACGGTCTGACCCATTTGCTCAGCGGCCGCGCGGCCTATATTCATGTCGGCGCCATGATAGGCACCATCATGGTCGGCAATGTGCTGATGCTGATCATTCCCGGCCAGCGCAAGATGGTCGACGCGATGGCGGCCGGCAAGCTGCCCGACCCCAAGCACGGCATGCGCGCCAAGCAGCGCAGTGTGCACAATAATTACTTCACCCTGCCGGTGCTGTTCATCATGATCAGCAACCATTACGCCATGACCTATCGCAACGATCATGCCTGGCTGGTACTCGGCGGCATCATGGCGGCGGGCGTCTTCATCCGTCACTTCTTCAATCTGCGCCACAAGGGCCGCACCGTGTGGGCCTATCCGGCCGCCGGCGTGGCGCTGCTGCTGGCGGTCGCCGTCGCGATCGCGCCGGCGCCGCCGGCCGCTCATGCCGCGGTCGATCCGGCCACCCAGTTCGCCAGGGTGCAAAGCGTGATCGGCCAGCGCTGCGCCGTCTGCCACTCGGCGCACCCGAGCCAGCCCGGCTTTGCGACGGCGCCGGCCGGCATCATGCTCGACAACGCGGACTTGATACGCCAGCACGCGGCGCAAGTGTACAAGCAAGCCGTGCAGCTCAAGGCCATGCCGATCGGTAACATGACGAATATGACCGAGTCCGAGCGCGCGCTGCTGGGCGCCTGGTTCGAGACCGGCGCCAAATAAGCGCCCCCCCAAATATGCGGGCCCCGCTTGAGCGAAGCGGGCCCCGCCGTTCGAGCGAAGCGGGCGCCGCTTTCCGCCCGCGCTTTAAAAAACATATCACCCGAAAGAAAACATGAGCAATACACGCGAACAATTGACAAGCTGGATAGACTTTCACTTCGACGAAGAAGTCGCCTTCCTGCAAAAAGTGATACAGGTGCCGACCGATACGCCGCCCGGCAACAATGCGCCCCACGCGGACGCCGTCGCCCACTTGCTCGAGGGTTTCGGCTGGCAGGCTGAAAAGCACGTGGTGCCGCAACAGGCGGTGCGCGACTACGGCATGGAAAGCATCACCAACCTGATCGTGCGCCGCCCCTACCAGGCCGGCGGCCCGACGGTGGCCCTGAACGCCCACGGCGACGTGGTGCCGCCCGGCGACGGCTGGACCCATCCCCCCTACGGCGGCGTGATCGAGGACGGTTACATTTACGGGCGCGCGGCGGCCGTCTCCAAATGCGACTTCGCCACCTATATTTTCGCCGCCCGCGCGCTGGAAGCGCTGGGCGTCGCGCTCAAGGGCAAGCTGGAATTGCACTTCACCTACGACGAGGAATTCGGCGGCTTGCTGGGGCCGGGCTGGTTGCTGGAGCAAAAACTGAGCAAGCCCGATGTCGTCATCGCGGCCGGCTTCAGCTACCAGATCATCACCGCCCACAACGCCTGCCTGCAACTGGAAATCACGGTGCACGGCAAGGCCGGCCACGGTTCGATGCCGGAAACGGGGCACGACGCCCTGCAGGCCGCCACTAAAATCCTGAACGCGATCTATGGCCAGTTGCCGGAGCTGAAAAAAATCAAGTCCAAGGTGGCCGGCATCGACTCGCCGACCATGCTGGTGGGCCGCATCGATGGCGGCACCAACACCAACGTGGTGCCGGGCAAGGTGGTGATGAAGATGGATAGGCGCATGATCCCGGAAGAAAATCCGGTCGAGGTCGAAGCCCAGGTGCGCGCGCTGATCGAAGAGGCGGTGCGCGGCGAAGCGGGGATACGGGTCGAGATCAAGCGCTTGCTGCTGTCGCAGGCGCTGCGTCCGCTGCCCGGCTCGGAGCGCCTGGTGGCCGCCTTGCAACAGAACGCCCGCGCCGTCCTCGGCGAAGACATCCCGGCCCAGGGCACGCCGCTATACGCGGACGCGCGCCTGTACGGCGAACGCGGCATCCCGGCCGTGCTGTACGGTGCCGGCCCGCGCACGGTGCCGGAATCGAACGCCAAGAAGGCCGACGAGCGCCTGGCGCTGGACGACTTGCGCAAGGCAACCAAGGTGGTGGCGCTGACGCTGCTCGACCTCCTGGCCGCCTGACGCCGGGCCCGGGCCGCGACGTCGGGCCGGCCCGGGTGATAAGCTGCGCCTTTGATCAATCATGGGGGCGAAGATGTACGAAAAGAAAATGATGGCGGGCTGGGGCGACATGGACTTCAATAGCCACATGCGTAACACGGCTTTTCTCGACAAGGCCGGCGATATCCGCATGATGTTCATGTCCGAGCACGGCTTCCCCGTTGCCGAGTTCCAGAAGTTGCGCATCGGCCCCGTGGTCATGAAGGACGAGATCGCCTATTTCAAGGAAGTGATGCTGCTCGACCAGATCGGCGTCACCCTGTCGGTGGCCGGCATGGCGCCGGACGGCAGCCGCTGGCTCTTGCGCAGCGATATCACGCGGCCCGACGGCAAGCTGGCGGCCAGCATCACCAGCACCGGCGGCTGGCTCGATTTGACGGCCCGGAAATTGATCGCGCCGCCGCCGGCCCTGCTGGCGGCCTGGCTGGCGCTGTCGCGCACGGAGGACTTCCAGGAATTGAATTCCAGCGTCAGGTAAGTTTTACGGGCGGAAAAATCGTACCGCCGCCCGCGCCCCCGCGCGCGCGGGCGCGCAGCCGCCGGCCGCCTGCGGCGGCGTGGCTGCCGGGGCGTCCGAATTGCCCGAATTGTCGTATGATAGCGGCCATTATCAAGCCCAACTTTACCCGTGCAACGATACGACCTCATTAGCTGCCATGACTGTGGAGTGCTGCACCGCAAGTGCGCCCTGCGCCCGCGCGAGAAGGCGCGCTGCACCCGTTGCGGCGCCATCCTGTATCGCGGCACCTCGTCCGACCTGGCGCGCGTGGTGGCCCTGATCCTGGGCGCGGCGCTGGTGTTCCTGATCGCCCAATGCTCGCCCATCGTTGAAATCACTTACAGCGGCATCCGTTCCAGCGCCACCCTGATGGGCGCCATCCGCGTGCTGTGGTCGGAACAGATGCGGGTGGTGGCCACCCTGGTGTTCCTGTTCACGGTGCTGTTCCCGGCCGTCGAACTGGGCGCGCTGCTGTACGTGTCGCTCGGTTTGCGGGCCGGTTTCAAGGTGCCCGGCTTTGACCTCTTGCTGCGCGCGGTGCGCGCGGCGCGGCGCTGGGGCATGATCGAGGTGCTGATGATAGGCATCCTGGTCACGCTCATCAAAATGACGGCGGTGGCGCGGGTGGCGCCCCAGCCCGGCCTGTTCGCCTTCGCCGTCCTGACCATGATGCTGGCGGTGGTGATCGCCATCGACCCGAAGGCGCTGTGGAATATCGGCGACGACCTGGCGCCGCAAGCGCCGCCGCGGCTGGACTACGCGGCCCTGCTGGCCTCGGGCGTCGAGCTGCTGCCCTGCCACGCCTGCGGACTGGTGACGCCGTTCGCGCCCGGCGCCCCAGGCTTGCGGCGGCGCTGCGCGCGCTGCGGCGGCGTCCTGCACCATCGCCACCCGGACAGCGTCAACCGCACCTGGGCCCTGCTGCTGTCGGCGGCGCTGCTGTACCTGCCGGCCAATGTGCTGCCCGTGATGTACACCCGTTCCCTGTTGGGCGTCCAGGAAGACACCATCATGAGCGGCGTCGTCTACTTTTGGGAAAGCGGTTCGCGGGCGCTGGCCGTCATCGTTTTCACGGCCAGCATCGTGGTGCCCCTGCTCAAGCTGGCGGTGCTGGCGCTGCTGGCGGCGACGGCGCAGCGGCGTTCGTCCTGGCGCCCGCTGCAGCGTACCCGCCTGTATCGCTTGATCGAGTTCATCGGCCGCTGGTCGATGCTGGATATTTTTGTCGTCACGCTGACCGTGGCGCTGGTGCGCTTCGACGCCGCGGGCGAAATCACGCCGGGGCCGGGCGCCTTCGCCTTCGGCCTGGTCGTCGTGCTGACCATGCTGGCGTCGATGCAGTTCGATCCGCGCCTGATCTGGGACCACCCGTCCCCCCTTGGAGAAAAACATGCCTGAAAAAGAAGGCGACGCCATCCCCGCGCCAATCGCGCCAAGCGCGGCGCTGCCGCCGCAACCCCAGGTCGAAGCGGCCAGCCGCTGGCTGCCCTCGCTGGTCTGGCTCATTCCTCTGCTGGCCGCCCTGATCGGCGTCGGCCTGGTGGCCAGGTCCATGTTCGACGAGGGGCCGACGGTGACCGTCAGCTTCCGCAGCGGCGAAGGCCTGGAGCCGGGCAAGACCAAGGTCAAATACAAGGACGTCGAAATCGGCCAAGTGCACACCATCAAGCTGGCGCCGGATCTGGCTACGGTGCTGGTCACGATCGACATGCGCAAGGATGCGAAGCGCTTCGCCAGCGAGGGCACACGCTTCTGGGTGGTGCGTCCGCGCATAGGCGCCTCCGGCGTGTCGGGCCTGGGCACCTTGCTGTCGGGCGCGTATATCGGCGTCGACGCCGGCAAGTCGGAAGAGACCAAGGACGACTTCGTGGGCCTGGAAAACGCGCCGCCGGTGAGCGGCGACCAGAAGGGCCGCCTGTTCAAGCTGCACGGCGACAGCCTGGGCTCGATCGACATCGGCTCGCCCGTGTATTACCGCCGCGTGGAAGTTGGGCAAGTGATCAGCTTCGCGCTCGACAAGGCCGGCGACGGCGTCGACATGACGGTCTTCGTCAACGCCCAGTACGAACACTTCGTCGGCAAGAACTCGCGCTGGTGGCACGCCAGCGGCATCGACGTGCGCCTCGATTCCAGCGGCTTCAAGCTCAACACCCAATCGCTGGCCGCCATGGCCATCGGCGGCCTGGCCTTCGAGGCGGAAAACGGTCAGCGGCCCGACCAGGAGGCGGCGCCCGAGACCACCTTCGCGCTGGCCGCCGACCAGGCCAGCGCCATGCGCGAGCCGGACGGCGCCGCCATCCCGACCGTGTTTTACTTCGACCAGTCGCTACGCGGCCTGGCGCCCGGCGCCAGCGTCGACTTCCGCGGCATCGTGCTGGGCGAGGTGCGCTCGGTCGGGGTCGAATTCGACCCGGGCAAGAAGAGCTTCCGCATGCCGGTGACGGTGGATCTGTATCCCGGCCGCCTGGGCAAGCGCTTCCGCGAATCGCTCGCCGGGCGCGACCACTCCGCCAGCGACGATTTGCTGGCGGCCATGGTCGGGCGCGGCTTGCGCGCCCAGCTGCGCACCGGCAATCTGCTCACCGGCCAGTTGTATATCGCCCTCGATTTCTTCCCGAAAGCGGGGCCGGCCAAGCTCGACCTCACCCAAACGCCGCTGGAAGTGCCAACCGTGCCGAACAGCCTGGAAGAGTTGCAGATCCAGGTCGCCAGCATCGTCAAGAAGCTCGACCAGGTGCCGTACGGGGAAATCGCCGCCAATTTGAATGGCACCCTGAAAACCGCCAACGCCCTGTTCAAGCAGCTCGATGGTCAGCTGCTACCGGAAATGAAGGATACGCTGACGGCCGCCAAGCACACCTTCGGCAGCGCCGAACTGGTGCTGCAAAAGGATTCGCCGCTGCAGTCGGACGTGCGCCAGGCGCTGCAGCAAATGACCCAGACGCTGCAATCGTTGAACGGCTTGTCCGACTACCTGGAGCGCCATCCGGAAGCGCTGATACGCGGTAAAAAAGGAGATGAAAAATGAGTCAGATGATGGGTATTCGCCTGCGTCGCGCCATCGGCGCCGGCCTGCTGCTCGCTTGCGCCGCGCTGGCCGGCTGCGCCACGGCGCCGGCCGAGCATTTTTACACCCTGGCCGGCGCCGCCGCGCCGGCCAGGAGCGACGTCAATTACTATGTCGAAGTGCTGGCCGTGAACCTGCCGCCGCAAGTGAGCCGCAACCAGCTGGTCGTCACCGGCGCGGGCGGCCGCATCGAACTGCTGGAACAGGAGCGTTGGGCCGGGCCGCTGGCGGCCGAAGTGGGGCAGGCGCTGTCGCTCGGTGTGACGGGCGAGCTGGGCGCGATCGACGTCTACCGCACGCCGTATCCGGAGACCTTGCCGGTGTACCGCATCAGCACCAATGTGCAGCGCTTCGAGTCGGTGCTGGGCCAGTACGCGCTGATCGACGCGGTGTGGAGCGTGCGCCAACTCTCGACCAGCAAGGTGCTCACTTGCCGCAGCGTGGTCAAGGAGGGCGTCGACGCCGGCTATGACTCCCTGGTGGCCGGCCATCGGCGCGCCCTGCGGCGGGTGGCCGCGCAGATGGCGCGCGCCATCCGTGGCTTCGGCGGCTCCGGTGGCGACGGGCGCGGTTGTTGATGCCCTGTGAGTGACATGGATAGCCCGTGGGTCAAGCCATGGGCATCCAGTTGCAAGGCCGGCGCCGCATTGACACGGGATGGCGCGCAACGATAAAATGGCGGCATGGGAATGACAACATTACAGCGCCAATTGACTGCCTGGATCGCGTGCTTCGCGATCTTGCTCGCAGCGCTGGCGCCGTCCATTTCCCACGCCATCGCCGCCGGTAAAAACGCCGGCTCCGGCTGGATCGAGATTTGTTCGGCGGCCGGTTCCAAGTTCGTCAGCGCCGACCAGACGCTCAATTCCGCTTCCTCCACTTCGTCCGCTCCGGCCGAAAAAAGCCTGCACTTCGATCACTGCCCGTTCTGCTCGACGCACGGCGGCCCGAGCGCGCCGCCGCCCGCTGTCGCCTTGAGCGTACCCGCCGTGAGCGGCAAGGCCATCCTGCCATCGCTCTACTATCAAGCGCCGCGCCCCCTGCACGTCTGGGCCAGCGCGCAGTCCCGCGCTCCCCCCGCACTTTCCTGATCGCCCGTCCCGCCTGTTGCCGCGCGTGAGCGCTGGCTGGCCCCTGTTCGCCCGCTGAAGCGATCCGCCCGGATCGCTGCCGGCGCGCACGCGGGCGCTGGCACGGACCGGGCCATCCGCCCGCGGCGTCGTCACGACGGTGCCGCCCCCATTTCGCCCGCGAACGGCGCGCCCTGCCAAGGGTCGCGTCGCCGTCGCGCGCCATGTCGACTTGCGACCCGCTTCAACAGGAATCATCCAATGAACAAGCAAACACGCGGCCGCTTTTCGTCCGCCTTCCTCGTGATGCAATGCTTTAACGTGGCCGCCATCACGGCCCTGGGCGTATGGCACGGCTATGCGTTTTATGCGCAGGCCGGCGCACCCATGGCCATGCCCACCTCCCTGGTGCTGATTCAGTCCAGCGCCGTCTGCTGTCGGCCGCCGCAATGAATCACCCCGTATATCCAATGAAGATGAAGATGAACAAAGCA
>DMYQ01000259.1:9211-20780 GCA_003482555.1 Janthinobacterium sp. | reverse complement strand
GTCCAGGTGTGCATATGAGTCTCCTCCGTTGTGGTTGTAAAAATTATTATTGTTTTTAGTCGGGCGCCGCTTTGGCATCGCGCGTCTTTGCGCGCGTTTTTACTACGTTGACTACAAACGCCGATGCAGGCGCGCGCCTACTCGGCCTGGTCGCGCGCCCGCAGCAAGTCGGCCAGGCTGCGCGCGGCCGGCTTCAGGGGCGTGCGGTGCAAGGTCCAGCCCAACTGGCGCGACGGCGTCAAGCCGCGCAAGCGCGTCGCCGCCCAGCGGAACAGGCGATACGCGGCCGGATGGGCGAAGGCGCCGCTCCAAAAGCGCCAGATCAGGTGCTCGCCGCGGCTGAACTTGGCCCCCTGGCCGCGCAAGGGATGCGCGACCTGTTGGCGCGGATCGCGGTTGGCCTCGGTGCGCAGGCGTATCAGCAGTTGCGGGATGGGGATGCGCACCGGGCACACTTCGCCGCAGGCGCCGCACAGGCTGGAAGCCGTCGCCAGGTCGGCCGTGGCGTCCAGTCCCAGCAGATGGGGCGAGATGATCTTGCCGATCGGGCCGGGATAGGTGGTGCCGTAGGCGTGGCCGCCGATGCGGGTGTAGACGGGGCAGTGATTCATGCAGGCGCCGCAGCGGATGCACTGCAGGGTGGAGCGCAACTGCTCGTCGGCGTAAGCCTGGCTGCGGCCATTGTCGAGCAGGATCAGGTGCATCTCGCGCGGGCCGTCCAGCTCCCCTTCCCGGCGCGGGCCGGAAATCAGATTGAAATAGGTGGTGATGGCCTGGCCGGTGGCCGAGCGGGTCAGCAGGCTGGCCAGCGGCACGATGTGCTCCAGCTTGGCCACCACTTTTTCCATGCCCATGATGGCGATGTGCACGTCTGGCACGCTCGTCGTCAGGCGCCCGTTGCCCTCGTTTTCCACCAGCCACAGGGTGCCGGTGTCGGCCGCCGCGAAGTTCACGCCGGACAGACCGATGTCGGCGTCGACGAAGGCTTGCCGCAGGACGCGCCGGCCGGTCTGTATCAAGACGTCGACGTCTTCCGTGTAGGGCGCGTCGGGGATGTGTTTTTCAAACAGCTCGGCGATGTCGGCGCGCGTCTTGTGAATCGCCGGCATGACGATGTGGGACGGTTTTTCGCCGGCCAGCTGGACGATGTACTCGCCCATGTCCGACTCGACGCAGGCGACGCCGCGCTCGGCCAGGTAGTGATTCAGTTCGATCTCTTCGCTCACCATCGACTTGCCCTTGACGATGCGGCTGGCCCGGTGCGCCAGCGCGATGCCGTGCACGATGGCGTTGGCTTGCTCGCCGTCCTCGGCCCAGTGCACCCGCACGCCGACCGCCGTCAGCCTGTCTTCCAGCTGCACCAGCAGCTCGGGCAGCCGTCCCAGCGCGTGCTGGCGCACCGCTTCGCCCAGGTCGCGCAGGCGTTCCAGTTCTTCGCCGTCGGGGAATTGCGCGCTGCGCTTGTCCTGCAAAAAATCCATGGCGCCGTGTAAGCTCTGGCGCAATTTCGGGTCGTCCAGGGCGGCGCGGGCGCGCGCGTGGAAGTCTGCCGGGGCGATGAAATGCAGGGTCTTGGCGCTCATGCGCTATCTCCTTCGGTGACGATGATGACCCACATGCAGCGCGGACCGTGGGCGCCGTAAGCGAGGGTTTGCTGAATGTCGGAAGTCTTCGACGGGCTTGATGCCAGCACCAGATTGCTGGGCATGCCGTCGCGCCAGCGCTCGGCGCGCACGGCCGCGTGCAAGTCCGCGTACAGGCTGCGCGCGTACACCAGCGCCACGTGCAGCGGCGGCACCAGCGACACCGTGCGCGGCGAAGCGGCGTCCGGCGCCAGCACCAGGGTGCCGCTGGCGGCGATGCCGGAGCGCGCCACCGTGAAACCGGCGTCCACGCTGTCGAACAATTCGGCCTTCCACAGTTCCAGAGGACGGGCGAAGGGCAAGGCTTCGACCGCCGCCGGCAGGGCACGCGCCAGGGCCGCGCCCTCGGCGCCGGCCGGATCGAGCAGCAGGCGGCGCACGCCCTTTTCAGCCAGGCGCTGCGCCAGTTGTGCCGGCCAGGCGGCGGCGTCGGCGCACCAGACCTCGGCGTGCGCAGCGCTCAGCGCCGCCGCCATCGCCGCCACCAGCTCGGCTTGCGGGGCGGCGCGGCGGCGCGCGTCGTAATGGCCGTCGATGCGGGCGTCGAGTTCGGCGATGCCGTGCACGGCGGCGGCCTTGGCGGCGCGCAGCCGTCCCAGCATGCGTTCGCGCGGGCTCATCGCGCTCATGCCGGCTCCCCGCCGCTGCGGCGCCACAGGAAACTGGCCAGGTGCTCGACCGGCAGGGGCGCGCCGCCCTGGCGCGCGGCGGCGTGGCCGATATTCAGCAGGCAGCCGCAGTCGGCCGCGACCACCCGCTCGGCGCCGGTGGCGCGGGCGGAGGCGATCTTGTCGGTCACCATGGCGCCGGAAATGTCGGGGTGCTTGAGCGAAAAGGTGCCGCCAAAGCCGCAGCATTCCGACTCGCGGGCATGCTCGAGGCGCGTCACGCCGGGCATGGCGTCCAGCAGTTCGACGCCGTGGACGCGCGTGCCCATCTCGCGCCGGGCGCCGCAGGAAGTGTGCAGCACCACCCGTTCCGGCGCCTGGCCGGGGGCGCCGGCGGGCAGCTTGAGCTTCAGCACGCGCAGCAGGAATTCGCTCAATTCATAGACCCGCCCGGCCAGCTCGCGCGCCTTCGGCCCGGCCACCGGATCGCCCTCAAACAGCAGCGGCCAATGCTGGCGCAGCATGCCGGCGCATGAACCGGAGGGCACGATCACGGGCCACGGCTGGGCGAACAGGTCGAGCTGGGCCAGCGCCACGGTGCGCGCCTGTTGCGGGTTGCCGCTGCTGTAGGCCGGCTGGCCGCAGCAGCTCTGGCCGCGCGGGAAGTGGACCAGCACGCCTTCCCGTTCCAGCAGGCGCACCGCGTCCAGGCCCGCTTGCGGCATGAACAAATCCACCAGGCAGGTGGCGAACAGATACACCTGTGGCGGTGGCGGAGTGAAGGCGGCGGGATATTCGCGTGCTTGCATGTCGGTCTCCTGGCGGCGCTTCAGCCCGAAGGCGCCGTGGTTTTATTTGGGTGGTTTTGCGTTGCCTGTATGATGCCCCCATCATTTCACCTTCCGCGGCCAAGCTCAAATTGGTACTACCAACAGAAAAGGACAGGCAATGGCGACGACGATGCAGACGCGCGGACGGGTGGAGGCGGTGCTGCGCAAGCTGGAAACAGGACTGCTGGACGGTAGCCTGCCGGCCGGGGCGCGCCTGCCGGCCGAGCGCCTGCTGGCCGAGCAATACGGGGTCTCGCGCAACACCGTGCGCGAAGCCATCCAGCGCCTGGCGGCGCGCGGCCTGCTGCGCAGCCGGCGCGGCGCCGGCGTCTTCGTCACCGACGGCCTGCGCACCGGCATCGCCTCGCCGTGGGGGCAACTGGTGGCCGACCACCCGGCCCTGCGCGACGACATCCTCGAGTTCCGCCGCGTGCTGGAGGGAGCGACCGCTTACTTCGCGGCCCAGCGCGCCGACGCCGCCGACAGCGCCAGGATCAGCGCCCTGCTGGCGGAACTGGAACGGGCCAGGGCGGCCGACGACAAGGCCGGCGAGGCCGGCGCCGACGCCCGCCTGCACGAAGCGATCGCGCTGGCCTCGCACAACACCATGTTCCTGCACCTGCACACCAGTATCATCGGCATGCTGCGCGAGCACATCACCATCAACGGCACCGGCTTGCGCGAACAGGACGCCGACACCTCGGCCCAGTTGCTGATGCAGCACCGCGGCGTCTGCGCGGCCATTTGCGGGCACCGGCCGGAAGAGGCGCGCACCGCGATGCAAGGCCATATCGACTTCGTCCGCAGCCGGGTGCAGGGCGACGAAGAATAAACCGGGCTGCGGGAAAAGCCGCCGCCGGTGGCCCAACCAGTGTTGGAAAAGCCCTGGCCGGGCAAGCCGCACCGGCTAAAACTATCATATCGCCAGTAACAAATACTTGATATATGGCCACAGTACATGGCACACTCGGACTAGCTGCGCGCGGGGCGGACGTATCGACGCGGCGGTGCGCGAATGGCGCTGGGAGAAAGGTAAGTGATGGTCGGGATGCACTATTGTCCCGGGCGGCGATTTTTGAGGATGTGGCGTGGGCATGAAGCAAACTTGGCAATATCACAGCGGCGCCCTCTGTTGGGCGCTGGCGGCGATGCTGTGCGCGCCCGCGCCACGGGCCGCCGCCGCCAGCCTCGTGGTCTATCCGATGTCCGGCGCCTTTATCGACAGCCGCTACGAATACGACTGGAGCGTCTTGCGCATGGCGCTGGAAAAGAGCGCGCCCCGCTTCGGTCCCTTCGACATGCGCCAGTCGATCGAGAGCATGTCGCCGGCCCGCATCACCGAGGAACTGGCCGCCCCGGCGGGACGCATCAACCTGTTCGTACGCGCCACGACGCGCGAGCTGGAGCGCACATTTCTGCCGATCCGCATCCCGGTCGACCGCGGCCTGCTCGGCTTTCGCATTTTCCTGGTGCGCGCCGCCGACCTGCCGCGCTACGCGGCCGTGCGCAGCGTGGGCGACTTGCGCCGTTTTCACGCCGGCCAGGGCAAGGGCTGGGCCGACATTCCCATCCTGGCGGCGGCCGGCCTGTCCGTGGTCGAAGGCACTTCTTACGACGGATTGTTTTCGATGTTGAGCGCGGGGCGCTTCGATTACTTTTCACGGGCCGTCGACGAAGCCCAGCGCGAATTCAACGAAAGACATGTCAGCCAGCCGGAACTGGCGATCGAGCCGACGCTGCTGCTGCGCTATCCGCTGCCGCGCTATTTTTTCGTGCGCCGCGACGCCGAAGGCAAGCAACTGGCGCAGCGCATCGAGGCGGGGCTGGAAATGATGATACGGGACGGCTCGCTGAACGGCCTGTTTTACCGCTACAAGGGGGCGATGATCGAGGCCGCCGGCTTGAACCGCCGCCACGTCCTGCAATTGAACAACCCGACGCTGTCGCCGGAGACGCCGCTGGCGCGGCGCGAACTATGGTACGACCCGGTCAGCGGAAAATGAAGCCGCCCCGGTGCCACCCGACACGCGCTGCTAGCCGCGCCGGCTGTGCGGGCGGGTGAGCACGCGCAAGGCGACGTCGAGGGAAATATCGTTGCTGGCCAAGTAGCGCGCCGCGTCGCGCACGCCCAGCATGGAAAGAAACACCATGCTCACTTCCACCTTTTGCGCCGTCAGCGTGTCCGGCCGCGCCACCACCCTGCAGTGGAGCGCCTCTTGCGCACGCCGGATCGCGGGCACGGTCGCGGCACCATCCGCCTCTTCACTCAACCGTTCACTCAACTGTCGACCCGCGAAACCGGGTTCTTGTTCTTGTTGCACCACGATGACATTCCTATCCATAAATGATTCGTCGCGCAAGGCCTCATCCGAGACGCTTTTAACGCGGAAAAAATATGGCTTTTGAGCCAACAATATTTCTTCTAAAATCAGATAATTACTTTATATAAATAAAATTCACCTCACCGTTCGGTAGCACACGCAAGACCGCCCTTGACGGCGATTTAAGCGACTATTTCGTGCGCGGGGATGGGCAGCGGCGTTGCGGAGAAGTGCCGCAGCGCCAGTCACCGCCCTGCCCCGCCCTGGCTCAGCGTTTGCGCGCCAGCGTCACGCCCTCGCCCAGCGGCAACAGCCACAGGTCGACGCGCGCGTCGCCAGCCTGGCGTCCAGGGTGAGCAGGGCCGGCGCCAGGCACAGCTCGATCTTCTACGCCACTTGCGCGCTTTCCCAGAAGGGCTTGCCGATGCGCGTGTATTCGTCGCGGATGTCGCAGGCCAGCAGGGTGCCGTCGTCCGGCAGCGCCAGCGCCACCGTCAGCGCGCTGTAGCCGGTAAAGACGCCGATTTCGATGCAGCGCCGGGCGCCGGTCCGCTTCACCAGCAGCGCCATGAATTGCCCTTGCTCGGGCGAGATTTGCATGCCCGCGCGCGGGTGGCGGCGCGCAGCGCCGTCTGTGCCGGATGCTCGCGGATCGAATGCTCCAGCAGATATTGATACAGGGGTTCGGTGAGCTTGAGTGTGCGGTTTGCCATGTTCGGCTTTCCATATCAAGAGGAATCGGAGGTTGGCGGCGCGGCGCCGCCCGGACTTCAATCTGCCAGATTTTCGTGATGCGCGCTGGCGCCGCGCTTCCAGTAAGCCGCCGCCCGCACGGCGTGGCGCGGCACGCCCTTTTCTTCGACCAGCACGCGCCGCAGGGCCGCCATGGCGGCCGCTTCGCCCGCGCACCAGGCGTAGCCCTCGCCGCCCGGCAAGTCGAGCGCGCGCACGGCGGCCAGCAGCGCGGCATCGTCGTCGACCCAGCGCAATTCGAGCGCGGCGGCGCTGTGAAAGACGCGCCGGTCGGCGCCGTCGGCCGCTTGCGCGATCACGAAGGCGCGCGCGCCGGCCGGCAATTCCTCGAGGCGGCGGGCGATGGCGGGCATGGCGCTTTCGTCGCCGGCCAGCAAATGCCAGTCGTAGTCGAGCGGGATGACGAGGGAAGAACGGGGGCCGGCGATGGCCGCCCGCTGGCCGGGCGCCGCATGCGCCGCCCACGTCGCCACCGGGCCGTCGCCGTGCAGCGCGAATTCCAGGGTCAGCTCGGCGGCGGCGGCGTCGTGGTGGCGCGGCGTATAGTCGCGCCGCACGGCCTCGGCGCCGCCGGCGTCGAGGATGAACTTGACGTGGTCGTCGAAGGAGGCGCTGTCGAAATCGCTCAGCGAAGGCCCGGAAAAAGTGATGCCGCGGCAGTGCGGGCCGAGCGCGACGACACGCACCACGGTCAGTTCGCGCAGCTTGATCTCGTGGCGCACCCGGCGCACGCGCCCGGAGGAAGCGTCTATACTCATGGCATGACTCACTTATTAGTTGATAATGTCTCCCATGATGCGCGAAACAAATGACAATGTCAACCATTCCGGCAAGGCGCCGGAAGATGGCGTGCTCGACCTGATTCACAGCGTCATGCACCAATACCGCTCGCAGCAGTACCAGGTGCTGCGCGACGGGCCGCACGATCTGACCCATATGGAAAGCAAGGTCTTGCGCTATTTCCAGTATCACCCGGCGGCCACGCAGAGCGATTGCGCCCGGCACAGCGGGCGCGACAAGGCGCAACTGGCGCGCCTGATCGCCACCCTGCGCGCGCGCGGCTTCCTCGACGGCGTCGCCGACGCGGCCGACCGGCGCAATATGCGGCTATCGCTGACGGCGGCCGGGCAAGCCGTGCAGGGCCTGTTGCAGCAGCAGGCCGAGCGGCTCAACGCGACGGCCGTGCGCGGCTTGAGCGCGACGGAACAGGGGCAGTTGCTGGAATTGTTGCGGCGCGTGCGCGGCAATCTCGAGGTTCAGGATTGAGGCGGCCGGACAAGGAGTCGTTTTAAGCGGGCTGGCGAACAGACAAGGACCGCGGTGCCGTCTATAAGAAAAAGACATACTTATGGAGGCATCATGAAAAAGCTCATCGTTTTACTGGCCGTCGGCGCTTGTACCCTGTCGGGCTGCGTCGGTTATCTGCCCTACGATAACGGCCCCGGTTATCGCGACGGACGCGAATACCGCGACCATGATCGCTATCGGGATCGCGACCGTGAGCATGGCGACCGGGGCCGCGAGCACGATGGGCGCGATGAACACGACCGCGGCGAACAACGCTGACGGGAAGTCAAGCACGGCTGTCGCGCGCGGCGCGGCGCCCGCCTTATGAACGCATCAGCAGAAAGCGCTTGTCGACCAGTTCGTCGGCCGGGCCGACGGTGATCGTCGTATGCCAGCCCGAGGTCGTGGTGCGGCCGTCGAACAGCGCCACCCGCGTGTACACCGATAACACCATGTACGCACCGACCTGCATGGCGCGGTGGGTATCCCAGTGGGTCAATTCGACGACCTCGCCTATCCTCGGCACGTGCGCCCGGTTCGGGATGGACATGCTGCGATCAGTGAATTCACGACTGGGCGTGGGTTCGTCCGCGCCCGCATCGATATACTGAAAAGAGATACTCGCCAATTCCGCGCTCATGTGCGATCCATGTCAATTTTATAATTCATCGACAATAGCATGAAGACGCTCCGTTCCGCAGGATGGCGGTGCGCACCCGAATGTTTTTTGCGGCGGCCCGCCTTCAGCCCGGGCCCAGCTTTTGCGCCAGACCGATGCGTTGCAGCTTGCCGGTCGCGCCCTTCGGCAGCTCGTCCATGAACAGTATCTTCTTCGGCACCTTGTAGTCGGCCAGCTTCTCGCTGGCGAAGTCGCGGATCTCGCGCTCCGGCGCTTGCCCGCCCTTGCGCGGCACGACGACGGCCGCCACTTCCTCGCCCAGCTTTTCGTGCGGCATGCCGAAGGTCACCACCTGGGCCACGGCCGGATGATCCATCAGCACTTCGTCGACTTCGCGCGGGCTGATTTTTTCGCCGCCGCGGTTGATGATTTCCTTCAGCCGCCCGGTGATCGACAGATAGCCGTCGGCATCCAGCGCGCCCTGGTCGCCGGTGCGCAACCAGCCATGGGTGAAGGCTTCCGCGTTCGCCTCCGGATTGTTTTCATAGCCGGGCGTGATGTTCTCGCCGCGGATGACGATTTCGCCGATCGCGCCCGCCGCCAGCAGCGCGCCCTCGGTATCCATGATGGCCACTTCGGGTCCGGCGGCCAGGCCCACGGTGCCCGGCTTGCGGCGCGCCGGCGGCAGCGGATTGCACGCCATCTGGTGCGCCGCCTCCGTCATGCCGTAGGCTTCGATGACGGGAGCGCGGAAGGCCGCTTCCAGTTCCGCCAGCACTTGCGGCGGCAGCGACGAGGACGAGGAGCGGATGAAGCGCAGCGGATTGCGCGCGATGATTTCGGCGTTATTGGCGGCCCGGCCCAGAATACTCTGGTGCATGGTGGGCACGCCCGTGTACCAGCTCGGCTTGACTTCTTCCACCCAGCCAAAGAATTTCAGGGCGTTGAAGCCGGCCGTGCAACTGACCGAACCGCCGCGCGAGAGCGGCGCCAGGATGCCGGCGATGAGGCCGTGGATGTGAAACAGGGGCATGATGTTGAGCCCCCTGTCGGCGGCTGATAACGCCGTCGTGGCGGCCACGTTGCGGGCCGAGCGGCTCACGTTGGTCTGCGTCAGCGGAACGATCTTTGGCCGCGAAGTGGTGCCGGAAGTGTGCAGCACCAGCGCCACATCGTCCGCCCGGGCCGGGCCCGGCAGCGCGCAGGCGCCCGCCAGCGCGCCCGCGTCGAGGGTAAAGGAACCCGCGCCCAGCTCCGGCGTGGGACGCAGTTCGATGATGGCCACGCCGAGCTTGTGCGCCACGGCGATGGCGGCCGAACTCGATCCCTGTTCGACGATGAGGGCCTTGGCCCGCAGGTCGGACAGGTAAAACTCGAACTCGTCGGCGCGATAGCCGGGATTCAGGGGCGCGCAGGTGGCGGCGCCAGCCACCGCGATGAAGGCGGCCGCCATCTCGGGACCGTTCGGCAGCACGATCGCGACCCTTTCGTTGCGGCCGATGCCGGCGCCGTTGAGGACGCGCGCCGTGTCCTGCGCCAGGCGGCGCAGGGCCGCATAGCGCAAGGGCTGGCCGCCCGGGCTGGAAAGGGCGGCGGCGACGGCGGTCGGGCGCGGCTATTTTATCAAGCCGGCGCTGCGCCGCATCGGCTTGAGCACCAGCATGGCGAGCACGGCGGCGCAGATATTCATCGTCGCGGCGCCCCAGAACACGGCATGCCCGCCACCGGGCAAGGCTTGCAGCACGCTCGACAGCGGCACCAGCGAGGCCGCCGTTCCCTTCGCCGTGTACAGCAGGCCGGCGTTGGCGGAAGCGAATTTCGTCCCAAAAGTGTCGCAGCAGGTGGATGGGAACAGGCTGTAAATCTCGCCCCAGGCAAAGAAGACCATACCGGTCAACAGGACGAAGAGCAGCGGATCTTGGCCGTATTGGCTGAGCAGGTAAATGCCCACGCCTTCGACGGCAAAGGCGATACCCATGGTGTTTTCACGGCCGATGTGATCCGACACCCAGCCAAAGAAAGGCCGCGTGATGCCGTTCAAGATACGGTCGAGCGAGAGCACGAAGGACAGCGCCGGCAAGGTCAGGCCCATCAGGCTGACGGGAATGTCGGCGATCTTGAAGTCCTTGGCGATGGACGCCAGTTGCGCCGTCGCCATCAGGCCGCCGGCCGCCGGCCGCCATCAGCACGAACGACGCTGTTTGAGTTCAATAGCCTGGGGCCGGATCGGCCGTGCTCACCTCAATTGGGTGCTCGCCCAGGTTAGCGCGTCAAAAACCAAACCCGAAGCCCTGTTGACCGAAGCCGCCACCGCGCTGCTCTGCGAGCGCCTGGCGACGCCCTTGCAGTTCGAGCTTTACCTCGACCGGGCGTTCACCGAAGGCTTCCGCGTTGGACAGAAGCCTGTCGATGTGGACACCATTGAAGCGGTGCTGTCACCGAATTTGAATGCCATGGGCGCACGCCTGATGCGCAATGGCTACAACGTCAAACAATTGACCGACACCTTGGGCGTCAAGCCGCGTGAGGTGCGTTCTTTTCTTGCTGGCCAGCTCGCGGCCGAGCGCACACAAGAACTGCATGATCGGCTATTGGCGGCGGGCGTGCCGCTATGATGCAGGGTCATTCTCAGCGAATGTGGGCCGAACCCGATGTAATCGGGCTGTTCTCAACTAATGTGGGTGTGGGCTCATTCTCACTTAATATGGGCCGGAGCGCTCGGATATTCTCAGCAAATGTGGTCCCGAAAAGCGGATGTAATCTGGTCGGGGCGCCGATGTTTTCGAGCAGCAACGCAGTTATGCTCAGCTGAACATAAAGTTTCCACTGCACCGCAGACCCCAATATGAAGACCTTGATGGAGTATATCGGCTGGAAGAATGTGCAATCGGCCCTGCGCTACATCGAGGCCGCCGATCCACTCGGCAAACACCGGATCGAGGCGGCACTACACCCGCCCCGCAATTGAAATAGGGCCTCGGTCGTTGGCGTATCAAGTTGCACGAACAGAACCATCACTCCTTCTGGCGTAACCGACGGAGAGTGCTTTGCGGGTTTGCTTCGCTACGCGAGCTATGGGGACAGCGCTACCCGCTGGCCGAGGCGGTGTACCCGCGGTGGCTTCGAGCGAGGCATCCATGCGGAAGGTGCCGACCAGCTTGCCCAGGTTGTGCGCCTGATCCTGCATACTTTGCGCGGCAGCAGATGCTTCTTCCACGAGGGCGGCGTTCTGCTGCGTGGTTTCGTCCATTTGCGTGATCGCCTGGTTGACCTGTTCGATTCCCGCAGCCTGTTCCTGGCTGGCCGCGCTGATCTGGGCCATGATGTCGGTCACTCGTCTGATGCTCTCGACCATTTCCTGCATCGTCGATCCGGCCTGATTCACCAGCTTGCTGCCGGTATCGACCTTCTCCACCGAGTTGTCGATCAGCGCCTTGATCTCCTTGGCCGCAGCGGCGGAGCGATGCGCCAGATTGCGCACTTCGGAGGCGACCACCGCGAAGCCCCG
>DMYQ01000259.1:0-9038 GCA_003482555.1 Janthinobacterium sp. | reverse complement strand
ATATTGGTCTGGAAGGCGATGCCGTCGATGACGCTGATAATGTCGACGATCTTCTTCGCCGACTCGTTGATTTCGCCCATCGTCTGCACCACTTCCAATACCACCGTGCCGCCCTTGACGGCGACTCCGGAGGCGCTCACCGCCAACTGGTTGGCCTGGCGGGCATTGTCGGCGTTTTGTTTCACGGTGGAGGTCAGTTCTTCCATCGAGGAAGCGGTTTCCTCGAGCGAGCTCGCCTGCTCTTCCGTGCGCGAGGACAGGTCGAGATTGCCGCTCGCGATCTGGCTGGAAGCAGAGGCGATTGTATCCGTGCTGGAGCGTATCTTGCCGACGATTTGCGCCAGCCCGTCGCGCATTTCCTTGATCGCAAACATGATGCTCGTGCGGTCGCCAGGCTTGATATCGATGCGCGCGGTCAAGTCGCCGCCGGCGATGCTGGTAGCGATGGCGCTGACCTCGCTCGGTTCGCCGCCCAGTTGTTTGAGCAAGCTGCGGGTGATGACGACGGCAATCCCCAAGCCCAGCAGGATGGCAACGATGGAAATGGCCAGGGTGATTGTTTTGGAATGCGCCGTTGATGCCTCGACCAGCCTGCTTTGCTCATCGACTTGTTTTTGCACCGACTTGATGACCGTGTCGATCTCGGCGACGATCTTGCGGCGCAGCGGGCTGCATTGCGTCACCAGGAATTTTCCGTACTCGTCCATTTGCTTGGCTTCGCGGAACTTGCGCGGGTTCTTGAGCTCTTCGGCCATGGCCAGCATGTCCTGGCGCGTCTTTTCGAAATCGGCATCGCCTTGGAAGAGCGGCGTCAGCGCGTTCAGCGCATCCAGGTAGATGGCCTTCTGCTTGTCCACGATGTCGAGTTCCTTGCCGGCATCTGCATCCTCGGTAAAGATGTAGGCATTGCGAGCCGCCAAGCCCGTCTGGTCCAGGGCCTCGCGTGCGACGTAGAGCCGCTCCAGTTTTTCGGTGCGTAAAGCGTTCTGATGTTGGATGATGTCTTCGACGTTTCTTGCCTCGAATACGGACAGGATGGTCGAAATGACAATCAGGAAAATGACGGCCCCGAAGCTGAGGCCCAGCCGGGTACTGATCTTCATATTGGTATGAGCATCCATGGTCGAGGTCTCCTGTTTTGTAATTACTTTCTGCAAGAAAACACATCCTACACCTTTCGCGACCTTGATCAAGCTCTAATTGCTTGAGTTCACGGATTCGCACGCTGAGGGCGGCGCCATCGTCCAGGCCATCGACCGATGAGGTTGGCCCTGGCCGGGGGCCGGACTAATATAGTGCCTGAACGGAAGCCCCCAATTCTTAAAAAGGCAGGGTGCCAACTTTTTTTTCTCCAACAAGAAATTTCGCTGGTTTCATAGTGAAACGTCAAGATTGGTCGATTCAGTGAGTCGCGTCTCGTCATTTCATCAAATTCAGGCGTGGTTCAAAAACGGCCTTTTTCGTAGTGACGCGAAGACCTCAGCCAGGGCGGCGCTGGCCTTGTTCGCTTGCTGGTAGACGAACAGGGCGTCAAGCCGCGCGAGGTGTGTTCCTTTCTTGCTGGCCAGCTCGCGGCCGAGCGCACACAAGAACTGCATGGCGCGGGCGCGGTCTACGGCACTTGCGTCGGCAGCCAGGTTTCGGCCAGCACGAAAATGAAGAAAGCGGCTTGAATCGCGGCCTTCCCCCAGCCGAATTTTTCGCTCATCAGGGAGACGAACAGCGTCCGGCCATATTGCAGATTGGCCACCATCGCCATGCAGACGATGCCCAGCAATAATTGTAGCCAGCGATAGGAAGCGCTCTTGTTCGATGCGCTCGCATCGCCGACGCCGGCGCTCGGCGCCAGGACGGCCTTGATTGCGTTGCTGTTGTTCCTGGACGGTTTGTTTCCCAGATGACCATGGTGGATAAATACTTCAATTCGGCATGCCTTGTAGTCGGCATTACTCGATCTTCAGGTGGCCGTGGCGGCGCCGCAGGCCGGCAGCCAAGAGGCGCACCAGCGCGTACACGGTCTCGATGGTCGGCGTCGGCGACTGCGTCATTTTTCCCAGTTCGATGACGCTGGCCACGAGCGCGTCCAGTTCCAGCTGCCGGCCGTGCTCCACGTCCTGCAGCATGGACGTCTTGTGGGCGCCGACGGCGCCGGCGCCATCGATGCGCTTCTCGATCGAGATCTTGAATTGCACGCCGATCTTTTCGCCGATGGCGCGCGCCTCTTCCATCATGCGCGCGGCCAGTTGACGCGTCAGCGGGTCGCTGCATATGTCTTCCAGGGTGGCGTGGGTCAGGGCGGAGACGGGGTTGAACACGACATTGCCCCACAGCTTGAGCCAGATCTCGCTGCGGATATCGGTCGATACGGGACATGTGAAGCCGGCCGCGATCAGCACCTGCGCCAGCGCCAGCACGCGCGCGCTTTTTTCGCCGCTCGGCTCGCCCAGGGTGAAGCGCTTGCCTTCGATGTGGCGCACCACGCCGGGCGCCACCAGTTCGGCGGCCGGATAGACGACGCTGCCGATGACGCGCTCCGGCTTCAAGCCGCGCCACAGCGCGCCCACCGGATCGAGCGATTGCAGGCGCGTGCCTTCCAGGGCGCCGCCGGCCTGGTGGAAATACCACCACGGCATACCGTTCTGCATGGTGACGATCGCCGTGCCGGCATGGCACAGGGCGTCGATTTCCGCCGCCACCGGCTCCACCTGGTGCGACTTCATGGTCAGGATGACGTAGTCGTGCCGGCCCGCCTCGGCGATGGCGGCGGCGCGCATGTGCGGATGGTCGGGCCCCACGCGCAGGCGCTCGCCGTCGGCCGTTTCCAGTGTCATGCCCTTGGCGCGAATGGCGTCCAGATTGGCGCCGCGCGCGATCAGGGTCACGTCCACGCCCGAGAGCGCCAGTTTCACGCCCAGGTAGCCGCCGATGGCGCCCGCGCCCACGATTGCAATCTTCATGTGCTTTCCTTCCTGTGTTGCAATGTGAGCCGGCATCGGCGCCGGCCATGTGCGCAGGCGCGGGCAAGCCCGCCATCCTGCGTGATGGATGGGTTATCGTCGACCTTGCCGCGAAACGGGAATTCCGCCCCATCGCGCGGAAATCCCGGCACCGGTTCTGTGCGCCTTACAGTGCACGCACGCAGAGGCGGAAATCGGGATCGTCGGGGAAGGGCTTGATGTCGAAGTCGAGGCTGCGCATGAGTTTGAGCATGCCCGCGTTCTTGGCCAGCACCAGGCCCTCGATCCAGGCCAGGCCCTTGCCGCGCGCCACGTCGGCGATCGCCTGCATCATGCGCGAACCCAGGCCCTGGCCCTTGAACTCGTCGGCGATCAGCAGCGAAAACTCGCAACTGCCGCGGTCCGGATTGGTGACGTAGCGCGACACGCCGATGATGCGCTCGCTGACCTCGACGCCGCCATCCGCCTTCGGCGTGCGTTGCGTGTACACGGCCACCAGCGCCATTTCGCGGTCGTAGTCGATCAGGGTGAAGCGCGCCAGCATGCGCTCCGACAGTTCGCGCATCGACGACACGAAGCGGAAGTAGCGGCTCTGCGGCGACAAGCCGCGCACCAGCGTCTGCAGCATGTCGGCGTCGTGCGGGTGCAGCGGACGCAACGTGTAGCGGCTGCCGTCGCGCAGCGGCCACTCCGTTTCGCGGTCGGACGGATAGGGCAGGATCGCCAGATGCTGGTAATTGCCCGGCTCGGCCGGCGCGTTGTCGATGACGATGCGGGCATCCACCACCAGGGCGCCGCTGGCGTCGACGATGACCGGGTTGATGTCCATTTCGCGCAATTGCGGCAGCGCGCACACCATTTCCGAGACGCGCAGCAAAATCTGTTCGAGGCCGTCGCGGTCGGCCGCCGGCGCGCCGCGCCACGGCCCCAGCATGGCGGCCGAACGCACCCGGTCGATCAGGCGCTGCGCCAGGAACTGGTTCAGCGGCGGCAGTTCGATGGCGCGGTCGGCGATCAGCTCGATCATGGTGCCGCCGGCGCCGAAGGAAATCACGGGGCCGAACAGTTCGTCGGTGAGCACGCCGATAGACAGTTCGCGCCCGTCCGGCTTGCCCGACATGTTTTGCACCGTCACGCCGTTGATGCGCGCCTCGGGGCGCAGGCGCGTCACGGTCGCCATCATCTCTTGCCAGGTGTCGCGCACGCCGGCGCCGTTGTGCACGTTCAGCGCCACCCCGCGCACGTCCGACTTGTGCGAAATGTCGGGCGAATCGATCTTCAGCGCCACCGGATAGCCGAGCTGATTGGCCACCAGCATGGCCTCGCTGGCCGAACGGGCCAGGATGGTTTTCGTGACCGGGATGTGGAAGGCCGACAGCAGCGCCTTCGACTCCATTTCGGTGAGCACCTTGCGCCGTTCGGCGAGCACGGTTTCGATCAAGATGCGCGCCCCCTCCAGGTCTGGCTTGGCCAGCTGGGTCAGCGGCGGCGGCACCTGGCGCAGCAGTTGCTGGCTCTTGTAGAACTGGACGATGTTATTGAAGGCGTCGACCGCCGCCTCCGGCGTGCGGAAGGTGGGGATGTTGGCCTGATTCAGGATGGTGCGCGCGCCGGCCACCTGCTCGTCGCCCATCCAGCAAGTGATCAGGGGCTTGCCGACGCTGGTGCGCAGCTCGGCCAGGGCTTGCGCGATGGCGCCGCTGTCCAGGCCCGGCTTGGGCGAGAGGATGACCAGGATGCCGTCGATGCCGGCGGCGCCGGCGCAGGCTTCGACGGCGGCCCGGTAATGGGTGGCGTCGGCGTCCTCGGACAGGTCGATCAAATCGTGCAGGGTGGCCAGCGGCGACAGGCGCGGCGCCAGCAGCGCGGCGGCGGCCGGCTCCAAAGGCGCCACTTCCAGCTCCAGTTCATTGGCCCAGTCGGCCGCCAGCACCCCCGGCCCGCCGCCGTTGGTGACGATGGCCAGGCGGTGCCCGCTCGGCAGATAACGCGCCGACAGGCACTTGGCGGCCGTGAACAACTGCACGATGGAGCGCACCCGCACCGCGCCGGCGCGCCGCAGCGCGGCCTCGAACACGTCGTCGCTGCCGACGATGGCGCCGGAATGGGTCAGCGCGGCCTTCGAGCCGGCCGGCTTGCGGCCCGACTTGAGGACGATGACGGGCTTGGCGTTGGCCGCCGCGCGCAGCGCGCTGATGAACTGGCGCGCGTCGCGGATGCCTTCCAGGTACAGCACGATGCTTTGCGTGGCGCCGTCGTTGGCGAGGAAATCGAGTATCTGGGCGACGTCGACGGCGGTGTTGGCGCCCAGCGAGACGAGGGTGGAAAAGCCGACCCCGTTCTTGGCGGCCCAGTCCAGGATCGCGGTGGTGAGGGCGCCCGACTGCGACACCAGCGCCAGCGAACCTTCCTGCGCCATGCGGCCCAGGGCGCTGGCGTTGAGGTGCTGGCGCGGGCGCTGAAAGCCCATGCAGTTCGGCCCCAGCAGATAGATGCCGTGCTGGCGCGCGATGGCGTGCAACTGGCGCGCCAGCTCCGCGTCGACGCCGCTCGAGACGATCAGCGCCGCCTTGCACTGGATGCGCCCGGCCACTTCCAGGGCCGCCGCCAACTGCAAGGTGGGCAGGGCGATGACGGCCAGGTCGGCGCGCGCCTGCGCCAGTTCGCCGAGCGTGCCGCGCATGGTGATGTCGAGGTAGGTCAGCGGGCCGGTAAAGCCGGCCCCGTCCAGGTGTTCGGCCACCAGGCGCGCGTGCGCGTCGCGCTGCTCGGGCGTGGCGCCGCCNNGCGCCGGCTCAGTCGGCGCCGATCAGCACGCGCACGTGGGCGGCGGCGCTGCGCGCCAGCGGCGACATCACGTAGCCGCCCTCCAGGCAAGAGACGATGCGCCCGCCCGCGTGGCGCGCCGCCACTTGCACCAGTTGCCGCGTGACCCATTCGAAGTCCGCTTCGACCAGGCCGAGGTTGCCCATATCGTCTTCGCGGTGGCCGTCGAAACCGGCCGAGATGAACAGCAGTTGCGGCCGGAACGCTTCCAGCGCCGGCAGCCAGCCGGCCGTCACCGCGTCGCGGAAGGCGGCCCCGCCCGAGCGGCTGGGCAAGCCGATGTTGATCATGTTCGGGCCGCGCGGCGCGGCGCCGCAAAACGGGTAGATGCCCGTTTCAAAAGTGGAACACATCAGCACGCGTGGTTCATCGAACAGGATGTCTTCGCTGCCGTTGCCGTGGTGGACGTCGAAGTCGGCCAGGGCCACCCTTTCCAGCCCATACACTTCGAGGGCGTGGCGGATGCCGACGGCGACATTATTGAAGAAGCAAAAGCCGCCGGCGGCCGCGCGCTCGGCGTGGTGGCCGGGCGGGCGCACATTGCAAAACGCCACGGGTGCGCGCCCGCTCAACACCAGGTCGGTCGCCAGCACGGCGGCGCCGGCCGCGCGCAGGGCCGCCTGGTAAGAGTGCGGGTTGATCTTCGTGTCCGGGTCGATCTGCGTGTAGCCAGAACGGGGCACCTTGGCCGCCAGTTCATGCACATAGGCCAGCGAGTGGGCGCGCGCCAGTTGCGCTTCGGTGGCCAGCGGCGCGTCGTAGTGCTGCATATAGTCGAGCAATCCCTTGATCAGCAGCATGTCGTTGACCGCGCCCGTGCGCTCTGGACATTCGGGATGCTGCTCACCCATCTCGTGCTTCGCGCAATCGCTGTGGGTAATATAGGCTGCCAGCATGCGTTTCCTGAAAGTGGGAGGGATGGCTCAATCCGGAAAAATGGTGAAGGAAAGCCCTGCCCTGACAACGCTTCCCCATATCAATTTTATGCCAAAAACAGGCGCCTAAAAATGAATTCGCGCGCGCTGTGGCATTGCGGGCGCATTAGGAATATTTTGATATGCATCAATGATTTTTTGCCGGCGGCGCATGTGATATCGCCAGCTCCGCCGCCGGCGCACGTGAAGGCGGCGAGCAAGCGCGATAACCGGGGCGCCACCTGCGCGCCCCGCCGGCGGCTCAGCTTAGCTTCATATTTTCAGGCGCGAAATCTTCGTGCCCTCCAGCGTGATATTCGCCATCAAGCCGGCATTCGTCAAGACAAAGGCCAGAACGGGGCCGCCGGCCGTAGTGGTGTCGATCGCGCCATTCGCCCCCACCTTCAGGACCGCCACCGAGCCATCGATGCCGGCCGCCCAGCCCTCGCTTTGACGGAATTTTTCAAGCACTTCCGGCGTCATCAGGAGCAACACGACGGCTTTCGATTGCGCGCCTATCTGCAAACCGACCGACACCGAGGCCAGGCTGTAATAGCCGACGGTGGAATTTTTAACGCGCAAGGCGCCCTTGCCATACTGTCCGCCAATGCCAAAACCGGCCGCAATGACGCGGGGGAAAACCACGACACCGCTGGCCTTGCCGACGAGATTGCGGGCGTCCGGCACGGTCGCATACAGACGGTTCAGAGTGCTGTCCACACCCTGCGCGATTTCGCGCCGCTGATCCGAGTCCGACGCGCCCTTCTGGGTCACCGTCGGTGTCGCCGTCGTGGTGCATGCCGCCAGCGCGGCGCCAAGCGCCAGTGCGGCCCCCGCCTTGAATACGAATTGATATCTTTGCATACCAGCCTCCGTCAGTTGAGCACAGCGCCACACATCACTATGCGTTCCAGTATGCCTACTCGGCGGCGCGAGCACGCAGACCGAAATCGCCCGCCCTTGATTTGACGCAGACAAGCTGAAGACAGGGAAGCGGCCAGCAAGCCACCCACTCCAGCGTTTGCCAGCGCCGGTGCTTTGCGATATCATGGCAACTCCTTAGGGGAGTAGCCTGCCGCGCAAAGCGCGGGGCCTATGTCAACATACTTGGCGCAATCGCCATGGCATAGGCAACATCTGTTTGGCAAGACCTATGGCATTGACAACTCTCACCGGGGCCGGGCAGAGCTGCGATGCCATCGGTATGTGCCCAGCCCCCGCAAGCGATTCCATGTATTTTTCCAAGACTTTTTGCTCCAGAACGCTTTCATCCGCGTCCCTTTGTCATGCCCATCACGGCCATGCCGCCTTGCAATCGGCGCGCGGAGTGTCCACATGGCGCTGACCATCGTCCTCTTGCTCGCGTCGGCGGGCGTCATTTACCTGTCCTGTGAATATTTCGTCAACGGCGTCGAGTGGGTCGGGCACCAGTTCGGGGTCTCCAAAAATGCCACCGGCACCGTGTTGGCCGCCTTCGGCACAGCCTTGCCGGAGAGCGTAGTCACTTTCGTCGCCGTGGTCTTCGGCCACGACGTCGCGCACAAGGACATCGGCGTGGGCGCCGCGCTTGGCGGCCCGCTGGTGCTGGCGACCGTGGCCTACGCCGTGGTCGGTTGGGTCTACCTGAGCAACAAGAGCTTGAACCGGGACAGCTTGCTGAGCAAGGCGACCGGCAGCCAACTCCTCAACGACCAGCAATGGTTCCTGGCCGTCTTCGCCGTCAAACTGGGCATCGGACTGGTCGCGTTTGCCATCAAACCGTGGCTGGGCGCGCTGTTCCTGCTTGCCTATGCGGCCTATGTCAGAAACGAGATGCGCGCCGGCGGCGACGCCGGTCACGCGGACGACCTGGAGCCGCTCAAATTCCGGCCGCGCGACCGCACGCCCGCCAAAATGTGGCCGCTGCTGCAAACCGGCGCCGCGCTCGCCGTGATCTTCTTTAGCTCGCAATTGTTCGTGCACCAGATCGGCGCCATCGGGCCCTGGCTCGGACTGCCGCCGCAACTGGTCGCTCTTCTGTTGAGTCCGATAGCCACCGAATTGCCCGAAATACTCAATGCGGTCATTTGGGTGCGCCAAGGCAAGCCGGCTCTCGCCTTCGCCAACATCAGCGGCGCGATGATGATACAGGCGACCATTCCCAGCGCGCTGGGCATCATGTTCACGCCCTGGCTGCTGTCGCCGGCGCTGGTATGGGCCGGCGTCGTGACCATGGTATCCATCTGCGGCCTGTATATGCTGCTGCGGCAGAACGAGCTCAGCGCCAGAAAACTCAGCCTGTTCGGCTTGTTTTACATGCTGTTCGCGGCCGGCCTGTACTTTATTCCCGTGGCCGGTGTCG
>DMYQ01000016.1:58309-58501 GCA_003482555.1 Janthinobacterium sp. | reverse complement strand
GTTATTTTTTAACGGCTCCTAAGGTGAAGTGGAATCATAGATTGTATTGTATAGGTACACCCAAGTGAGCTACTGCCAGCGAGACGTTTTTCGCGTCTCAGGTGGGTTGATACGGAACATGTGAGACATCGTTGCCGATTGTCTGGACTTTAACGCGGCGAACCGCCACCCTCAGGGAGGTTCCCGAAAAAC
>DMYQ01000016.1:53359-58058 GCA_003482555.1 Janthinobacterium sp. | reverse complement strand
GGCGCGCGCTCGCCCTTGCGCTGGGCCAGCAGCAGGGTGGTGCTGGCGGTCGGGTCGGCCAGCGGCCGGTAGCAGACACCATCCATGTGGATGTGGTCGAACGAGGCCGGCAGCACCGAGATGCCGCAACCGGCCGCCACCAGGCCGATGATGGTCGACGCTTCGCCCGCTTCCTGCGCCACGCGCGGCACGAAGCCGGCCGCCGCGCACAGCCTGAAAATCTGCGGATAGATGCCGGTGCCGGCATCCTTTGGATACATCACGAAGGGCTGGCCGTCGAGGTCGCGGATGGCGACCTGCGTCTTGGCGGCCAGCGGATGATCCTGCGGCAATATCAACAGCAGCGGATCTTGCCGCAGGGTCAGTAGACTTATTCCGGCGGGAATCTCCACTTCCGGCGGACGCACGAAACCGAGGTCGAGGCCGCGCTGGCCGATGGCGTCGATTTGGTGCAGGGTCGACATTTCATGCAGGGTCAGGGTCACCAGCGGAAATTGGCGCCGATAGTGGTTGATGACGGTCGCGAACAGGGGCGTGAACGGGGTCGACAAAGTGAAGCCGATGCGCAATTCGCCCGCTTCGCCGCGCTGGGCCCGGCGCGCCGTCAGCATGGCTTGTTCCGCCAGGGCCAGGATGCGCCTGGCGTCCAGCAGGAACAGGCGTCCCGCCTCCGTCAGGCGCACCCAGCGCTTGCTGCGCTCGAATAATTGCGCGCCCAGTTCCGCCTCCAGGGCCTGGATTTGCTGGCTCAGCGGCGGCTGGCCGATGTGCAGGCGTTCGGCGGCGCGCGTGAAATGCAACTCTTCGGCGACGGCGACAAAATAGCGCAAGTGGCGTAATTCCATGCTTGTTATCTGTTTAAAGTATGACTGGTGACGTAAATATATATTGGACAGGGGGTATATGCAATCCTATGATGGTTCATCCCCTCTCGATTGTCAGCCGCCATGTCCGAATCCCATCTCCCCGCCAGCTCCGCCGCGCCGGCCGCGCGCGCCGCCATCGCCGCCGGCACGCCGGCTTTCAAGCGCAGCAACCGGGCCCTGTTTTTCGGCGGCTTTTCCACCTTCGGCCTCTTGTACTGCATCCAGCCCCTGATGCCGGTGCTGTCGCGCGAGTTTGCGCTGAGCGCCGCGCAAAGCAGCTGGTCGCTGTCGATTTCGACGGCGGCCCTGGCCATTTCCCTGCTCGTCACCAGCGCCATCTCGGATCGCCTGGGGCGCAAGCCGCTGATGGTGGGGGCGCTGGCGGCTGCCGCCGCGCTGACCGTGCTGTGCGCTTTCGCACAAAATTATGCGCAGTTATTGTTGATGCGGGCCGCGCTCGGCGTGGCGCTGGGCGGCATGCCGGCCATCGCCATGGCTTACCTGGGCGAGGAAATCGATCCGCCCTCGCTGGGCTTGTCGATGGGCTTGTATATTGCCGGCAGCGCCCTGGGCGGCATGGTGGGGCGCATGGTGGTGTCGCTGCTGAGCGATTTCTGGTCGTGGCGGGCAGCCTTGGCGGCGATCGGCGTGATGGGTTTGCTGGCGGCGGCGGAATTCTGGCGCAGCCTGCCGGCCTCGAAAAACTTCGTGCCCAGCGCCGAGGGCTGGCGCGCGTTGCCGACGGGCTTGCGGCGGCATTTTTCCGATGCCGGTCTGCCCTGGCTGTTTTGCCTGGCCTTCCTGCTGATGGGTTGCTTTGTCAGCGTGTACAACTATATCGCTTACCGCTTGCTGGCGGCGCCCTTCGAGCTGCGCCAGAGCACGGTCGGCTCGATTGCCGTGTTGTACCTGATCGGTATTTTCAGCTCGGTCTGGGCCGGCCGCCTGGCCGACCGGCTGGGCCGCCGCGGCGTGCTGTGGATCGTGCTGTCGGTGATGCTCGCCGGTTTGCTGCTGACTCTGGCCAATTCCCTGCTCGTGATCGTGTTCGGCATGGCCCTGTTCACCTTTGGCTTTTTCGCCTCGCATTCGATCGCCAGCAGTTGGGTCGGACGGCGGGCGCGGGCGCCGCAAGCGCTGGCCTCGGCCTGTTACCTGTTTTTCTATTACCTGGGTTCCAGCCTGGTCGGTTCCCTGTCGGGCCTGATGTGGGGGCGCGACGGCTGGCCCGGTGTGGTGGCGATGCTCGCTTTCATACTCGCGGCGGCGCTGCTGATCGCGCTGCGCCTGCGTCAGTTGGCGCCGTTGGGGCCGCGCGAGCTGGCCCTGGCGCCACGCTGACAAGACGCGTTACTGCGGGCACATGTGATATATCTTGTCACCCGTCGCTTGTATCGTGATGCAGTAGGCGCCGAGCGCCGTGGTGATCCTAAACATGGGCGGGCCGCCGCCGGGCCGGTTCAACGCTTCCACTCTGGCCGGTTCATACCACTTCGGCAAGACCGCCGCGTGGGCCGCGTCAAAGCCCCGTTCCAGGCGCGCCTGCGGCGTGTCCAGCGTCAACTTGGGGCCCCGATCAGGAAACTCTTTCTGTAAATCCTTGTCGATTTTTCCAATGTCGCGTTTGGCGATGCGCATGATCTCATCGATGCTGACGGTGGCCGGCGCTGGCACTGGCGGCGGCTGCGTGGCGGTGGGCGCGGGCGCGACCGGCTCGGTCGTGATCGCTTCGGCGGCGATCGGCTTGGCCAAGGGGACTGCCTGCCTTGCCGTCGTGGCGGGCCGTGTTTTTAGCGCCGGCGCCGCCATCGCGGGCTTGGCGTGGCTTGGCGCCGGCATTGGCGCGGCCGGCGTGAAGCGCAGCCACTGGATGGACGCGCGTTCGGGCCCGTGATCCTCGATCACCGCTACGCGTTGCTGCCACAGCAAGGCGAGCAAGAGCGCCAGATGCAGCAGGCCGGTCAGCAACAAGCCCGTCGTACGGGGTGCCATATTCCAATTTTTCGTCATCGATGCGAGATGTGCTGGTTGGTCATGAGCATGGCAATTTCGCAATGTAACCGACTATTTTAATTTTGCATATTATGTAACATATTTTTACACACTCCGGGCTGTAAGCCTGGCGGGGCTCGTCCGACCAAGTTGCATCGATATTGTTCAAGTGGAGACGTCAATGAAGCAATTTCTATGGACTCTGGCGGCCTGCGCCGTCTTGCATGGCGCGGTGGCGCCGGCGCCGGCGCTGGCGCTGGCGGCGAGCGCGTGCAGCAAAAAAAGTCCGGCCCACAGCGTCGCCCTGCTCGAGCTGTACACCTCGGAAGGTTGCGACAGTTGTCCGCCGGCTGACCGTTTTGTCAGCGCCTTGCGCCTGGCGCCGGAGCGGGCCGTCGTGCTGTCCCTGCATGTCGATTATTGGAACTATATCGGTTGGCAAGACCCGTACTCGAAGCCGGTCTTTGGCGAACGCCAGCGCTGGTTGTCGGATCTGGCCGGCTCGCGTACGATTTATACGCCGGAAATGTTTGTCGCTGGACAAGAGATGCGCGGCGGCGTAGACGGTTGGAGCGCGGGCTTGCCGGCGGCCGTGCAAGGCATCAACGAGCGGCCGGCCCGGGCCGACATCGGCATCGCGCTGGGAATGCCGGGTCCCGCCGGTTTGCCCGTCGAGGTCAGCGCCAGCGCCATGCAGGATGGCAAACTGTATGTGGCGCTGGTGGAGAGCGGCTTGAGCAGCGCGGTGCGGGCCGGTGAAAACCGCGGACGCGTGTTGGCGCACGATGTCGTCGTGCGCGAATGGCTGGCGCCGCTCGCCCTGAGCGCCGACGGCAAGGGCGGCAAGCGCGGCGCCACTCTGTCGCGCGTGTTGCCGCTGCCGCCAGGCGCCCGGACGGGCAAGCTCGGCGTCAGCGCCTTCGTCCAGTCCGACAGGGGCGAGGTGCTGCAGGCGCTGGCCCTGCCCGTTTGCGGCGCGGAATGAAGCAATGCGCCGATCTTGCTAGTCGACTCCGCCCGATTCTTTGTCTTACCTCAGGAAACCTTGCTGGCAGGGATGCAACTTGGGCCGTGCCCGCCAGTCGAATCAGCATAGGCACCTTGCGCGTGCCCCATACTGACGGAGGCTTACATGCTGCAGGCAAATGAGATACAACAGCGATTTAATGTGATCGAGCAAGCCATCGGACAGGCGGCGCAAGCCTGTTCGGCCGAGCGCGATGTTCCCAGCGAATTGAGGGATTGCATTCAAAAGCTCGACCGCAAGTCCGACATGGCCAAGGAAGTGATACAGTCGCAGGATCAGATGCGCATCCGCAAGGTGGTCGACGATCTGGAGCAACTGGGCGACCGCGCCAGGCGCGTTTGCGGCAGCGGCGCCAATTTGACGCCGCAAATGAAAAACGCCGTCCTGCACATGCACGAGGAACTGTCGAACCTGAAGCACCAACTACATTAGATTACATCTGGCGGAACAGGTGCGCGTACAGGGGACTGACGCGCAGTTGCTCGCTGCGCGCGCGCAGCTTCAGCGAAATCTTGCCGGCCTCGTCGCGCACCGCGCTATCGATGCGGGCGGCGTTGACGACGGTGCCGCGGTGGACTTGCCAGAATTGCTGGGGGTCGAGCTGGGGCAGCAGTTCCTTCAGGCTGGTGCGTATCAGCGCCGCGCCGTCTTGCGTGACGACGTTGACGTATTTGTCGAGCGCCTCGAAATACACGACCTCGGCCATGGCGATCATGCGCACCTGGTTGCCGACGGCCGCCCGTATCATGCTCAGGCGTGGCGCCGGCGGTACCAGCGCCTGCAATTGCACAAGCAGGCCGGCCAGATTCTCGTC
>DMYQ01000016.1:51586-53249 GCA_003482555.1 Janthinobacterium sp. | reverse complement strand
TGCAGGCGCGCTTGCAGGCGTGCTTGCAGACGTTCGATGGTCTTGCCCAGGCGTAGGTCGCTGATCGGCTTGAGCACGTAATCGGCGGCGGCGTGCTCGAAGGCGGCCAGCGCGAACTCGTCGTAGGCGGTGACAAACACGATCTGCGGAAACGGCCGTCCGGGCGGCCATTCCTCGGCCAGTTCGGCGGCCGCTTCCAGGCCGCTCTTGCCCGGCATTTTGATGTCGAGAAACAGCACATCGGGCAGCAGCGCCAGTCCCTGTCGCAGCGCTTCGACGCCGTTGGCGCACGTGGCGACGATGTGCAATTGCGGCCACAGGCGCTGCAAGGTGCGCGCCAGCGCGGCCGCGAGAATGGGTTCGTCTTCGGCGATCAGGGCCCGGGGCGCATCGCTGGAAATTGCGGAGGAAACAGTGGTGGCGGTCATGGTGCGCTCAAAGGCAGGGTGAGTCGGGCGACGGCGCCGCAAGGCTGGGCCGCGCTCAGGGAAAAGGCGGCGCGCTCGCCGTGGATGGCTTGCAGGCGTTCGCGGATATTCGACAGGCCGACATGGCCGCCCTGTCGCGATTGTTGCGGATGATCCAGGCCGAGGCCGCTGTCGCTGACCGTCAGCACCAGGTTCCGGCCTTCGCGGCAGGCGCTGACGTCGATATGGCCGCCGTCGATTTTCGCTTCCAGGCCGTGCTGGATAGCGTTTTCCACCAGGGGTTGGAGCAGCATCGGCGGCAATACCAGCGCCCGCAAGTCGTCCGGCAGCGCGATCGTGTAGCTCAGGCGTTGTCCCATGCGCACCGACATCAGGCCCAGATACGCTTCCATCAGCGCGAATTCCTGGCCCAGCGTGGTGCTGGCGGCGCGCGAGGAAATCAGGGTGGCGCGCAAATACTGGATCAACTGGTCGAGCAGCAATTGGGCGCGCTCCGTATCGAAGCCGATCAGCCCCTGCAGATTGGCCAGAGTGTTGAACAGCATGTGCGGCTCGATTTGCGCCTGCAGCAATTGCAATTGCGCTTGCAGCGCTTGCCGGGCCACGGATTCGGCGTGCGCCTGTTGCTGCGCCGCCAAGGCTTCCAGGCGCGCCACTTTTTCCCTGTTGAGCAGAAGCAGGATGCCGATGCCGGCCGTGGCCAGGGTCAGCAGCCAGGTGCGCGCCATCTTCGGCGACGTGTAGGCGTCCAGGGCGTTCACTTCGACATGCATGATCCAGCCGAACAGGGTTATGCCGGCCGGCAGCGCGATGGCCGCGCTGAACAGGGACAGGGCCGCCGAAATCTTCCAGTCGGGGCGCCGGGTGCTGAAAAATAGCAAGCGGGTAGCGTAAATGATGCAAAAGGCAATGCTACCTATGCACATCGACGCCAGCAGATTGATCCAGAAGCGGGGCTCCCAGGCCAGCACGTAGGTGATGAATAGCGCGCAGCCGACATTGAGCAGCGCGCAGTAGCGGTAAGCCAAGAAGAACTTGCGCCAGGGAAAGCGCGTGAAAACGCCTGCGAACTGCTTCATGTCGGTGCTCTGTCGTGTGTGGATCGTGGCCGCATTGTCGGCCGAGGCAGGGCGGCGCGCAAGATGGCTGCGACGAAACGGCCCGGCGCCGGCGCCAAACGGGCGCCAGCGGCCGCCAGCGGGCATCAGTGACTACCAGCGGGCCGGTGCGCCGGC
>DMYQ01000016.1:45475-51442 GCA_003482555.1 Janthinobacterium sp. | reverse complement strand
GGATCGCCGGCCGCCGGATCGCCAACTGCTACAAGATGCCCTTGGCGCGCAGGGCGGCGATGCGCTGCGCGCTCTGGCCCAGCAGTTCGCGCAGCACCTCGTCGGTATGCTGGCCCAGCAGCGGTGGCGCCCGCTCGGCGCCCGTCGGCGTGGCCGACATGCGCATCGGGCTGCGCACCAGCTTGACCTTGCCGGCGCCCGGATGCGCCATCTCGATCGCCAGGCCGCGCGCCTTCACCTGGGGATTGTCGAACACGTCGGCGATGTCGTTGATGGGGCCGCAAGGCACGCCCACCGCTTCCAGCTCGTCTATCCAGCGCGCCCGCGTGCGCGTCTTGACCATCGCCGCCAGCAGCGGCACCAGCACGGCGCGGTGCTCCACGCGCAAGGGATTGGTGGCGAAACGGGGATCGGCGCCCAAGTCCGGCCGTCCGCCCACGTCGACGAATTTCTGATACTGGCCATCGTTGCCGGTGGCGACGATGATGTGGCCGTCGGCGCAGGCGAAGGTTTGATACGGCACGATGTTTTGGTGGGCGTTGCCCATGCGCTTGGGCGCCTTGCCGCTGTTCAGGTAATTGCTACCCATATTGGCCAGCATCGCCACTTGCACGTCGAGCAAGGCCATGTCGATATGCTGGCCCTCGCCCGTGCGGTCGCGGTGGGTCAGGGCGGCCATCACGGCGATGGTCGCGTACATGCCGGTCATTAAGTCGGTGATGGCGACGCCGGCCTTTTGCGGGCCGCCGCCGGGCAGGTCGTCGCGCTCGCCGGTGATCGACATCAGCCCGCCCATGCCCTGGATCAGGAAATCGTAGCCGGGCCGGTGCGCGTAAGGGCCGTCCTGGCCGAAGCCCGTGACCGAGCAATACACGAGGTCGGGCTTGATGGCGCGCAAACTGTCGTAGTCCAGGCCGTAGCGTTTCAGGTGGCCGACCTTGAAGTTTTCCAGCACCACGTCGGAATGGCGCGCCAGTTCGCGCACCAGTTCCTGGCCCTCGGGGCTGGCGATGTCTATCGTCACCGAGCGCTTGCCGCGGTTCGCCGCCAGATAATATGCGGCTTCGCTGGTGTCGCGTCCCTCGGCGTCCCTGGCGTAAGGCGGGCCCCAGGCGCGCGTGTCGTCGCCGGCGCCGGGCCGTTCGATCTTGATGACGTCGGCTCCCAGGTCGGCCAGGTTCTGCGAACACCAGGGGCCGGCCAGCACGCGACTCAGGTCGAGCACGCGGATATGGCCTAGCGCCTTTGGCATGGTTTTTTCAGTCGAATCCGCCATCTTTTCCTTTAATAGTGGTAACGTTGAAACAAAGTCTAAAACACATCCTCACGCTTGTCGATCCCGGCTTGTCGATACAACTTATTTGGCGAAAAATAACCATGTGGCCCTATCCTAGAATCGTCGCCCATCGCGGCGGCGGCACCCTGGCGCCGGAAAACACCTTCGCCGCCCTGCGCTGCGGCCTCGCTTACGGCTTCCACGCCGTCGAGTTCGACGTCATGCTGGCCGGCGATGGCGTCGCCGTGGTGATGCATGATGACATACTGGGGCGCAGCGTCGCCGGTGTCGGCGCGGTCGGCCAGCACAGCGGCGCCGCGCTGACGGCCATGAACGCCGGCGCCTGGTTCGGCCCCGAGTTTGCCGCCGAGACCGTGCCCGGCTTCGGCCCCTTCCTCGACTTTTGCCAGGAGCAAGGTATCTGGATGAATATCGAAATCAAGCCGGCGCCCGGCTGCGAGGCCGAGACGGGGCGCGTGGTGGCGGCGTTGACGCGCGCCCGCTTCGGCGCCGCCATCGCGGCCGGCGATCCAGCCGGGCTGCCCTTGCTGTCCTCGTTCAGCGCGCTGGCGCTGGCGGCGGCGCGCGAGGCGGCGCCCGACTTGCCGCGCGCTTTGCTGCTCGATGATCTGGGGTCGGACTGGGAAGAACAGGCGCGGGCGCTGGGCGCCGTTGCCGTGCACACCAATCACAAACACTTGACGGCGGCGCTGGCGCGGGCCGTGAAAGCGGCCGGCTTCGGCCTGTTTTGCTACACCGTCAACGAGCCGGCGCGCGCGCGCGCCATCCTGGACTGGGGCGTGGATGGTTTCTGCACCGACCGCATCGACCTGATCGGCCCGGCTTTCGTTTAAGTGGACCGCGGCGGGCCGCGCCGCCGTGGCGGCCACCGCCGCTCGCCGCGCCCCGTTTTTCGGGGCAAACTTATCACGTATAATCTTCCCTTTCAAGCCGCCAGCCTATACTGCCAAAACAACATGAAATCATCTGAAATCCGCGACAAATTCCTCAAATTCTTCGAATCGAAGGGGCATACCATTGTCCGTTCCAGCTCGCTGGTTCCGGGTAACGATCCAACCTTGTTGTTGACGAACAGCGGCATGGTGCAGTTCAAGGATGTGTTCACCGGCATCGATTCGCGCCCCTACACCCGCGCCACCTCGGTGCAGCGCTGCGTGCGCGCCGGCGGCAAGCACAATGACCTGGAAAACGTCGGTTACACGGCGCGCCACCACACCTTCTTTGAAATGCTGGGTAACTTCAGCTTCGGCGATTATTTCAAGCGCGACGCCATCAACTACGCCTGGGAACTGCTGACCAAGGTATATGGCTTGCCGACCGAAAAGCTGACCGTCACGGTGTATTTCGAGGATGACGAGGCTTACGATATCTGGGCCAAGGAAATCGGCGTGCCGGTCGAGCGCATCATCCGCATCGGCGACAACAAGGGTGCGCGCTACGCTTCGGACAATTTCTGGCAGATGGCGGACACCGGCCCTTGCGGCCCGTGCACCGAGATTTTCTACGACCACGGCGCCGATATCCCCGGCGGCCCGCCCGGCTCGCCCGACGAAGATGGCGACCGCTTCATTGAAATCTGGAACCTGGTGTTCATGCAGTTCAACCGCGACGAGGCGGGCGTGATGCACAAGCTGCCCAAGCCCTGCGTCGACACCGGCATGGGCATGGAACGCCTGGCCGCCGTGCTGCAGCACGTCCATTCGAACTACGAGATCGACCTGTTCCAGGCCTTGATCAAGGCCGCCGCGCGCGAAACGGGCGCCACCGATCTGGAAAGCAAGTCGCTGCGCGTGATCGCGGACCACATCCGCGCCGCTTCCTTCATGATCGTCGACGGCATCATTCCGGGGCCGGAAAGCCACGGTTATGTCTTGCGCCGCATCGTGCGCCGCGCCCTGCGCCACGGTCACAAGCTGGGCCAGACCAAGCCCTTCTTCTACAAGCTGGTCGACGACCTGTCGCTCGAGATGGGCGCCGCCTATCCCGAACTGGCCGAGGCCAAGGAACGCGTCGCGCAAATGCTCAGGACGGAAGAAGAGCGCTTCGGCGAGACGCTGGAAAACGGCATGAAAATCCTCGAGGCGCAATTGGCCAAGGATGGCAAGAATCTGGATGGCGCCACCGCCTTCCTGCTCTACGACACCTATGGCTTCCCGCTCGACCTGACGGCCGATATCTGCCGCGAGCGCGACGTCGTCCTCGACGAGGCCGGCTTCAAGGACGCCATGGAGCGCCAGCGCGAAAACGCGCGCAAGAAGGGCGGCTTCGCCAAGCTGCAAAACGTCGACTACGCCGGCGCCAAGAACAAGTTCGTCGGCTACGATCAATTGGTCCATTCGGGCCAGGTGGTCGCGCTGTACGCCGAAGGCGTGTCGGTGCAGGAATTGAAGGCTGGCCAGGCTGGCATCGTGGTGCTCGACAGCACGCCCTTCTACGCTGAATCGGGCGGCCAGGTGGGCGACCAGGGCCTCATCCGCGGCGCCGCCGGCCTGTTCGAAGTCGAAGACACGCTGAAGATCCAGCCCGATGTGTTCGGCCACCACGGCGCGCTGAAGTCGGGCGCGCTGAAGGTGGGCGACACGGTCGAGGCGCTGGTCGACGAAGCGACCCGCGCGCGCACCATCCGCAACCACTCGGCCACCCATTTGATGCACAAGGCTTTGCGCGAAGTGCTGGGCGCCCATGTGGCGCAAAAGGGTTCGGTGGTCGACCCCGAGCGCACCCGCTTCGACTTTTCGCACAACGCGCCACTGACGGCCGAGGAAATCGTCAAGGTGGAAGCCATCGTCAACCGCGAGATCCTGCAAAACCAGGCCACGGTGGCGCACAATATGTCCTTCGACGCCGCCGTCAAGCATGGCGCGATGGCGCTGTTCGGCGAAAAGTATGGCGATGAAGTGCGCGTGCTCGACATCGGCTCGTCCAAAGAGCTGTGCGGCGGCGTCCACGTGGGCCGCACCGGCGACATCGGTCTGTTCAAGATCATCGCCGAGGGCGGCGTCGCCGCCGGCATCCGCCGCGTCGAGGCGGTGACGGGCGAGGGCGCGCTGGCGCTGGTGCAGTCGCTCAACCGCCGCCTGCAAGAGGCGGCCGGCATCCTCAAGACCAATCCCGAGGAATTGACCGCCCGTATCAACCAGGTGCAAGAGCACGTCAAGTCGCTGGAAAAGGAATTGGCGGCGCTGAAGTCGAAACTGGCGGCGGGGCAGGGCGATGAACTCATCACCCAGGCGGTCGACGTGAACGGCATCAAGGTGCTGGCGGCGATCCTGGACGGCGCCGACGTGGCCGGCCTGCGCGAAACCATGGACAAGCTCAAGGACAAGCTGAAAACGGCCGCCATCGTGCTCGCCAGCGTCGTGGACGGCAAGGTCAGCCTGATCGCCGGCGTCACCGCCGACGCCACTGCCAGGGTCAAGGCGGGCGAGCTGGTGAACTTCGTTGCACAACAAGTGGGCGGAAAAGGCGGCGGTCGCCCCGATATGGCGCAGGCTGGCGGTACCGATCCAAGCAATCTGACGGCCGCCCTGGCCGGTGTCGCGGCCTGGGTCGCGCAACGGGCCTAACCCGCGCCTGAGAGTGAAAACACGGCCCGCGGCCACCGGTCGCGGGTAGTTTTCCTACTGGAATTGTCGTTGTGACCTCACAACAGACTGCGAACTATTTTGGTGCAGCGCGTCAATTGCCTATAATTGGAGTAGTATGTGAAAAGTCACTACAACACCAAAACGGGATATTGATGAGCGATACCTTACTTGATAACGAGATCATGGAATTCCAAAAAGAACTCGACGCGCGCGGCTTGAACTGTCCATTGCCGATTCTGAAGGCCAAGAAGGCCCTGGCAGAGCTGCAAAGCGGTGAAGTGCTGCGCATCATGGCGACCGATCCGGGCTCCGTGCGCGACTTCCAGGCTTTCGCCAAGCAAACCGGGAATGCCTTGTTGTCCCATGTGCAGACGGGACGCGAATTCGTTTTCCTGATGCAGCGCAAATAAGCGGAACGCGAGCGCGTTTCCGCGGGCGCTGGAATGGGCCGGGTTGACGCTGCCAAAACCCGCTTGAAATCGCAAAAACCGCCCGACTCGGCACATTTATGCTGCTCCGCAATGTAAGCAAACAGTGATTTTTACTACGTAATGTCGTCGATTGCCGTCGATTTAGACGGTTTATTCTAGCGAAAAAATCGCACGATCGTGCTTAAATTTAGCGTGCGCGCGGATTTCCTCTTATAATCTAGCCCACATAATCTTCGTCCTCATTTATATAATTTCCCAAAGGCACAGCTATGAAAGTCTTGGTACCAGTCAAACGCGTGGTCGACTATAACGTCAAAGTACGCGTCAAAAGCGACGGCACCGGCGTCGATACCGCCAACGTCAAAATGTCGATGAATCCATTCGATGAAATCGCACTGGAAGAAGCGATGCGCCTGAAGGAAGCGGGCAAGGTCACCGAAGTGATCGCCATCTCTTGCGGCGTCACGCAATGCCAGGAAACGCTGCGCACGGCCATGGCCATCGGCGCCGACCGCGGCATCCTGGTCGAAACGACGACCGAACTGGAACCGCTGGCCGTGGCCAAGCTGATCAAGGCCCTGGCCGACAAGGAACAGCCGCAATTGATTATCCTGGGCAAGCAGGCGATCGACGACGACAGCAACCAGACCGG
>DMYQ01000016.1:45049-45245 GCA_003482555.1 Janthinobacterium sp. | reverse complement strand
CTGCGCAACGAAGCCAAAGTCATCTAAGCCATCCAATCAATTGCATCGGGCGGCGCGCGGGCACGGCGCTGCCCACTAATTAGGAAACATCATGGTCGCATTAGTTATTGCTGAACACGACAACGCTTCGTTAAAAGGGAGCACCCACCACACCGTCACCGCCGCGCTGCAATGCGGCGGCGAAGTGCATCTGCTG
>DMYQ01000016.1:37341-44803 GCA_003482555.1 Janthinobacterium sp. | reverse complement strand
ATTGCCGCCGGCTACAGCCATATCCTGGCCCCGGCCACCGCCTACGGCAAGAACATCTTGCCGCGCGTGGCCGCCAAGCTGGACGTCGCGCAAATCTCGGAAATCACCAAGGTCGATTCGCCCGACACCTTCGAGCGTCCGATCTACGCCGGCAATGCGATCGCCACCGTGCAATCGAGCGACAAGATCAAGGTCATCACCGTGCGCAGCACCGGCTTCGACGCCGCCGCCGCCAGCGGTGGCGCGGCCGCCACCGAGAGCATCGCCGCCGTCGCCGATTCCGGCAAGTCGGTCTTCGTCAGCCGCGAAGTGGCCAAGTCGGATCGTCCGGAACTGACCGCCGCCAAGATCATCGTTTCCGGTGGTCGCGGCATGGGTTCGGCCGACAACTTCAAGGTTCTGGAACCTCTGGCCGACCGCCTCGGCGCGGCCATGGGCGCTTCGCGCGCGGCCGTCGACGCCGGCTTCGTGCCGAACGACTGGCAAGTGGGCCAGACCGGCAAGATCGTCGCCCCGACCCTGTATGTCGCGGTCGGCATTTCCGGCGCGATCCAGCATCTGGCCGGCATGAAGGATTCGAAAACCATCGTCGCCATCAATAAGGATCCGGAAGCGCCTATCTTCGCCGTGGCCGACTATGGCATCGTCGGCGACCTGTTCGACATCGTGCCGGAACTGGTCAAAGAACTGGGCTGATCCGCTCGCTAAAACGTTGAATTGACTTTCACAAGCCACGCTGGACCGACGCATATGCCGGGCCGCCGTGGCTTGTTTTCTTGGAGAATCAGATGAGTTACAAAGCGCCGTTGAAAGACATGTTGTTTGTCATGAATGAACTGGCCGGCCTGGCCCAGGTCCACGCCCTGCCGGGTTGCGAAGACGCCACCCCGGACACGGCCGAAGCCGTGCTGGAAGAAAACGCGAAGTTTTGCGGCGCCGTCGTGGCCCCGCTGAACGGCCCCGGCGACAAGGAACCGAGTTTTTGGCACGACGGCCAGGTGACGACGGCGAAAGGTTTCAAGGAAGCGTTCAAGGCGTTTGCCGAAGCCGGCTGGCAAGGGGTGCAGCATCCGACCGAATTCGGCGGCCAGGGCTTGCCTAAATTGCTGGCCACGCCATGCATCGAAATGCTGAACTCGGCCAGTGTCTCGTTCGCGCTGGTGGCCCTGCTGTCGGACGGCGCCATCGAGGCCCTGCTGACGGCTGGCAGCGAAGCGCAGAAGGCGACTTACCTGGAGCCTTTGATTTCCGGAAAATGGACAGGCACCATGAATTTGACGGAGCCGCAAGCGGGCTCCGACCTGGCCGCCGTGCGCACCCGCGCCGTGCCCCAGGGCGATGGCACCTTCAAGGTATTCGGCACCAAGATCTTCATCACCTACGGCGAACACGACATGGCCGAGAACATCGTCCACCTGGTGCTGGCGCGCACGCCGGACGCGCCCGCCGGCGTGAAGGGCATTTCCCTGTTCATCGTGCCGAAATTCCTGGTCAACGCGGACGGCACGCTGGGCGCCCGCAACGACGCCCATTGCGTCTCGATCGAACACAAGCTGGGCATCAAGGCCAGCCCGACCGCGGTGCTGCAATTCGGCGACCACGGCGGCGCCATCGGCACCCTGGTGGGCGAAGAAAACCGGGGCCTGGAATACATGTTCATCATGATGAACGCGGCCCGCTTCGGCGTCGGCTTGCAGGGCATCGGCCTGGCCGAGCGCTCTTATCAGCAGGCGGTGACCTTCGCCAAGGATCGCGTGCAGTCGCGCGACCTGGCCGGTTCCGCCGGCCCCGTGTCCATTATCCACCACCCGGACGTGCGGCGCATGCTCATGGCGATGCGCTCGCAAGTGGAGGCGGCGCGCGCGCTGGCCTATGTCGGCGCCGCCATCAGCGACGTCGCCCACCACCACCCGGACGCCGCCGTGCGCGCCGCGAACCTGGCCACCTATGAATATCTGGTGCCGGTGATCAAGGGCTGGTCCACGGAAATGTCGCAAGATGTCACCCGCGATGGCGTGCAAGTGCACGGCGGCATGGGTTTCATCGAAGAGACGGGCGCCGCCCAGCATTACCGCGATGCCAAGATCTTGACGATTTACGAAGGCACGACGGCGATCCAGGCCAACGACCTGGTGGGCCGCAAGACCGTGCGCGACGGCGGCGCCGTGGCCCACGGCATCATCGCGCAAGTGCGCGCCACCGAGGCGCAACTGGCCGCGATGGGCGGGGCCGACTTCCAGGCCATCCATCGTCAGTTGAGCGTAGGCAGCGCGGCCCTGGCCGCCGTGGTCGATTATGTCGCCGCCAACATGAAGACCGACATCAAGGCCGTCTTCGCCGGCAGCGTGACGTATCTGCGCCTGGCCGGCATCGTGCTGGGCGGCTGGCAAATGGCGCGCGCGGCCATCGTCGCGCAACAAAAGCTCGACGCCGGCGACGGCGACCAGGCTTTTTACAGCGCCAAGATCGGCACCGCCCGTTTCTTCGCCGACCACATGTTGTCGCAGGCGTCCGGCTTGCGCCACGCCATCATCGACGGCAGCGCCGGCGTGCTGGCCCTGAGCGAAGAGCAGTTCTGATACGCGCTTTCGGCAAGTGAAAAAGCAGCCCGCGGGCTGCTTTTTTTGAGGCAAAGCTTCAGCCGTTAGAAATCAATATTCAATAAATTCAAACATTTGCAAAAGCCTTAAATAACTGCCGAATTCGCTAGCGCGCCCCGATCCTCACGCCGCCAACTGCCGGGCCAGCACCCGCCCGACAAACTCGCCGCCGCCACCACGCCCCTCCGCGATCAAGGTCCGCACATCCGCATTGATCGCGGCGGCACCGACTCCGGCGGCGAGCGCCGCCGCCAACACGGCCGCGTACGCGTCCAATACGTCGACGCCGGTGATATCGAAGCCATACCCTTTGGCGATGCCCCGCAGTCCAGTCATGCCGGCCGCCAGCGCAAATTCCGGTCGATCGAGCGCGAAGTCCCGCGCCGCGCGGACAAGCGTCCTTGGATCCGCCGGACTGCGATTGGCCAGTTCGATGGCCAGCTCGAAAAATCCGGCATCCTTGGCAGCGGCAAACCATTTACCCTCCTGCCCCGCTTGGCTGGCGACGAGGTCGCGCAAAATGGCCTCCCTCGGCTTGGCCGGATACTTCTTCACGATGGCCTTGAAGGTCGCCAGATTGGTCGTCGCATAGGTGGCGTCCATCGCATAGCGCGCGTACGCCTGGTCCGCGAAGCCGGTGTCCAGCAAGACGCCTTCGCAGAATTCGGCAATCGCCGTCAGGGGCGCATCCGGATCTTTCGAGTCTTCGGCATATTCAATCGCGTCGGCGCGTTTCCCCATCCTGGCCAAGGCTCGCGCGCCCCACACCCTGTAATGCCAGCTCTTGTCCCGGTACTCGGACTTCGCAATCAGCGCGAGCAACTCGTCGTGCCGGCCGGCGGCATACAGCGCGGCCAGGCACGCTGTGGTTCCTTTGAAGTAGGCAAACTCGCCGCTGCGCGCGCAATGTTCCCACATCGTCGCCACCGTTGGCGCCAGGTCGTCGGACCACTTGGCTGCGATTTCCGGCGTCACGCAGAGCTCTCCCCAGAATTCACCCAGATAGTCGAGGTAGGGTATGTCGTCCTCCTGGAGGGCTTGCCACAGGCGGGCTAGCCATTTTTCACGCACAGCGCGGCTGACGTCCGCCTTCGCAATGATGGGCACGAGCGTCTCGATGGCGCGGTTGACGGCGCTCCCGATGCTGCCCGAACTGCTGTCAACCTGCGTGATGGCAGGCGCCAGCTTTTCCAGGAACAGCACGGCGCCCTCCGCGGCGAGCGGCGCTTCCTTCCTGGCCAGGGCTTTGATTTCAAGCAGCGCTTCCTTGATACGCAAGATTGCCGGTTGGGATTTCCAGCCGAAGGCGTTGCGGCGGAAGCGTGGGGCGAATTGCCATTTGTATGCGGTCATGAATAGAGCTTTTCTGGAAATGGTATTGGCGCGGCATTGTCTCTCAGATTACCTCGGCGCAGCGAGTTTGCAAAAGCGCTCTGGACACAAGGCGAGTGCCGCCGCCAGCACTGTGTGTCCGACTCCGGCACACGGCCGCCACGTGGCGCCGCAGATATCGGGAGGTAATTATATCCACCAGGAAGCGATGCCATTCTTGTTGCCCTTCAAATATGCGCGTAGCCGCCCGATGATATACGGTTCGGGTGCCGGCCATGGTACCGGCAACGTTCGCGACTGCGGTGCCTGCTGTCGCAACGGGCCAAGAACCCATTCCAGGCGCCATGAAAAACTAAGGTGCGCATCGTAAGGGCCGCGATTCCGTTGGGGATCGGGCCCTTCCGCGCACGATATCCGGAGCGCCGCATGCGCCCGGCATTGTCCCGCGGGGGGGGCTTGCTTAATTCTTGCTAGCGATCAGGGCGCTCATCACGTGATCTTCCCAGGCGCCATTGATTTTCAAATAGGCGCGCGCGTAGCCTTCACGCTCGAATCCCAGTCGCGCCAGCAGGCGGCCGCTACGTTCGTTGGCGGGCATGTGGCCGGCCATGACGCGGTGCAATCCATAGTGTTCGAACAGGTGGCCGATGGCGGCCGTCAGCGCTTCCCGCATCAAGCCCAGTCCCTCGCGCCGCGCGTCGATCGTGAAGCCCAGGTGGCAGGCTTGCAGCGGGCCGCGCACGATGTTGGTGAAAGCGCATTCGCCCACTATGGCCCCGTCGCCCGGCGCCAGCAGCAACAGCGACAAGGCCAGGCCGGCGCCCGCCTGTCGTTCCATCTCGGCGCAGCGGGCGTCGAAGGCGTCGCGGCTGAAAAAGGCGTCCGCGCGCAGCGCTTCCCAGCGCTGGAAGCGCTCCCGGTTGAATTCATGGTAGGCGAGCAGGCCGGCGGCGTCCGCGCGCGTGGTCGGGCGCAGCAGCAAGCGCGCGCTGCGCAGCCCGTCGGCGGGAAAGGCGGGAAAGGCGGGGTAAGTCGTCGCGCTCGAACTCATGCGATTCTCCAGCTGGTGACTCGGTACCTCGGCGCGTCAGCCGTAGGCGCCACCCGTGTAAAGCAAGTCGAACAGGCGCGCGATGGTGGCGATCAGGGTGCCGGCGCCCAGCATCAGGGTGGCCACCAACAGCAGCGCCAGCGGCCAGTTCGAGGCCGAGCGCTTGGCGGAGGCGGCGTTGTGGGCGCCATCCCATTTCTCGTCCGGCGTCAAGCCCAGCACCAGCGCTTCCAGAAAGCCGACCAGGCTAGATACCACCAGCGGCAGCGCCTTGTAAAACCAGTCGGCGCCGGGCGCCAGCGCGGCCACCAGCAGGCAGGCGGGCAGGGCGGCCAGGTGCAGCCAGAGCCAGCGGTCGCGCACGCCGCCCAGGTACAGGCGTTGCGCGCCCAGGGCGCCCAGCAGGAAGGCCAGCAGGGTGGCGAAGGTCTTGTTTTTGTGCGAAACGGCCATATTGATCGCTGCTAAAAAGGGAAAGACCGCAAGTATCGGTTAAAATCGGCGCGCCGGGTGAGCGTTTTCGTCCGCAACGCCTTGCGCGGGTGCGCCGCTGCGGTCATAATGCTTGATTGACCAGATTACACGCCCGTCGTCATTAACTCTTGCTCCCTGGTGGTAAAGCGCGCTATAATTTGCGGCTTTTTCCGCCTCAGCACACTTTTTGGAAATATTATGGTCGTTATTCGTTTAGCTCGTGGAGGCGCCAAGAAGCGCCCGTTCTTCAACATCGTCGCTACAGATTCGCGCAATCGCCGCGATGGTCGCTTCATTGAGCGTATCGGTTTTTACAACCCGATGGCGTCGGGTGGCGAAGTGCCATTCCGTATCACTGAAGACCGTCTGTCGTACTGGCAAGGCGTTGGCGCTCAATTGTCGCCAACCGTCGCTCGCCTGGTCGCCAGCAACAAAGTAGCAGCTTAAGTTAGATCACCGGTTTGACGGTTATTTCTGCATCCGGGGTGCAAGTCCCCGACGATCTGGTACAGGTAGGCTATGTCTCCGGTGCTTATGGCGTTGCTGGCTGGGTCAGGGTTACTCCTTTCTCCGACGACGCGGATGCTTTGTTAAGCGTCAAAACATGGTGGTTCGATAAGCCGAGCCTGCGTGACCTCGATGTCAAGCAGGTGAAACTTCACGGCGGCGACGTCGTGGCCCAGTTGCTGGGTGTGGTAGGGCGGGATGCCGCAGAAGCGCTGAAAGGCGCCGCTGTCCAGGTTCCGCGCAGCCATTTCCCGACGCTGTCGGCGGACGAATTTTATTGGTCCGATCTGATCGGGCTGACAGTACAGAATTTGCAAGGTGAGTGCCTGGGGCAGGTCGCCGACATGATGAGCAATGGTCCGCAATCGATTTTGCGTATCGCTCCGGTCGCCGATCCCGCCGCCGACGCCGCCGAGAAGGCGCCCGAGCGCCTGATCCCGTTTGTCGCGCAGTTTGTGATCAAGGTCGACAAGGCCGCAGCAATGATCACGGTGGACTGGGGTCTCGATTATTAAGACGCGGCATGCCTTAGACAGGCGGGTATTTTTTGAACGGGCTGGCGATGCAATTTGATGTCGTGACCCTGTTCCCGGAAATGTTCGCCGCCCTGACGCAGTCGGGCATTACCCGGCGCGCCTTCGAGCAAAAGAAATGCGCCCTGTCGCTGTGGAATCCACGCGATTTCACGACCGACAATCACCGCACCGTCGACGACCGCCCCTATGGCGGCGGACCCGGCATGGTGATGCTGGCCAAGCCTCTGGAGGCGACGATAGGCGCCGCCAGGCAGCGCCAGGTCGACGCCGGTCTGGCGCAGCCGCGCGTGCTGTTCATGTCGCCGCAGGGACGCGCGCTGACGCACGAACGCGTCATGGACTTGAAACTGGAAAGTGGCCTGGTGATACTGTGCGGCCGCTACGAAGCGGTCGACCAGCGCCTCATCGACCGTTGCGTCGACGAAGAAATCAGCCTCGGCGACTTTGTCTTGTCGGGCGGCGAATTGCCGGCCATGGCCTTGATGGACGCGGTGATACGGCAGTTGCCGGGCGTGCTGAACACGGACGCTTCGGCGGTCGAAGACAGCTTCGTCAACGGCTTGCTCGATTCGCCGCACTATACGCGGCCGGAAACGTACGAAGGCGTCGCGGTGCCACCCGTCTTGATGGGCGGCAACCACGCCGAGATTGAAAAATGGCGCCGCCAGCGCATGCTGGAAGCGACCGCGAAGAAACGCCCCGAGCTGTTGCTCAAGGCGCGGGAGGCGGGTCTGCTGACGCGCGCCGATGAAAAGTTTTTGACGGGTCTGTGAGTCGTTTTCACGGGCCCTTGTAGTACCGAGCGGGCGTGTTGCCCGCATGTTTAACCCCATCCTCTACTGGGCGAGCCACAGGCTCATTCCACCCAAGCGCCAGCACGATGGTTTCCGGAGTAAGAAAAATGAACTTGATTCAACAATTAGAGCAGGAAGAAATTGCCCGTCTGGGCAAGACGATTCCCG
>DMYQ01000016.1:29805-37234 GCA_003482555.1 Janthinobacterium sp. | reverse complement strand
GTCGTCATCTCCCGTCGTAACCGCGGCTTGAACTCGAACTTTATCGTTCGCAAGATCTCGTCCGGCGAAGGCGTCGAGCGTACGTTCCAGTTGTACTCGCCGCTGATCGCTTCGATCGAAGTGAAACGCCGTGGTGACGTTCGCCGCGCCAAGCTGTACTATCTGCGTGAGCGTTCGGGTAAATCGGCGCGTATCAAAGAGAAATTGCCACAACGTCGCGTTGTCGCGAAAGCAAGCGCTTAATTTCTGGCGCCTGTGTTTGGAAGAAGGGGCGCCGCTGGTGCCCCTTTTTTTGTTTTGAGCGGAGGTAACACGCATTGGCTACGACCATCCTGTTCGATCCCCAACAATTGCCGATCGATGCGATCGCCGGCGAAGCGGCCGTCGCGCCCGAACGGCTGCGGCCGGACTGGCTGCGGCGCCGCTTCGCCGATCCGCCGCCCTGGGTGCCGGAGGCGGCCGACGAATCGCGCCAGCGCGGCCCGCGCACCACCCGCGCCTCGGTGCTGGTGCCGCTGGTCTTGCGCGAAGAGGGCGTGACCATGCTGCTGACTTTGCGCACCGCCCACTTGAGCAAGCACGGCGGCCAGGTCAGCTTCCCCGGCGGGCGCGCCGAGCCGGACGACGCCTCGGCCATCGACACGGCCCTGCGCGAGAGCGAGGAAGAGGTGGGACTGGCGCGGCGCCACGTCGAGGTGCTTGGCACCTTGCCCGACTACCACACCATCACCGGCTTTTGCGTCACGCCCGTGGTGGCCCTGGTGACGCCGCCGTTCGACTTGCGCGCCGATCCGAACGAGGTGGCCGAGATCTTTGAAGTGCCGCTGGCCTTCCTGATGGATGGCTTGAACCACCAGCGCCTGTCGAGCGTGCTGCCCGAAGGCCGGCGCTCTTTCTACGCCATGCCGTATGATCGCTTCTATATCTGGGGCGCGACGGCGGGCATGCTGCGCAACCTGTTCCACTTCCTGCGGGCATAGTTTTGTAATAAGTTTGATTCCGGCACTGCACTGCGTTATCGTAGCGGGCATTACGGCATTGCTGACTAAAAGGACGTTTGATGACATTTCTATCCATTCTTTGCGCGCTACTGATCGAACAACTCAAGCCGCTGCGTGCGGATAATCCCATCTACGCCGAAATCAAGAGCCTAGCGATGCGCATGGAGACCTGGTTCAACGCCGGCCACCCGCGGCATGGCCGCCTGGGCTGGTTCCTGATGATGGGCGCGCTGATGTTGCCGACCGCGCTGATCTACTGGGTCTTGATCCATTACGACTGGAAGCTGGTGGCCATCGCCTGGAACATCCTGATCGTCTACCTGACCCTGGGCTTCCGCCACTACAGCCATTACTTCACCTCGATCCAGCTGGCCCTGAACGCCGGCGACGAGGCCACCGCCCGCACTCTGCTGGCCGAATGGACCAAGCTGGACACGGTCGGCATGGAAGCGGGCGAAATCGCCCGCATCGCCGTCGAGAAGTCCCTGATCACCACGCACCGCAACGTCTTCGGCGTCTTCTTCTGGTTCTTGATGCCGCTCGGGCCTGCCTGCGCCGTCATGTACCGCGTGGCCGAATATCTGGCGCGCGCCTGGAACGAACCCGAACACATGCGCAACGAAGCCTTCGGCCAGTTCGCGGCGCGCGCCTTTTACTGGATAGACTGGATCCCGGCCCGCCTGACGGCCGTCGCCTTCGCCGTGGTCGGCAATTTCGAGGATGCCATCTACGCCTGGCGCAATTTCGCCGACCGTTGGCAGGACGAGGCCATCGGCATCATCTTGTCCGCCGGCGGCGGCGCCATGGGCGTGCGCCTGGGCACGCCGCTGGAAAACGCGGCCAAGGTCTTGCCGGTCGACGCCGCCACGGTCGACACCACCGACAGCGAGTCGGAAAGCTTGCCGGGCGAAGAACCCAGCGTGCGCGCGCTGCAAAGCACGGTCGGCCTGGTGTGGCGCGCCTTGCTGCTGTGGATGCTGTTGCTATTGCTCTTGTCCGGCGCGGTCTGGCTGGGCTAGCGGCCTGTCGGCCGAATGGGATTACAATGGGCTTCGCCGCGCAAGCGCGGCGGCGAAGCGGCTTGGCATCCCGGCTCGAATTTTGTTGTGCCTGGCCGGAAAAGCGGGTCGCCGCCGTCAGCCCGGTCACGCAAGTGGCTGCGCAGGTCTTCTATAAGATATAATACCCGCGAACCGACACGATTGATTCGCCAGCCCGGCCCGCAGCCGGGATCATTCACGTAGCCCATCACGCCGCCCATGGCCGACCCAGAAAAACCCACCCAAGAACTTGCCAGCGAGTTTTTCATCCTCGGCCTCACCAGCGACGGCAAGCAATTCCGCCCCAGCGACTGGGCCGAGCGGCTGTGCGGTGTCATGTCTTGCTTCCGTCCCGAAGGCAGTGGCGGGCGCAACGCGCACCTGCAGTTTTCGCCGTATGTGCGGCCGACCGTCGTCAACGGCGTCAAGGCCGTCGTCGTGAACGGCAAGCTCAGGGAAATCGAACCGATGGCCATGCACTTCGTCGTTGAATTCGCCAAGGACAACGACCTGCAAGTGGTCGACGCCTGCTTCCTGCCGTCGCCGAACGAGCCGCGCGTCTGAATCGCGGGTCGCCGCTGCAATTGACGCGCTGCAATATTGAAATGCATGGGGGCGCTTGCAAAAGCGTCTAAAATAGTTCCAGGCCAGCCCCGCGCCTGGAGGATATCATCGCAAGCTTTCTCCGCACCCTTTGCCGCCGCGTCTTGCGTTGCATCTTGCGTTGCATCTTGCGCGATATGCGCGCTCTCTGCCGCCGCGCCGTTTTGTTCTGTCTGCTGCTCTGTCCGCTGCTCCCGTCCCCTTCGCACGCCGCCCACGGTAAGCTCGACGACGTCATCCTCGTCGTTGAAAGCTATAACGCCGAAATGCCGTGGGACATCAGCTACAAGGAAGCGCTGCAAGAGGGACTGGGCGCCCGCTATCGCCTCGAATACGTGCAAATGGATACCAAACGTTTGCCGAAGGCGCAGCATGCGGCGATGGCGGACAAGGCCTGGGCCCGCTATCTGGCCCTGCGGCCGGTGCTGGTGGTGCTGGGCGACGATGCCGCCCTGAGTCTGCTCGGGCCGCGCCTGGGCGCCACCACCACGCCCGTGGTCTACCTGGGCATCAACAACAACCCGCGCGCCTATTTCGACGGCGCACTGGTCAAGAACATCACCGGCGTGCTGGAGCGGCCCGTGTTGAAGCGCAATATCGCCCTGGTCAAAAAACTCTTGCCGCATACCCGTAGCGCCCTGGTGCTGTTCGATACCGATATCACGTCCCAGGTGGTCTTGCGGGAAACCTTCGGCGGCCAGCGCGTGCAGATCATCGACGGCATCCGGGTGGAATTTCGTCTGATCGACAATTGGGAGGAATGGCAAAGCGCGGTGCTGGGCGCCAGGGCCGAGCACGACGTCCTCTTCGTGGGCCTGTATCAAGCCCTGCACGACCGCGCCGGCAAGAGCGTCAATTTGAGCGACGAGGTGGTGCGCTGGACCTCGGAACACACGCCGATCCCGCCTTTTTGTTTCTGGGATTGGGCGGTGGGCGCGAACAAGGCCATAGGCGGCCTGGTGTTGCACGGTAAAGAGCAGGGCAGGGCGGCGACCGAGATCGCGCTCAAGATACTCTCCGGCACCTCGCCGAGCACCATCTATCCGGTGACGGCGGACCGGGGACGCTTCCTGTATTCGCGCAAGCAGTTGCAGCGCTACCATATCACCTTGCCGCCCGACCTCGGCGATGCAGTCGGCTTGACGGATTGAGCGTTTTTCGTTTGATACGCATCAATATCGTCGCCTCGCGGCGGCGTAGCGTTGGCAGTCAAGGCCGCGTCGCGGCGCACAGACAGGAGAAGGCCATGCGTATCGGCGACATTTGTACCGTACAAACCGTGCATTGCAAGCGTGACATGACCGTGCAAGACGCCGCGCTGTTGATGCGCAACCATCACGTCGGCGATCTGGTCGTCGTCGAACAGCCGAACGGCGAGCAAGTACCGGTGGGCATCATCACCGACCGCGACATCGTTGTCTCCGTCATCGCGCTGGGCCTGGACCCGGCCAGCCTGCTGGTGGGCGACATCATGACGGAGGAATTGATGACGGCCACCGAGGACGAGGATGTCTACGAAACCATCGAGCGCATGCGCTTTCGCAGCATCCGCCGCCTGCCCGTGGTCAACAGCCTGGGCGGTTTGAGCGGCATCGTCAGCGTCGACGACTTGCTCGAATTCCTGGCCGAGGAAATGGGCGAGTTGTCGCGCATCTCTTCCGGGCAACTGGCGCACGAAAAGCAGGCCCGTCAATAATTGGCGCGGGCGCCGCGTCTTCCCCTTGGGGACTTAGCCGGTGCTCAGCTCGGCGACGAAGTCGTACATGTCGCCGCGGAAGTAAGAGCGGCAAAATTCCACCGCGCGGCCGTCGCGCAGGAAGCCCAGGCGTTCGACCGACAAGCCCGCATCGCCCGGCTTCGCTTGCAGCAGAGCCGCCTGCTCGGCGTTCAAGAGCAGGGCGCTCAGGCGTTGCAGCGCCCGCACGGGCCGGTTGCCGGCTTGCTCGAGCGCCTCGTACATCGACACGTCCACCGCTTCGGGCGACGGCAGGCAGGCGCCGACGATGGTCGCGTATTCCAGGCACATGGGCACGTCGTCGGCGTAGCGGATGCGGTGGAAGCGGTACACGGCCGCGCCCGGACTGAGGCGCAGACGCAGCGCCTCTTCCGGCGTGACGGTGCCGGCCGCGCGCTTGAGCCAGACGCTGCGCGGCGTGCGCCCGCGCGCCCGCATGTCTTCGGAAAACGAAGTCAGCTTGGCGAAGTTCTTTTCGATCCTGGTATTGATGAAATTGCCCGAACCGGGCCGGCGCACCAGCAAGCCTTCCTTGACCAGGCCGTCGATCGCCTTGCGCACGGTGATGCGCGAGACGGCCAGGTCAAACGCCAACTGGCGCTCGGCCGGCAGGGCTTCGTCCGGCCCCAGGATGCGGCGGTCGATCGCTTCGCGCAGCGCGCGCTGCAATTGCTGGTACAGGGGCAGGCTGCTGCTACGCCCCAAGTCTTGCATGATGTCGACCAGGGTTGTCATACCAAATCTCCGGTGCGGCGTGCTATTGCTTGAGTGGCAATGCGCGCCTGCTTGTGGGTGCCGCGTCGCTGGATAATACCAAAAAAGACCGCCAGCGCGCCAATTCCCGCAGCGCTCCCCCTTCCGATCCGTCCCCGTCCGCCGCCCCATGCCCTCATTAGCGCCCCGGTTCGCATGGGCGCTCACTCTGCGCGCCAAAAAGTGGTCTGTGTGGCGCAAACAACAACTAAAAAAAATCTACTAACTGGTAGTATTCTGGTATTGGATAGTAGTATATTGGCGTTGAATTGGTTTTGCCAGTGGTCGTAAAGGAAGGATCTGCAAGATGCCGTGCGAGCGGTGGAATGGACAGAAGATCCACGTTAAAAATGAAACCGGCTTCGTCCTGAAGCCGACATCAAGGGGGAGTACATGAAACGCAATTTGACACCAGCCACGGCCGTGCGCCATACGCCATCGCGCAAGCCGACACCGATCGCCATCGCCGTCGCCATCATGATCAGTGGCGCTGCCGCCGCCGCCCAGGCCCAGCAAGCGGCCGAAGCGGTGGCACCGGCCGAACCGGTGGCCGTGGTCACCGTCTCGGGCGTGCGCGCCTCGCTGGCGCAGTCGCTCAAGCAAAAGCGGAACGCCGATTCCGTGGTCGAAGTGGTCACCGCCGAAGACATCGGCAAGATGCCCGACCGTAACGTCGCCGACGCCATCCAGCGCCTGCCCGGCGTGAATACCCAATCCTCGGCCGGGGGCGAAGGCGGCTTCGGCGAAAACGACCGCGTCAGTCTGCGCGGCACCAGCCCCAGCCTGCAGCAAACCCTGTTCAACGGCCACGCCATCAGCACCGGTGACTGGTTCGTCTTGAACCAGTACGGCGGCAATGTCGGCCGCAGCAGCAGTTTTTCGCTGTTGCCGTCCGAACTGGTCAGCTCCGTCGTCGTCAGAAAGAGCGCCACCGCCGATCTGGTCGAAGGGGGCGTTTCCGGCGCCATCGACGTGATCACCCGCCGTCCGCTCGAATTCAAGAAGCAACTCACGGTCGAAGGTTCGGTGCAAGCCGTCTACAACGATTTGTCGAAGAAGACCGAGCCGCAATTTTCCGGCTTGCTTAACTGGAAGAACGACGCGAATAACCTGGGCTTGATGCTGCAGGGCTTTTCGCAAAAAACCTCGGTGCGCCGCGACGGCCAGGAAATCCTCGGTTACACGCCGATTCAAGCGGGTAGCGCCGCCGCCATCAAGGATCCCTCCCTGGTGGGCGTGAAAGTGCCGACCTTCATCGGCGCCAGCCTGTTCGAGCAAAAGAAAACCCGCGAAGGGGGCGCTTTCGACCTCGAGTTCAAGCCGAACAAGGATTTGACCCTGGACGCGAACGGCTTTTATTCGCAATTGAAGGCGCCGCATCAAAATACCAATTTCCTGGCCGCGCCCGCCAACTCGATCAATTCCGCCAATCAAGTACCGGCGCCCGGTTACACGGTCAGCAATGGCACCCTGGTGGGCGCCAGCTTCGCCCAGAATTCCGGCGAAGTCGACAATATCTACCGTCCGGACGCGGGCGGCGAGTCGTTTTATATCGACGTCAACGCCAGGTACCGGGCCACGGCCGACCTGACCTTCAGTGGCAAAGCCGGGCGTACCCACGGCGTCGGTTACGACCGCCAGGACGTCTATTATCAAAACAATGTCAACGGCGGCATGAAATATGCGCTCAACGGCATGACACCCGCCAGCGTCTCTTACCCGGGCGGCAGCACCAAGGTGCCCGGGTCGACAGCCTGGGCCGGCGGCGGCGAGTCGCAGTCGGTCGACCAGGAAAAATACGCGCAAGCCGATGGCGAGCTGCGCCTGGGCAACGGTATCTGGGATTCCGTCAAATTTGGCACCCGCTTCACCGACCACACGCGCAGCGCCGAGCATCCGCTCGACACCCGTCCCGGCCCGCTCGGCTTCAGCAATCCCGGCCCGGCCTGGAACGGCCAGATGTACCCGAGCAATTTCGGCTCCAATCTGGGCGGCAATCTGACGGCCGATTATTTCAAATACGATGGCGCCGCGCTGGCCGCCTGGGGCGCCGCGCCCGGCAACCGCCTTTTCGATTATGTCCGCCGCCACAATTGGACCGACGAATTCAAGCTGCAAGAAAAAACCGACGCCGTCTATGGCATGGCCAATCTGGTGGGTGAAGGCTGGAGCGGCAACTTCGGCGTGCGCGCCGTGCGCACCCAGCAAAACACCACCGTCAACCAGAGCGGCGGCCCGATTGTCGGTTCCGACTTTGGCGCCTACAAGCAAGTCGTGTATGAGCGCAGCTATAACGA
>DMYQ01000016.1:23317-29574 GCA_003482555.1 Janthinobacterium sp. | reverse complement strand
AATCCTGTGCGCTCGAACAACGTCGAGGGCACAGTGGAATGGTACTTCGCGCCAAAATCGGCACTGTCGCTGGGCCTGTTCTACATGGATATGACGTCGGTGGTGGCGCAGCGCAATGTCAGCGGCACCTATTTCAACAGCAAGCGCAATGCCGACGCCGTGTACCAGTTGACGGAATACTTCAACACCAAGGCCAAGAACAAGGGTGCCGAGTTGAGCTATCAGCAACCGGTGCTGGGCAACTTCGGCGTGCTGGCCAACTATACCTACGCGGATGGCAAGCTCGACGACGGCGGCGAAATGTTGAACGCCTCGAAAGATACCTATAATTTGACCGGTTTCTACGAGGACAACAGTTTCAGCGCCCGCCTGGCCTATAACTACCGCTCGACCTACAAGGTGGGCGTCGACCGCGGCGCCAGCCAGCACGTGGAAGGCAGCGGCGGCCTGGCCGGTTCGCTCAACTACAAGATCAACGAGCATGTCTCGCTGACCTTCGATGCCTTGAATCTGACCAATACCACGGTCAAGATGTTCGCGGAAAACAAGGATCAGCCGCGCGCGTTTTACTCGAACGGCCGTACCTTCTATCTTGGCTTGCGCGGCAAGATGTAAGTGATGTTCTAAGCAAGGCCTGGGCCGGCAAACGAGCGGGGGTGCGGATGCCGGCCTGTCGTATCACCAGGCAAGTCCCTTCGCGGGACTTGTTTTTCATCCCCAACTGCTTACTTATACGGCGCGCTGCATCAGCATGCGCCAATTCATTTCCCAGCTGCGGCCGCCATCGGCCGACATGGCCTGTTCCCAGCGCGCACTGTCAGCCCCGATATCCGACCAGGTGTAGCGCACCCGGATAGGCTTGCCGTCCAGCATATCGTTGCACTCGAAAACCCCGATGCCATTCTCGAATTTTCCGACCACGGGCGGCATCAGCACGCCAGCCGCGTCCAGGCCGGCCGTTTTGTTGTCGAGCCAATAAATACTCCATAAGCGGGTTTGCGGACTGAAGAGCCGCAAGGACATGCCGACATAGCCGGGCCGCCAGGTTTCGGCGATGAAATCGTCGTAGTTGCCTATGCCGCCAGGCAATGCCAGGTTGTGCTGGGTGGCGTCGAAACTTTCCCACTCGTCATTGTCCTGCAGGCGCTTGAGCAAGCGCCGGTTGCTGATGCGCCAGTGGCCGGCGAGGAAATCGAAATCGTGGCTGCCGTCGTGGTCGGTACTCGTATGCATGGTGTTTGCTTTCATGTGTGTGGTTGGATTCAGGGTGTGGGATCGCGCAGGCTGTCGCGCAGGCCGCGATCGGCTTCGATCACGACGCTGGAATACGTGTCGATGCAGGCCATGATGGCCGCGCGCGGGCCTTCCAGCCAGGCGGCGCCGGCATAGAAGGCGTCCTGGCTCAGGCTGCGCTGGGCCAGGCTGGGATAGGCGCGCATCAGCACATACGCATCGGCCGCATCCAGGCAGGGGCGGGCCGCCAGTACCTCGGTGCCGGCCGCGCGCAGCAGGGGCAGGGATTGCTCCCGCATCAATGCATGGAACTGTTGCGCCGTGCCCGCCTTGAGCCGATAAGTTCTGATTTCAATGATGTGCTTCATCCGCGTATTCCTGTTCACAAAAGGAATATGATACGGTCGCCCGTGTTTGCAAACCATGCGAAATCGACGGTGTTTGCCCGCCTGCGGCGATACAATTGAAGGTATTTTAAAAGGATAACCGTGCGTTTTGAACTGGATGCCTACGACCGCAAGATGCTTGCCCTGTTGCAGGACAATGCGCGCCTGAGTTTTTCTGAAATCGGGCGCCGCATTCACTTGACGTCGCCGGCCGTGGCCGAGCGCGTGCGCCGGCTGGAAGAGGCGGGCGTGATCGAAGGCTATGCGGCGCGCATCAATTTGCGGGCCGTCGGCTACAGCTTCGAAGCCTTGATCAATATCACGGTCGACTCGCACGAGGCGCTCGACGCCTGGGCCGGCGCGCACGCGGAGGTGCTGGCCCTGCACGCGACCACGGGCAGCCATTGCGCCCAGTTGCGCCTGGCGGTGACGGCGCCCGAGCATTTGCAGGCGCTCATCACTTCATTGGGGAAGATCGGCAAGACGACCACTTCCATCGTGCTCGGCTCGCAATTCGAAGACAGGCCGCGCCTGCCCGGCGACCAGCTCGGCCGCAAATAAGGCAGCAAGTAAGGCGCCGGCGCCAGGCGGTCCGGCCACGACCGGAAACCGCCTTCCCCTTGCTTTTTTACTCTTGTCCGACGCTTGCGCTTACTGTGCGGCGGCAGCCGGTGCTGCAGCCGGTGCTGCAGCCGGTGCTGCAGCCGGTGCGGCGGCGGCCGGACGGTTCAACCACAGAATCCAGAAACGGGCCAGGTCGCCCACGCCGTCGTTGCCTTGAATGGCGGACAGCGTCTTGATGGCCTCGTCCTTGCGGCCGGCCATGGCGTAGGAATAACCGAGGCGCAGCATGGCGTCGTCGGGATGCTTGGCCACGCCCTTGGCGATGCCTTTCTGAATCAGGTCCAGACCTTTGTCGAACTGATCCATCGTGACATAGGCGTAACCGAGGTTGACCAGGCCGATGCCGTCCTTGGCCTTGGCGGCCGAGGCTTCGCCGGAAGCGATGTTTTTCTGGTCGTCGGCGGCGCTCTTATTGGCCTGATCGCGGATCTTCTTTTGCGCCGCGCCGTTCGCGCCGCTACCCAGGACACCGGCGGCGAAGCCCGCATCCATGGTTTTCTTTGCTTCGACCGGGAAGCCGGCGGTTAGCGCCAGTTGCGCCAGTCCCGTGTACTCGTCCGGCGCCATGGTTTTCACGGCGGCGCGCTCAAGACGCAAGGTGTCGAGATCGAGGCGGGGCGCATAACCGGCCTTGCTCTGCGTGCGGCTGATCAGATCCGACCAGTAATCGTCCGAAGGGTAGAATTTGACCAGTTGTTCCATGGCGATCAGGAAGGTGGCCGGGTCCTTGGTCTTCGCGCCCGTATTGGCCAGCAATTGCAATTCGTCGATGGTCGGTTGCTTGCCGGCTTTTTCCTCGGCCTGCAAATCGGCCAGCAATTCCGTCTTGGCCTTGGCGAAGTCGTTGCTCAGGTAGTAGGCGCGGATGATGTAAGGGCGCACCTTGACGGTGTCGCCCGTTTCTTGCTGGTAGCGGGTGAACCAGATGATCGCCTTCGGATAATCTTTGGCATTGAAGTGGAAATTCGCCAGCGCCTGGATGAAGTCGCCCTGCTCGGTCTTCGTCAGGCGGCCCGAAGCGATGGTCGCTTCCAGCGCCGGGATGGCGATCGCGTTGTTGCCGCTGATGGAACCGAGCGCCACGCGCAGGCGGTTCAGAACGAAGGTTTCATACGGGGTCTTGTCCGGCATCGCGTCGGCTTGGTCGATGCGACTCTGCACTTCCGGATAATTCTTGGCGTCCATCAGCGTCTTGATGATGGCCGGGTCGAGCAACTTGAAAATTTCCGGGCGCACCGTATCCGGCTTGGCCGCCACGGCTGGCGCGGCGTCGGCCGCCTGGGCGGACGCGCTCATGCCCAGCAGGGCCGGGGCGAGGTTCAGGCCGATGGCGGCCAGGACGAGACTGATACGGGCAAGACGGAATTGGGACATGGGTAAATCCTTCAATCAATGACGACAGGACAAACTGGCGGGTAAGCGCGGCTGCGTCGCAAATGGGTTGATAAAAAGTCAAAGGCGCAAAGAACGACATTTTGCCACTCCTGGCCTCGCGCGTGAAGGGGGCGCGGTCGACGCAAAGCGCGTATTGTCACATAAAGCGCCGTCCGGGCGTGCCGCGCTGCGCGCTGCGCTCAGGCGAGGGCCGCCCCGCTCTTGCCGCCGGCCGGCTCTTGCGGGCGGATCGGCATGAAGCGCGACAGGATCAGCACCGGCAGCGCCGACAGCAGCACCCACAGGAAGAAGTTTTGGTAGCCGAGGGCGGTCTGGATGTCGCCGCTGATCATCTTGAAGATGACGAAGCCCAGTTGCATCACGCCGGTGGCGAAGGCATAGTGGGCGGTCTGGTATTTGCCGACGGCGACCACTTGCATCATGAACAGGATCAAGCCGACGAAGCCGAAGCCGTAGCCGAACATTTCCACGCTGAGGGCGGCCGCGATCACCGAAATATCGGTCGGCAGCGCATGGCTGAGGAAGTAAAACACCAGGTTCGGCAAGTTCATCGCCAGGATCAGGAAAAACATGGCCCGTTTCAGGCCCAGCCAGGACGTGAAGTAGCCGCCCCCTATGCTGCCGAGGACGAAGGCGACGGTGCCGGCGGTGCCGTACACGGCGCCCACCTGGCCGGTCGTCAGGCCCAGGCCGCCCAGCGCGCGCGCTTCGCGCAGGAACAGCGGGCCGATGGTTTGCACCTGGGCCTCGCCGGCGCGGAACAGGATGATGAACAGTATCGCCAGCCAGATGCCGGGCTTCTTGAAGAATTCCGCCAGCACGTCCCACAGGGTGGCGGCGATGGCGGCCACGTTCTTGTCGGCCAGGGCGGGATTCGGCGCCAGCGGCAGGGCCCAGCAGTGGTACAGGGCCAGCAGCAGCATCATCGCGCCCAGGATCAGGAAGATGATGGTCCAGGCCGGCGCCACGCCGAGGGTCTTTTCAAAGTGCCCGGCCAGTATCACCAGGCCGCCCAGCGAGATGAACTTGCCGGCGTTGAAAAAGGCGCCGGTCCAGCCGGCGTAGGCGGCTTGCTGCTTGTCGGACAGGCTGGCGATGTACAGGCCGTCGCAGGCGATGTCGTGGGTGGCCGAGGCGATGGCGGCCAGGCCCAGCACCGCGATGCAGGCGGCGAAATAGGCCGGCATGCGCAGCGCCAGCGCCACCAGGCCCAGGGCCAGGCCGCCGATCAGCTGGAAGCCGACGACGATGATTTTTTTGCTGGGCGCCAGTTCCAGGAAGGGACTCCAGAGCGGCTTGAAGACCCAGGCGAAGCCGATCAAGCCGGTCCAGCGGGCGATGTCGGCGTTCGGCACGCCCATGCTCTTGAACATCAGGCCGGCCACCAATGTCACCGCGTAAAAGGGCAAGCCCTGGGCGAAATACAGGGTCGGCACCCAGGTGGCGGGGCTGCGGATTTTTTTATGCCGGTCGCTCATCGCTGTCTCCATTTTTTTATTCGGGCGCTTATTCGAAACCGGGCACCGGGCAGCGGCCCCGCGCTTCCAGTTCGCCGGCCAGCCAGGCGTTGACGGCGTCCAGCGCCGGCGCGGCGAAGCCGTAGGTCAGCAGGGCCGGGCTGTCGATGTCGAGCGCCTGGTAGGGATTCCACAGCGCCAGATGCAGGTCGGGGCGCCAGCCGGCGCGCGCGCGCGGGCCGTAGCGCAGGCGCGAGGTGGAAGCCAGGATCAGGAAGCGGCCGTCGGCCGGCAGCGCGCCCCAGTTGAAGCTTTCGGCGTCGGCGAAAGTGACCAGGTCGACCTCGTACAGGCGGCGTAGCGAGGCCGCCAGCACCGCCGCCGGCACGCCGGCCTCGGACACGCCGTCGCTGACCGCGTCCTGGCGCACCACCAGGCGCAGCTTGGCGCCGGCCGGCGGGCGCCGCGCCTGGCCGTGCGCGCTCAGGGCGCGGCGCCAGCCTTCGGCCATGATGGCGCGGTCGGCCCCGTCCTCGACATAGGCGCGCACCTGGCAGGGGTAGGCGCGCGCCAGCGCCGCCAGACGGGCCAGGCGCCGCTCGATCTCGTCGGCCGTCAGTTGGCCCGCTTCCAGGGCGGCGCCAATGGCGGCCAGGGTTTCTTCCTGCGTTTCGGCGTTGCCGAGCGCCATTACCATGTCGGCGCCGGCGCACAGGGCGCGCACGGCGGCATTGCCGACGCCGTAGCGGCCGGCGATGGCGTGCATGTCCATGCCGTCGGTGATGATGACGCCGTCGAATTGCCATTCCTCGCGCAGCAAGTCGTTCAGGATGCGGCGCGACATGGTGGCCGGATTATCGGCATCCAGCGCCGGATAGACGATGTGCGCGGTCATCATGGCGGGGGCGTGGCCGGCGGCGGCGCGGAAGGGCGCGAACTCGAACTGGCGCAGCTGCTCGATCGGCTTGTCGACGGTCGGCAGGTCGCGGTGCGAATCGACGTGGGTGTCGCCGTGGCCGGGGAAGTGCTTGACGCAGCAAGCCACGCCTTCGGACTGGCTGCCGGCCATCCAGGCCATCGCCAGCGCGGTGGCGCGCACCGGATCGGCGCCGAAGGAGCGCTCGGCGATGACCGGATTGTGCGGGTTATTGTTCAAGTCCAG
>DMYQ01000016.1:15233-23242 GCA_003482555.1 Janthinobacterium sp. | reverse complement strand
TCGGCGGCGCCCAGCGCCATCGCGGCCGGTGGCGCCGGCACCCAGGTCGAGCGCACCACGGCGCCGCCTTCCTGGTCGATGGCGATCAGGGCGTCCGGGCCCATGACGACGCGCAGGTCGAAGGTCAGGCGCGCCAGTTGTTCGGCATCGAGCATATTGGCGCGGAACAGGCAGACCGCGCGGATCGCGTTGGCGCGCAGGAAGTTCGCGGTCGCGGCGTCAAGTTCGGTGCCCGCGAAGCGTATCATGATGAGGCGGCCGGCCAGGCGGCGCGCTTCGAGTTTCGAGATGGTTGTCAATGACTGCTCCGTCCATGCCGGGCATGGAAAATCGTTGGAAAAAGGGTGTCGGTAGGAGCGCGTGCTCAACTGGTCTTGGTGACCTTGCTCAAGTGGCGCGGACGATCCGGGTCCATGCCGCGCGCGGCCGCCAGCTTGGCCGCCATCACGTAAAAGGCTTGCACCGCGACGATGGGGTCGAGGTCGGGCGTGGCGGCCGTCGGCAGGGTCAGATCGCGTTCGGCGACGTCGGCCGGCGCCGCCAGCAGCACGCGCGCGCCGCGCTCGCGCATTTCGCGCGCCAGTTGCAGCAGGCTGGCCTGGGTCGGGCCGCGGGTGGCGAAGATCAGCAGGGGATAGCCGTCCTCGATGAGCGCCATCGGGCCGTGCTTGATCTCGGCGCCGCTGAAGGCTTCCGCCTGCAGGGCCGAGGTTTCCTTGAACTTCAGGGCCGCTTCGAGCGCGATCGGGAAGCTGATGCCGCGCCCGACCACCATGATGTTCTTGGCCGGGGCCAGCACTTCGATGGCGGCCGACCAGTCGGCGCGGCTGGCTTCCCGCAGCGCGTCCGGCAGCGCCTGCAGGCCGGCCAGCAGCTCGGGGTCGTTCTGCCAATGCGCCACCAGGCGCGCGCCGGCCACCAGGCTGGTGATGAAACTCTTGGTGGCGGCCACGCTCTGCTCGCGTCCCGCGTGCAGCGGCATGGCCCATTCGGCCGCGTGCGCCAGCGGCGAATCGATCTCGTTGACCAGCGCGATGGTGGTGGCGCCGCCCTCGCGGAAGTAGCGGATCGGCTCGACCACGTCCGGGCTCTGGCCCGACTGCGAGATGGCGATGGTGAGCGTGTCGCGCGTTTGCAGCGGCGATTTGTTCAGCGTCAGCAGCGACATCGGCAGCGAGGCGACGACACGGCCCAGGCGCGCCATGATCAGGTAGGCGCAGTAATTGGCGGCGTGGTCGGAACTGCCGCGCGCCACCGTCAGCGCGGTGGAGAAGGGCGTGTCCCTCAGCGTGCGGCCCAGTTCCACATGGCGTTCAGTGTCGCTGGCCAGTTGCAGGGCCACGCATTCGGTGGCGGAAACGGCTTCTTTAAGCATCATTGAGGTCACACGATTCTCCTTCTATATAAACGGCTTTGAGTGTCAGGTCGCGCGTCAGCACCACCAGGTCGGCATAGGCGCCGTGGGCCAGGCGGCCGCGTTCTTGCAGGCCCAGGTAATCGGCGGCGTGGGTAGCGACCCGCTTCGAGGCGTCGGCCAGGTCGAGTCCGAGGCCGACCAGGTTGCGCAGCGCCTGGTCCATGGTCAGGGTGCTGCCGGCCAGGGTGCCGTCCGGCAGGCGCACGCCGCCCATGCATTTGTGTACCGCGTGCCGGCCCAGCATGTACTGGCCGTCCGGCATGCCGGTGGCGGCGGTGGAATCGGTGACGCAGTACAGGCGCGGGATGGCGCGCAGGGCCACCTTGATGGCGCCCGGGTGGACGTGCAGCAAGTCGGGTATCAGCTCGGCGTATTCGGCGTGCGCCAGGGCGGCGCCGACCATGCCCGGTTCGCGGTGGTGCAGGCCGCTCATGGCGTTGAACAGGTGGGTGAAGCCGGCCGCGCCATGCTCCAGGGCGGCCACGCCGTCCTCGTAGGAGCCGAGCGTGTGGCCGATCTGCACGCGCATGCCGGCGTCCGTCAGTTCGCGCACCAGGGCCAGGTGGCCGGCGATTTCCGGCGCCACCGTGATCAGGCGCAGTGGCGCGTAGGTGGCCAGGCGGCGCACCTCGTCCAGCGTGGCGGCGCGGGCATAGTTGGGCTGCGCGCCCAGCTTGCCGGAATTGATGTAAGGGCCTTCCAGGTGGGCGCCCAGCACGCGCGCGGCGCCGGGCCGGCGCGCGGCCACGGCCGCGCCGATCGCCTTCAGGGCCAGGTCGATGTCTTCCGGCGGCGCCGTCATGGTGGTGGCCAGCATGCTGGTGGTGCCGTGGCGGGCGTGCATGGCGGCGATGGCGTGCACCGCGTCGCCGCCCTCCATCACGTCCTGGCCGGCGCCGCCATGCACGTGCAGGTCGATGAAGCCGGGCAGGATGTAGTCGTCGTCGTTGAAGGAGGGATTCACGGGCGCGCCCTCGACCACCTGGATGCGCTCGTCGAAATGGATGGTCCCGTGGATCCAGCCGCCCGGGGTCAGGATATTACCTTTGATTGCACCGCTCATCTGCGTGACTCCGCTACGAATTCATAATAATCACTGCGGCAATACGAGTGGGTCAGTTCCACCGCCGCGCCGTTCTCGAGATAACTGACGCGGGTAATGTGCAGCATCGCCGCCCCCGCCTTGATGCCAGCCAGCTTGGCCTGTTCGGCGCTGGCGTTGACGGCGCGGATATGCTGCAGCGCGCGCATCGGGATGGTGCCCTTCGATTCCAGGTAACCGTACAGGGAATCGGTGACCTTGCGCGGGTCCGGCATGTACAGGGCCGGGATGGTGGTGGTCTCGATCGCCATTACCACGTCGTCGGCGGTGCGCAGGCGCTTCAGGCGTGCCACCGGCATGTGCGGCGACAGCCCCAGCGACAGCAGTTCCAGCGGCGCGGCCACGCCGATGTCGCGCTGCAGCCAGCGCGAGCCGGCCGTGAAGCCGCGCTGGCGCAGCTCTTCCGAAAAACTGGTCAGGCGCGACAGCGGCTGCTCCAGCTTGGGCGTGATATAGGTGCCGGAGCCGCGCTTCCTGGTCAGCATGCCGCGCTCGCACAGCATGTCGATCGCCTTGCGCGCCGTGACGCGCGAAATGGTGAGCAGTTCCGACAGCACCCGTTCCGAGGGCAGGGCCTGGTTGGCGCGCCAGTCGCCGGCGGCGATGCCGTCCGACAGCTTGTTCGCCAATTGCATGTAGAGCGGCGTGTCGCTGTCGGGATCGGGCTTGAAAGCGCCCAGTGTGTCTAGCATGGGACATGCTCCTTCAGGTGGGCTTGGATCAGGCGCAGGCCGCCGGCGGCCGAGTCGCCCTCGGCGGCGACGACGCGCGCCAGCAGGGCGGGCGGCAGATAGGGGCGCAGCGGCGCGGCCAGGCCGCCGCACAGGGCGATCGGCAGCGAGGGGTCGAGCGCGTGCGCGATCAGCGCCACCTGGCGCCCCGCTTCGGCGACGATGGCGTGGGCGCCGGCATCGCTGCCGGCATGCTCCAGCGCCAGGCGCGCCAGTTGCGCGTAGGCGGTCTGGTTGGCGTTCGCCAGCCAGGTCTGCATGGCATCGCGGCCGCCGCCGCAGGCGGCGATGACGGCGGCGGCGAAGGCGTTCGGGGCGGCGCGCCCGTCCACCGCTTGCTGGGCGTGGTTCATGGCGCGCATGCCGATCCAGGCGCCGCCGGCCTCGTCGCCGGCCGGGAAGCCCCAGCCGCCCACTTCATGCCGGCTGCCGTCCCGGCGCAGCGCTTCGCCCACGCTGCCGGTGCCGATGGCGACGATGGCGCCGGCGCGGCCCGCATGGGCGCCCAGCAGGGTGGTGAAGGCGTCCGATTCGAGGGCGACGGCGGCGTAGCCGGGTTGCTGTTCGATGAAGCTGGCGGCCCACTGCTTGTTGTGCACGCCGGCCAGGCCGAGGCCGATGGCCACGCGGGCCAGGGCCGGCGGCGCCAGTCCGGCGGCGCCGAAGGCTTGCGCGGCGGCCGCGCCGACGGCGGCCCAGGCCGGCGCCATGCCGTGCGCCAGGCCGGATGGGCCGGCGCTGCCCTGGGCCAGCTCGACGCCGTCGGCGCGCGCCAGGCGCACCCGGGTGCCGCTGCCGCCGCCGTCCACACCGATTAAATAGTCGATCATGTTTTTATCAAGTCCGCTGGCTGGTTGAATGTCACCGGCGTGGGCCGGCTTTTATGCGTGAAAACGGGGAACTCAGCGCACTATATGGTCGCCAAATCACCTTGTCAACAGGTATTTAAGTGGTATTATCAATCCCTGGAGCCGCTGGCCATTCATGTCTTGTTGCTTAGTTGTAAGTAATTGTTTTTAATGAATATTTTTGGCTATCCCAATGGTATTGAAATTGGACTTGTTCAATGCCAATTTCAAGCGTCCGCAAGGCGGACGAAAGGCGCGGCGCGCCCTCCCGCGCGTGCGGAGCGCCCTTGATAAGGACGGCCATGAAGAGTAAAGTCCGCCTTTTACACCTCAGTTGGAAGCACACAAATGAACGACAAGGCAGCAAAGAGCGCATATTGGGACGATTGGCAGCGCGAGGCGCTGGAAGCCGGCGTGGCCGCTCCCCTGGCAACACTGGGCATGGAAGTATTGCGCGCGCACCGGAAAAATCGCTGGCCGAAGGAATTCCTCGGCCAGGAAGACGACGGCCCGCACATGTTGACGATGTGCCTGGAAGAGCCAGCCGAGACGGAACTGTTTTTTATCGAAAACCTGTATCCCTACGATACGGCGCTGATCGAGTCGACCCGGCTGCGCCTGAAACTGGCGTAAACAATAGCGCGGCGCGGCGCTTGCCGCGCGCGCTTGCTTGCACGCCTGTGCGCGCGCAAATTCACGACGCCGGCGTTCAAGCCGCCATCTTTCAAGCCGCGACCGTTCAAGTCGCCACTCGCGCACTTGCGCGACGCCGGCACCCCTGACATTGCCCAGGCCTGACATTTGGATTTGCAGGCGCGCGAGGCGCGACTGGCGCAGGTCGGCGCCGCCGCTGCTCGTGAAGCGCAGTTCGCGCCGCCGTTGTGAGACAAGCGGGGAAAAGCCGGCGCCGACCTTGCTCTGCGTCAGGATTCCCTCCCTGTTTGCCAGCGTGGAAATCTTGTGTGTGGTGACGCTGTAATGTCATAATGCATCCAAGGATACGCTCGCCGTGCGCGAGCGCGGCAAGGGGAACAGATGATTAAATATATGGGTGCGAAAAAAAATGCCGAGGGCACGACCCTTTATGTTTTTTTGATCAACGGTTTACGCAAAGAAGTCAGGGAAAGCGCGCTCAAGCAGCATCCTGGTTGTTATGAAGCCTTGACGCCGGCCGCGAAAGCCCAGATCAGCGCGAACCGGGCCTGGATGTCCAAGATATGAGCCCGCGATAAGCGGGTGCGACGGTAGTTCAACCACAAGACGGAGTCGACAAGATGACTAAAGCACAAGACAGTAAAAAAGAAGCCAAGAAGGAACCGGCAAAATCCATGAAAGAAAAAAAGGAAGCTAAAAAAGTCAAGAAGGAAGAGCGCAAGCACTGATCCATGGCGTTCTGGCGCACTTCGCTGTCGTGGCGGGGCGGGGCTTTCCTCGCCGCGCTGCTGGCTTCGGCCGGCGCGGCGGCCGCGCCGCCGTCCACCTTCGGCACCATCGTCGGCAACGCGGTGCTGTGCCTGGACGAGGTCGACAACGCCTATTTTTACGATTACCTGACGACCGCCTTCGGCCCGTACTACAAGCATGAGGGCGGCGCCTTCTGGTTCAAGGCCGATGCCGCCTTGTGGGGCGCGCCCGTCAACGATGTCATCGTCAGCGACGATACCAGCGCGCTCACTTTCCTCGGCGTGGTCGCCGACCTCGCGCCGGATAAGCTGGAAGAGGCCATCGTCGCCGCTTCCGGCCTGCATTTTGTCAAGAGCGACGCCAGCGCCTTCCCCGTGCGAGAATCCAGGCCGGGCAGCAAAATCGTCTTCTTCCGCAGCAAGTCGAAGGTGTATTGCGCCAAATACAAGCCGCTTGCGCCGGGATTGAAATGAGGCGCATGCCGCCCCGCGATCCGCCGCCGCCATCCCCAGGGTTTTCATGTACATCACATTTTTCAGCCTGAAGCAATCGCCGTTTTCGATCGCTCCCGACCCGCGCTACCTGTTCATGAGCGAGCGCCACCGCGAGGCGCTGGCGCATCTGTTGTACGGCGTGGGCGGCGGCGGCGGCTTCGTCATGCTGACCGGCGAAATCGGCGCCGGCAAGACCACCGTTTGCCGCTGCTTCATGGAACAGATTCCGCCCGACTGCAAGCTGGCCTATATCTTCAATCCCAAGCTGTCGGTGGAGGAATTGCTGCTGTCGATCTGCGACGAGTTCGGCATCCAGTTGGGCGCGCACGTGGGCGCGGCCAGCGTGAAGACGTATGTCGACGCGATCAACCTGTATCTGCTGGCCAGTCACGGACAGGGCAAGAACAATGTCCTCGTCATCGACGAGGCGCAGAACTTGTCGGCCGACGTGCTCGAGCAATTGCGCCTGCTGACCAATCTGGAAACGAACGAGCGCAAGCTGTTGCAGATTATTCTGATCGGCCAGCCGGAGCTGCGCGCCATGCTGGCGCGGCCGGAACTGGAGCAACTGGCCCAGCGCGTGATCGCGCGCTATCACCTGGGCTCGCTGTCCGCCGGCGAGACGGGCAATTATATCGCGCACCGCCTGGCCGTGGCAGGCACCCTGGCGTCGCCGTTTCCAGCCCGTTTGCTGAAACAGATTTATCAACTGAGCAAGGGCGTACCGCGCCGCATCAATCTCTTGTGCGACCGCGCGCTGCTGGGCGCCTATGTCGAGGGCCGGCGCGAAGTCACGCCCGCGATTTTGCGCAAGGCGGCCGCCGAAGTGTTCGCCGGGCAAGCCACGCCGGCGGCCGGCGGCGCTCCCCGCTGGCCCCTGGTGCTGGCCGGCGTGATGGCGGGTGTACTCATCAGCGGCGTGGCGGCCTGGCAATGGCTGCCGCGCAAGCCGATCGCCGCCGCCGTGCCGTCCGCGCACGCGTCCCTGGCCGCAAGCATGCCGGCGGCGGTTGTTTCCACTGTGGCCGCGGCCGCCGTTCCCGCGGTGGCGGCGGCGTCCGACCGGGCCGCCACCTTGCGCGAACTGGCGCTCTTGTGGGGCCAGGCGCTGCCAGATGGCGAGCCCTGCCAGGAGGCGGAAAAATTGAATCTGCGTTGCCTGCAAGGGCGGGGCGGGCTGGGGGAATTGCGCCTGCTGGACAGGCCGGCCATGTTGACTCTGCATGACGATGCGGCAATGCCTTCTTACGCCCTGTTGACCGGCTTGAACGCCGACGGCGCCACCTTGCGCATCGGCGGCAAGGAGCAACGGATCGACCTGACGACGCTGGCGGCCCGCTTCGACGGTCGCTTCAGCACTTTTTGGCGGGCGCCGCGCAACTGGCGCGAGGAAGTCTCGGCCGGCGACCGTGGCCCGGACGTGGACTGGCTGGCCCGGCGCCTGGCGCAGATGAACCGGCTTCACAAGCCGACCGAAAACCAGCCGCTGGACGCCACCCTGCAACGCCTCTTGCGCGAATTTCAATTGAACCAGCAATTGAAGGCGGATGGCGTGGCCGGCCCGAAAACATTCATTCGCCTGATCCAATTGGGCGGCGGCAAGGAACCACGTTTGTTGGCGACAACGCCGGCCGGCGACACCGTGGCGGGGAAATAAGATGTCCTATATTTTGGAAGCCTTGAAAAAGGCGCAAGCGGAACGCCAGTTGGGCGATGTGCCGACCATCCACGCGGCGCCTGTGCAGATGGGCGCGACGGGCCCGGCCGACGCGGCGCCCGGCAAACGCCTGGGACTGGCGCTGGGCGCGATGTCGCTGCTGGCGTTGACTCTGGCGGTGTTGATGTGGCGTCAACCGGCGCCGCCGGGGGCCACGCTGGCCGCCATTGCGTCGACGCCGGAGCCGACGGCGGCGCCCAAGACGGCGCCGGCACCCCGGCCGCAAGCCGAAGCGATTTTGGCGCCGCGAACCGAGGCGAAGCCCGAGCCAAAATCCGAGCCGAAATCCGAGCCGA
>DMYQ01000016.1:7297-15161 GCA_003482555.1 Janthinobacterium sp. | reverse complement strand
ATCCGAGCCGAAGCGGGAAGCGAAGCCCGAGCCGAAGCCCGAAGCAAAGCGGGAGCCGAAGCCCGAGCCGCAATCCGAAGCAAAGCGCGAGCCGCGACCCGAAGCGAAACCCGAGCGCAGGTTGGCGCAAAGGGCGGCGCCGCCCGCCCCGGCGGCAGCCGAGGAAGTTGTCCCCGGCTTGCGCGATTTGCCCGAACCGATACAAAGGCAGATCCCGGCGCTGGCGCTGGGCGGCTATATCTACTCGAAAAATCCGGCCGATCGTCTGGTGTTGATCGACAAGGTGCTGCGCCACGAGGGCGAGGAAGTGGCGCCCGGCCTGGTGCTGGAAAAGTTGCAGGCGAAGGCGGCGATATTCAATTTCAAGGGCTATCACTACCGCATCGCATACTGACTGGAGGGGCGGGGATTGTTGCGGATCAAAACCGCGGCAAGTAAGCGGCAAAGTAAGCTGAACAGTCATGGATGTTGCCAGTCCAACCAAGGTCGCACCGCCGTTCAACGCCGACCTTGGAGCATGTATGACTACCGCAAACCCTGTGCCCGCGCCGCCCGCCGACGGCCCGCAAGCTCGTCCGCTCGACGGGCGGGACGAGTCGCCCGGCAAGCTGGGCAAAATCCGCCACATCGTCGTGCTGATGATGGAAAACCGTTCCTTCGACCATATGCTCGGTTACCTGAGCCTGGAGGGTGGACGGGCCGACGTCGACGGCCTCAAGGCCGAGTACACCAACAACTTCTTGGGGCGGAGTTATCCCGTCCACCATTTGCTGCGCAGCGCGCTGGGCGCGCAGCAAGACCCGGCGCACGACGGCGTTTCCGTGGCCCGGCAACTGTCCGGCGGCAACGGCGGCTTCGTGGAAGACTACGCGCTGAACCATCCGGACGACCCGGACGTGGGCCTGGTGATGGGTTATTACAATGCGCAAGATTTGCCCACCTATGATTTTCTGGCGCGGCAATTTTGCGTCTGCGACCGATGGTTCAGCTCGGTTCCCGGCTCCACCTGGCCGAACCGCCTGTATGCGATGAGCGGCCGGGCCGCCGGCAGCAAGGACAGCAAGCGCGTGCCCCTGTACGCGAATAAATCCTTTATCCGGCAACTGGATCGGGCCAACGTCAGCTGGAAGTTTTATTCGGACTGGAAACCCTGGACTCTGGCCCTGACGGACGAGCAATACCGCTCATCGGAGCACTACGAACCGTTCGGCTCGGCCAGTCGGCGCTACGGCTTCATCGGCGACGCGCTGGCGGGAACCCTGCCTTCGGTTGCCTGGATCGATCCGCATTTTTTTGAAAACGACGACCACCCGCCAGCCGACGTGCGGGCCGGGCAAGCCCTGGTGGCGCAAGTGTATCGCGCCCTGGCCGCCGGCCCCGGCTGGAACGACACCCTGTTCGTGCTCTGCTACGACGAACACGGCGGCTTTTACGACCACGTCGCGCCGGGCCCGGCGGCCGACGCCGACCCCGCTTTCCAGCGCTATGGCGTGCGCGTGCCGGCCCTGCTGGTCGGGCCCTGGGTGGCGGCTGGCGCCGTGCACCACGGCATCGTCGAGCACACCTCCATCATCAAAACCATCCTGTTGCGGTTTTGCCGCTCGGCCAACGGCGACATTCCGGATCTGGGACCGCGGGTGGCGGCGGCCGCCGATCTGGGCGCGCTGCTGACGCAAGCGCAAGCGCGACCGGCGCCGGCGTTGCCGGAAGCGGTGGCGCTCCAGGCGGCCGCCTGGCAGGCGGAAGCCTGGCAAGCCCGCCTCGAGGTGGCGGCGCCGGCGCCGCTGTCGGCGGCCGAAGCCGGTTCCATCGCGGCCGAAAAGCATATCGCCAAAGTCTCGAAACGGGCCCTGTCCCCGAACGGAAAAACAACACCTCTGTCGATCGCGAAAAGACGGAAAAAACGCGGCAATTCAGCAGTGTTGAGGAACGGTGTTTGACGCTTACGCAGGCGCATTTTTTTGTATACGAGCTGAGCAGTGATTGCCTGATGCATATAAATATGTCATCATCTTGCCATGTAAAAATGATACGGTTGCCGAGGTACCATATAGGCGAGGTAAGATCATGTCCAAGAAGCAGTCGTTTTCCATCTTGTCGGCGGCAATGTTTGCGCTGCCGGCGGCATACGCGACCGATGCCATGGCGCTCGAGCACCGGCCCGGCGCGGAGTTGCCGGCCGCAAGATCCGTCGCGCAGGAATATGGCGGCGGCAGTCTTGCCGCAGCCAACTTCACCGGCGCGCCCGCGCTGACTGAAGGTGCTCGGCAAGGCTTCAGGGTGCGTCGGGCGAACTTTGAAACGGTCAAGGCGCGTGACGAGCGCGCGGCACGCGAGGGCGCCCGCCCATCCGAGCCGCGCGGATATGCTCTGCTCTTGATCGGCCTGGGCATACTGGGGTTCAGCGCCCGCGACCAGCGCAACGAGATCTTCAACAAGAATATCTGATGCGCCGGCGCCCTGCCGACGCGGGATGGCCGCCTTTTCCTTCAGTGCAAGCTGCGTATAATGGCGCCATTCTTGACGAAGGCGGAAGGGTTGGACGATGCGGCGCGAACATAGTATGCGGGCGGGCCATGTGCTAGGCGTGGTCGGTGCTTCCGGCAGCGGCAAGACCACTTTGCTCGAATTTCTGGTGGTGCAACTGGCGGCGCGTGGCGTGCTGGTCAATATCATCAAGCACAGCCACCATGACTTGGTGTTCGAGCCGGCCCACAAGGACAGTGCCCGCTTGCGCATGGCGGGCGCGGGCGAGGTACTGGTGGCCTCGCCCTTCCGTTACGCCCTGGTGCACGAATTGAGGGGCGCGCCGGAACCGACCCTGGAACAGCAATTGGCCCGTCTGGCGCCGGCCGACCTGACCCTGGTGGAAGGCTTCAAGTCGTCCCCGATTTCCAAACTGGAAGTGTTTCGTCCGGCCCTCGGGCAGGCGCCTCTGTACCCGCGCGACCCGAATATCGTGGCGGTGGCGTCGGACTCGCCGGCGCCGCCAGAGGCGGGCGTGCTGTGGCTCGACTTGAACGCGCCGCAAGAGGTGCTGGCCTGGTTGCTCGGCTACATGGCCCATTTGACGGCCGCGGCCAAATAAAACTAAAGTATTGCCGGCGCCACCCGTTAACCTAGGTAGACCCCTCTTGGAGAAACGTATGGACGTCACCGGCATTGCGCAGTTATCAACATCTCTCGCGGACACGGGCACCAAGCAAGCCGTTGGCATCTCCGTCGAGAAAAAAGCGCAGGATATCCAGAGTTCCTCGGCCGCCGCGCTGATCGAGGCCCTGCCACCCGTGCAATCGACACCGAATCTGCCATCCCACATCGGTAGCCGCATCAATACCACCGCCTGAGTGGCACGGCGGCGCTTGCCGCCGCGCCAATAGCCCGGCGCGCGACGCGTGCCAGCGCGCTTCCGCGCTTGCGCTTCTGCGCTGACGCTGACGCTTGCGCGCTGGCGCTTCTGCGCTTGCGCTTGCGCGCTTGCGCTTCTGCGATCGAATAAGCCTGGAGGCGCTATTGCGGCGCGGCCGGGTTTTTTTTCGTCCGCGCGACACCCCGGCCATGCCCCTGCGCCAGCCTGTCAAAAAAATCAGGCGCATGCCTGCTATCGACTTGCAATTTTAGTAAAATCAGCATCTCACTCAATACTGGCGGGACAGGAAATAAAAAATTGTTGTGTAAGGAATCGGCTTCCGGCCGCGACAACAGTTCAGTAGTAAAGATTTGCCCCCTATTTATTTCATACTCACGAGGAACAATACAATGAACACACGTCAAGCCCTGATCGCCGCCGCCCTGGCAACCGTCTGCGTGACCACCGTCGGCAGCGCCGCGGCCGCCGATGATAAGGAAAAATGTTTTGGCGTCGCCAAGGCCGGTCAAAACGATTGTGCGACGGCAAGCGGCGCCCATTCTTGCGCCGGGCAATCGAAAATCGACAACGGCGCCAGCGAATGGAAATTCGTTGCCAAAGGCACTTGCGATAAGGCTGGCGGCAAATTGAGCGCGCCCAAGTAAGTCGATAAACCGAGTCCATGTCCATGTCACCCATACCAGCCCTGGCGGGCACGGGCGTTGGTTTGCGGGCCCCCCATTACCGCGACTTCCTGGAACGGCGGCCGGCGCTGGCCTGGCTCGAAGTGCACACGGAAAATTATCTCGATCAGTCCGGCTGGGACTGGCATGTGCTGAGCGACTTGCGGCGCGACTACCCGGTCAGCCTGCATGGCGTCGGCCTGGGCCTCGGTTCGGCGCGCGGTTTTTCCGAGCAGCACCTGGAACGGGTGCGCAGCCTGGTCGAGCGCGTCGAACCGGCACTCGTGTCCGAGCATTTGTGCTGGGGCGCGGTGGCGGATCGCCAACTCAACGACCTCTTGCCGCTCAGCTTGAACGAAGCCATGCTGAGGCTCTTGTGCGAGCGGGTCGAACGGGTGCAAGCGGTCTTGAAGCGGCGGATTTTGCTGGAAAATGTCTCCACTTACGTGCGTTTTCGCGACGATACGATGAGCGAGGCGGAATTCATGGCGGCCCTGGCGCGTCGTAGCGGCTGCGGCTTGCTGCTCGATGTGAATAATTTATATGTGAACCAGTGCAACCATCAGGAAGATGCGCTGGCCGCCATCGCGGCCATCGCCCCGGGCAGCGTCGGCGAAATCCACCTGGCCGGACATTTGTTGACCCCGCGGGCAGTGATCGACCACCACGGCGCCGCGGTGGCCGATCCGGTATGGACGCTGTACCGGGCCGCCCTGCAACGTTTCGGCCGGGTGCCCACCCTGATCGAATGGGATACCGATATCCCGCCGCTCGCTGTCTTGCTGGGCGAAGCGCGCAAGGCCGACGCCATCGCGGCCGGCTACGACAGCGACGCCGGGCCGGGCGCGGCGCCGCGCGGGGAAGGGCGCGGCAGGCCGGACGGGGCGCTCGCGGCCGCGCAACAAGTGTTTGCCGACGCCCTGCTGCGCCCCGAGTCGCAAGCGCCGGCCCTGGCCCTGTGCCGTGGCGAGCAACAGGAGCACCGGCTCGCATTGTACCGGGGCAATCTGACGGTGACGTGGGAAAAGACCTTGTCGCAAGTCTATCCGGTGCTGCGCGCCTTGGTGGGTGACGAGTTTTTCGGCGGCTTGACGCGCGCCTACGGTTTGGCGCACCCGTCCGAGAGCGCCGACTTGAACCGCTACGGCGCCCTGTTCGCGGATTTTCTGACGGACTTTCCGCATGTGGCCGATTTACCCTATCTGCCGGATATGGCGCGTCTGGAGTGGGCCCTGCACCGCGCCCACTACGCGGCCGACGCGTCCCCGCTGGCCGCGGCCGAACTGGCGGCGCTCAAGCCGGAACAATTGGAGGCGGCCAGCCTGCGCTTGCACCCGGCTTGCCAACTGCTGGCATCCGAATGGGCCGCCTTGCCCTTGTGGCGGGCGCATCAGGAGGAGGGCGAGACTGAATTCCCGCAGCACATGCGGGCCGACAGTTATGCGCTGGTCGCGCGCCCGCGCTGGAAGGCCATGGCTTATCCGCTGAGCAAGGCGGCGCACGCGGCGCTGCTCCGGCTGGCGCGCGGCGAGAGTTTCGGCGCCGCACTCGACGCCGCCTTCGAGATCGACGAAAGCTTCGACGTCGGCGCCCACCTGGGTCAATGGATAGGCGAGGCGGTCATCGTCGAGATCGTGCACGGGCACTGATACAACAATCCCACTGGCGGACGGCGTTCACCCCAATCGAGTACCCTTACTGAGAAAATAACGATGAAAACACTACTCGGCATGCACCAGTTTTCGACCCGTTTCGACGCCGCCGTCACAGACTGGGGCGGATCGCTGTTCAGCCTGTTTTTGCGGTTTTTCGTCGGTTGGCAATTCCTGAAGGCGGGCATGATCAAGCTGGGCGACTGGAGCGCCACCCTGGCTCTGTTCCGCGACGAATATCACGTGCCTTTGCTGCCGCCCGATGTGGCCGCCGTGCTGGGCGCGGCGGGCGAACTGTGCCTGCCGATACTGCTATTCTCGGGATTGCTGTCGCGCCCGGCGGCCCTGGCCCTGTTCTTCGTCAATGTGATGGCGGTGCTGTCATACCCGCAACTGTTTTCCTTCGAGTGCCCGGCCGCCCTCAACGACCATTTTTACTGGGGCGTGCTGTTGCTCGCGCTGGCGGCCTTTGGCCCGGGCCGCTTTTCGCTGGACTACGTGCTAGGTCGCGCGCGCGCTTAAGCGTCCGAAGTGCCGGGCTGTTCAAACGCGCGCAGCAGCCTGGCTTCGCCCGTTTGATCGTTGCACAGTTCGTTTGCGGCATGGGTGGCGACGATCATGCGGCTCAGTTGCGCTTCTTCGAAGCGGGCCAGCTCTTCCGTTGCGCTTCGCAAGGCCAGAGCCAGCTTGGCCCTGGCGGTGCGATACAGGACGCTGGTGTACTTGTCCGTATTCTTGAGCAACTCTTCGGCGTTTTCGATCACCAGGCGCAAATCGCCTATCAGCCGTTCCTGGGTAGGTGTTCCATGTGCAGGACTGTTCATCGCGTCCCCCTTCAAGCTCGTTGAGATATTAATTACAATATAAACAACGATACAAGGCCGGATTTGATCTGGAACAAAGGGGCCTGAATCGCATGCTGTGTTTAGCTTAAGCGATTATTGCTCAACTGCAAGAACTACTTGCACATCGTGGTAGCCACACCAACACTCAGGCGGGCGCGACAACGGCGATGCGCACATCGCCGACGCTGACATGTTGCCCCGCGCGAATTTTGCAAGTCTTGCGCAATTCCTTGGCGCCATCTATCCACACCACGCCGCTGGCCACCATCACCTTGCCGGCGCCGCCGCTGTCGCACAACCCCACCAGCTTCAAGAGCTGGTTCAATTCAATATATTCCGACGATAGTTCAAAACTGACTCTTTGCATGGTTTCCTCAACGATAAATTCCTGGCTCCCGGGAGCTGCAGACGCGCAGTTTACCCGAGCGGGAGCCGGCGTGGGCGAGCTTGCGCCGGCGCGGCCCGGATTGCCGCGATTTAAGCCCCGGCCTTGGGGCGCGTCATCTCCAAAGGCACGATCCATTGCTCGAACTGGGCCGCCGTGACGAAGCCCAGCGCCAGCGCCGCTTCCTTCAAGGTCGTGCCTTCGTGCTGCGCCCGCTTGGCGATCTGGGCCGCCCGGTCGTAGCCGATGTGGGGCGCCAGCGCCGTCACCAGCATCAGCGAGCGTTCCATCAACTCGGCGATGCGTTCGCGGTTCGGTTCGATACCGCGGACGCAGTGGTGCTCGAAGCTTTGCATGCCGTCACCCAGCAGGCGCGCGCTTTGCAGGAAGTTATGGGCGATCAGCGGCTTGAACACGTTCAATTCGAAATTGCCGGAGGCGCCGCCCACGGTGATGGCGACGTCGTTGCCGAACACTTGGCAGCACAGCATCGTCAGCGCCTCGCACTGGGTCGGATTGACCTTGCCCGGCATGATGGAGCTGCCCGGTTCGTTTTCCGGGATGGTGATCTCGCCCAGGCCCGAGCGCGGCCCGGACGCCATCCAGCGCACGTCGTTGGCGATCTTCATCAGGGCCGTGGCCAGGGTTTTCAGGGCGCCGTGGGCGGCCACGAGGGCGTCGTGGGCCGCCAGGGCCGCGAATTTGTTGGTCGCGCTCTGGAAGGGCAGCGCCGTGCGTGCCCCCAGTTCGGCCGCGATGCGGGTGGCGAATTCGGGATGGGCGTTCAAGCCGGTGCCCACGGCGGTGCCGCCGGCCGCCAGTTGCAGCAGCGGGGGCAGGGCGGCTTCGATGATGTGTTCGGCGAACGCGAGCTGGGCGGCGTAGCCGGAAAATTCCTGGCCCAGGGTCAGCGGTGTCGCGTCCTGCAGGTGGGTGCGGCCGATCTTGAC
>DMYQ01000016.1:3603-7181 GCA_003482555.1 Janthinobacterium sp. | reverse complement strand
AGGGTGGCGCGCAGGCGCCGCAGCGAAGGCAAAAGCATGTTCGCCAGCGCCTGCGCCGCCGCCACGTGGATCGCGGTCGGGAAGATGTCGTTCGAGGATTGGCCAAGGTTGACGTCGTCGTTCGGGTGCAGCAGGCGCTCGCCGCCGCGGACGCCGCCCAGCAGTTCCGAGCCGCGGTTGGCCAGCACTTCATTCATGTTCATATTGCTCTGGGTGCCGGAACCGGTTTGCCACACGGCCAGTGGAAATTCTTCCGCATGGTTGCCGGCCAGCACTTCGTCGGCGGCCCCGGTGATGGCGGCCGCCTTCGCGCCGTCCAGCAAGCCGAGATCCAGGTTCACGCTGGCGGCGGCGCGCTTGACCAGGGCCAGCGCGGCGATCAGCTCGGGCGCCATGCGCTCCGTGGAAATATGAAAATGTTCCAGCGAACGCTGGGTCTGCGCTCCCCACAGGCGCGCGGCCGGCACTTCGATGGGGCCAAAACTGTCGTGTTCGATTCTGCTATCCATGGTCTTGTTTTCCTTGTCATTGGCGATAAGTGTACTCCGGCGTGTAAAAATTGCGTAGGGGCTACAAATTCGGCGTTTCCTGCCGTTATAACCGATATATCCCACTATCTTCATTAAGCGAACCCGACATGCCGCGCAAGCCATCCCCCACCCTGAAACGAGGCGCCGGCCTGATACTGCTGACGGCGCTGTGCGGCGCCGGCGCCGGCGCGGTCGAACTGGGCGAGACCACGGTGCGCTCTTACATCGGGCAACCCTTGCTGGCCGACATAGAATTGACCGCGCTGACGCCCGAGGAAGCGGCCAGCCTGCGGGTGCGCCAAGCTTCGGCCGACGTCTACCGTGGTGCCAACATCAGCATGAGTCCGGTGCTGGAATCGCTGAAAATGTCGGTGCAGCGGCGCGAGCAGCGCCAATTCCTGCACCTGAGTTCAACACAAAGCATCAATGCCGGCCACCTCAACCTGTTCTTGGAGTTGAGCGCGGACGGCCACAGCGCCGTGCGCGCGGCCACCATCTGGTTGGCGCCCGATCCCGCTCCCGCGCCCCTGCCCACAGCCGTACCCGCGCCCGGCGCGGCATTGCTGGCGGCCCGGGCCGCGCGGATGGCGGCGCTACCGGCACCGGCACCGGCGCCGACGCCCATGGCGCCGCCCGCGGGCGCGGCGAACCCGCCGCCCGTATCGGCAACGGCGCCGTCCCATCCGAAGCCCGAGTTGCCAGCGGTAGCGCCGCCGCCCCATCCGAAGCCGGAGGGCGCCGTCGCGCCGGCCGCACCCAAAACCGTACCGCCCAAGCCAGCCGCCGTTGCGACGCGCCCGTCGGAGGCGGGCGGCGCCGTTCAAGGGCGCGGAAAAACGGCGCGGGAATGCCTGGCGCTGGACCGTGAAAATGCCGTTCTGAACAGCAAGCTGCTTGTACTGGAAGGCAAGATTCAAGTGCTGCAACAAGCCTTGTCGCCCACGCTGTCGCTGGCCAAACCCTTGCCGCTCAAGCCACCGGTCGCGCTCACCCCGCTGCCGCTCAAGGTCAAGCCGAAGGCGCTCAAGGTCAAGCCGAAGGCGCTCAAGCCGGGTGCCGCCAAGCCGGCCGCCAAGAGCGCCAGCTTTCTCTGGCCTTTGGTGGGCGGTGGCGTGCTGTTGTTGGTATTGTCGGCGCTGGGGGTGTTCCTCTATCGACGCGGCAAACCTTCCTGGCCATCCCGATACGGGGCCTTTCTGCGCAAACCGTTCAGTCGGAAAACCCCACCCGCCATCGAAGCGCCGCCGCAAGAGCCTACCATTGAGTGAGTATAATCTTATATAAAAATAAATTCCTGCGACGCTACGATTGAACTGTTCAAACCTCAAATAATTAGGCTATACTTAATACAGTGGTCTTGAACCATGGCAAGAAAACGGCACAGGATCTGTCGCAGTCACCAATGATGGAGTGGCGCGGAAAACAGGTTTAACGTTGAATAAACGTCCTGTCCCGGAAGCGGTTTGCGATGCCAACGATGCGCTCGTGAACGCCGGATGCAACCGGCGAAGAGGCGACACCAGGAGATACCTGGTGCTCGCTCTCCAGAATTCCATCCCCTGAGACGATATCTTCGCGCCGCAAGCGTCGCGGCCAGGCGCGCGGACGTAAAAAAAGCGCCCGCGGGCGCTTTGCTTGATTCCTTGCCGCTTACAGACTCTGGCGCGGCGCTTCCATCACTTTCGACAATTGCGTCATCCAAGGCTCGGTAACGTCGCGTATCGCGCGGTCGTTGGCCATGATTTGTTTCAGCAGATCGATTTTGCGCATGCGCGGGGCGCCACTCAGGGCGGGCACGGGGCCGGCGGCAACGCCGCGCGCTTCGGCGGCGCATTGACCTTCGAGCTTGCTCAAGCCGTCCCAGTCGCTCGAACGCGCGGCCTGCACCATTTGCGTGCTCAGGCCGGCGATATTTTCGTACATAGCGAGAACTTCGGTGGAGATCATCAGCGCACCCGTGAAAAAGTGGAAAAAGATTACTGCTTGTCTAGGTTAGCGGCACGGGTTGGGGAAACTTGAGGGTTTTTTTGGAAAATAATGAAAAATAATTGAAGAAATAAAAAACGGCCGCGTGACGGCCGGTTTGCGGAGCAGGGAGGCGACCGCGGCCCCCGGTCCAGCCTATCTGACCAGCTCTTCCAGGCCAGCGCTCAAGTCGCTCAGGGAAGGCATGTCGTCGATCAGGGCGTGCGGGGCCAAGCTCAGGGCGGTGGCGATCGCGGTAGGATAGCAAACGCTCACTTCTTCCGGACTCAGCTTGCTTTCATCGACGCGCGCGCGCCACGCGGCCAGGTGGACGATGGCGGCCATGCGGTTCAGCGGCGGCGTGCCGAGCGGATCGGGGAAGGCGCCTATGGCTTGCGAAAACACGTCCGGAAATTTCCAGCGCTTGGCCAGCTCCGCGCCCACGTCGGCGAAGTCGTAGCCGAAGGAAGCTTGCTCGGCGTCCAGTCGGCGCGAATCGAGGGGTGGCGCGATCTTGTCGAGCTGCATGGCTTGCTCCGGCATCGCCGCGTGGATCACCAGCTGGCCGATGGCGTGCATCATGCCGATCGTGAACGCCAGGTCGGTGTTGTCGCGCGTTTGCTTGGCGATCCATTTGGCCGAAACGGCCGTGTACAGGCTGTAACGCCAGAATTGTTTCAAGTCGAGGCCGGGCACGGTCTTGAAGCCGCTCACCAGGCCGGAACTGATCACCAGGGTGCGCACGGTCACGAAGCCCAGCATCAGCACCGCGTCTTCGACGGTGCCTATGCTGCGCGACACATGGTAGTAGGCGGAATTGGCCAGGCGCAGCAACTTGGCGCTCAGCACGGGATCGGTGGAAACTTTTTTGGCGATCTCTTCGGTCGAGACGGTGGCGTTATTAAAACTGCTGATCAGCTCTTCGACTACTTTGGGAGCCGTGGGCAGGGCATGCGGATTTTGAAATAAGGCCTCAAGTTTCATATTCATCTCCGGTGTGGGTCCGCGCTGGGCCGCGTTGCTGTCGATGAACTATATGCCGATTTTTGACGCTGAGGCGAAAAATCGCGGCAAAGTCGTGGC
>DMYQ01000016.1:0-3436 GCA_003482555.1 Janthinobacterium sp. | reverse complement strand
CCCTGCCGCTGTCCCTGCCTCATTCCATGCCGCGTTTTTGCCGCCTGGCGCGCGCAAATCGCCGTTCGTCGCATCGGGCGCGCCATGCGACCGCCCTGCTCGTATAGTGCAAGCTCGCTTCATGCGCGCGCGGCCGACACCGGGCGCGGCGCATGGCCCCATTTGCCATTACCCACCGATCATTAGAATTAGGGACAAACATGCATTCTTCACATCGCTCACCGCGCCGCACTTCGCTGCACGCCGCCATCGCCCTGACCCTGTGCGGCGCCAGCCTGGCCTTCGCGCCAGCCTTCGCGGCAGGTCAAGCCGGCGCCCCCGCCGCCGTCAAGGATGCGCCGGCGGGTATCGCCCCGGGCGACGATTTTTATGCCTACGTCAACGGTGACTGGATGAAGTCGACCGACATCCCGGCCGATCGCAGCAATTGGGGTTCCTTCGGCACCCTGACCGAGGAAACCAATGCCCGCATCGTGAAACTGATCGAAGCGAGCGGCGCCGGCAAGGCCAGCCCGGCCGAAGCGAAACAGGTGGGCGACTTTTACCGGGCTTATCTGGACGAGGCCGGCATTCAAGCCAAGGGCATGGCGCCGGTCAAGCCGCTGCTGAAAAAAATCGACGCCCTGGCCGACAAGACGGCGCTGGCGCACGCCTTGGGCGCGACCCTGCGCGCCGACGTCGATCCGCTCAACGAAACCAATTTTTTCACCGAAAACCTGTTCGGCCTGTGGATTGCCCAGGGCTTGACCGACCCCGCCCACAATATGCCTTACCTGCTGCAGGGCGGCCTGGGCATGCCGGACCGCGCCTACTATCTCGATGAGAGCGCGAAAATGGCCGAGCAGCGCGCCAAATACCAGGCCCATATCGCCGCCATGCTGACCCTGGGCGGCTACGCCGACGCCGACGCCCGCGCCAAGGGTGTGTTCGAGCTGGAGCGGCAAATCGCCCTGGCGCACGCGACGCGCGAAGATTCGGAAGATGTCGCCAAGGGCAACAATCCATGGAGCGCGGAGGACTTCGCCAAGAAGGCGCCGGGCCTGGACTGGGCCGCGTACTTCCAGAGCGCGGGACTGCAAGACCAGGGCAAGTTCATCGTCTGGCATCCGGGCGCCTTCACCGGCACCGCCGCCCTGGTCGCTTCCACGCCGCTGGCGACGTGGAAGGATTTCCTCAGTTTCCACACCATCAATCAGCACGCCGGCATCTTGCCGAAAGAAGTGGCGCGCCAGCGCTTCGAGTTTTACGGCCGCGCCCTGAGCGGCACGCCGCAGCAGTCGCTGCGCTGGAAGCGCGCCCTGGCCGCCACCAACGCCGCCCTGCCGGACGCCGTCGGCCACATGTACGTGGCGCGCTACTTCCCGCCGGAAGCCAAGGTGCAGGTGCAGAAAATGGTGGTCAATATCGTCGCCGCCTTTTCGCGCCGCATCGAGCAGCTCGACTGGATGGCGCCCGCCACCAAGGCCCAGGCCCAGGAAAAGCTGAAGACCCTGTATGTCGGCGTCGGCTATCCCGACCACTGGAAATCGTATGCGGGCTTGAAAGTGCTGCCGCACGACGCCTTCGGCAACGCCCTGCGCGCCGAGCGCTACAACTATGAGCGCGAACTGGCCCGCCTGCACCAGCCGGTCGACCGCGGCGCCTGGGCCATGCCGGCGCAACTGGTGAACGCCGTCAATCTGCCGCTGCAAAACGCGCTCAACTTCCCGGCCGCGATTTTGCAAGCGCCATTCTTCGATCCGAAGGCAACGGATGCGCGCAACTACGGCGACATCGGCGCCACCATCGGCCATGAAATCAGCCACAGCTTCGACGATCAGGGCGCCCAGTTCGACGCCCAGGGCCGCTTGCGCGACTGGTGGACGGCCGAAGATCTGGCCCACTTCAAGACCGCCTCGGCGGCCCTGGCGGCGCAATTCTCGGCCTACAAGCCGTTCCCCGACCTGGCCGTCAACGGTCAGCAAACCCTGAGCGAAAACCTGGCCGATCTGGCCGGCCTGGCCGTCGCCTATGACGCCTTCAAGGTCTCGCAAGCCGGCAAGCCGGTGGCGGCCGACGCCGACCGCGACTTCTTCGTCGGCTACGCGGAAAGCTGGCGCAGCAAGACGCGCGAAGCGGCCGAGCGCCAGCACATCCTGACCGACGGCCACGCGCCGGCCGCCTACCGCGCGGCCACCGTACGCAATCTGGACGCCTGGTATCAGGCTTTCGATGTGAAGCCGGGGCAGAAGCTGTATCTGGCGCCGGCCGCGCGCGTGCGGGTCTGGTAAGCGCCTGAAAACGCCCGGGGGGCGGCGCATCGGGCACAATATGCCTTTGCGCCGCATCCCGGCGGCGGCCGCCGGCCGTCGTCGCCGGCGCCAGTGCAGAGACCAGCCCAGCGCGGAGCAGCATGACATCCACACCCGACGATATCGAAGGCATCACCCGCCGCACGCTGGCCCATTACGAGGACAGTGCCGAGCGGTTTTTTGAGGGCACGCGCGATCACGACGTCAGTCAAAACATCGGCGCCCTGCTGGCGGCGATCGAGAGCGAGGCGCCGCATGCGATCCTCGACCTGGGCTGCGGCCCGGGACGCGACTTGAAGACTTTTTCCGCATTGGGCCACACGGCCGTCGGCGTCGACGGCTCGGCCAATTTCGCCCGCATGGCGCGCGCCTACAGCGGTTGCGAAGTGTGGTGCCAGGACTTCGTCAAGCTGGACTTGCCGGACGCTTTTTTCGACGGCGTCTTTGCCAACGCCTCCCTGTTCCACCTTCCCAGCGCCGCCCTGCCGCGCGTGCTGAGCCAATTGCACGCGACTTTGAAGCCGGGCGGGGTACTGTTCAGCTCGAATCCGCACGGCCGGAATCAAGAGGGCTGGCACGGCACCCGCTACGGCAGTTACTACGACTATGAGACGTGGGAGCGCTTCCTGACGGCGGCCGGCTTTGCCGCCCTCGGCCATTATTACCGGCCGGCGGGACTGCCGCGCGCGCAACAGGGTTGGCTGGCCAGCGTCTGGCGCAAAGCGAACACCTGAGCCTTATGTGGGCAAGCGCACAGATCTGCTGTGCGGATGCGGGTAATCTTTGCTCATCGGCACGGTCTGTCGACTGTGTCAGCAGGGGTCGAAACGGCCCGCATCAGATGCATCAACCACTACTCAGGAGCTCATCATGAACAAGAATCAAATTGAAGGCGACGCAAAAGACATCGGCGGCAAAATTCAGGAAAAAGCCGGCAAGCTGGTCGGCAGTAGCGAGCAGCAAGTCAAGGGTATGGGCCATCAGGTCGAAGGCAAAGTGCAAAAGCAAGTCGGGAATATGCAAGAAGCCATCAAGGATGCGGACAAGCGTGCCGCCAAAGAGGGCAACAAGCAGTAAGCTTGGTGTCGCAGGGCGCCCGCGGGCGCCCGATGAAAAAACAGCCGCATCGCGCGGCTGTTTTTTTT
>DMYQ01000063.1 GCA_003482555.1 Janthinobacterium sp. | reverse complement strand
TTGCAGGGCATTAAGAACCTGAGCGCCGACGAGGCCGCGCGCCTGGCTGGCGCCGATCCCGACCACGCCCAGCGCGACCTGTTTGGCGCGATCGCCGACGGCGCTTTCCCCCGTTGGGAAATGCGGCTGCAGGTGGCGACCGAGGAAGAACTGGCGGCGTGGGAAGAACGCACCGGCTGGAATCCCTTCGACGTGACCAAGGTCTGGCCGCATGGCGACTTCCCGATGCGTCCGGTCGGAATATTCGAATTGAACCGCAATCCCGACAATTACCACGCCGACGTCGAGCAAGCCGCTTTCTCGCCGGGCAACGCGGTGCCGGGCGTCGGCTATTCGCCGGACAAGATGTTGCAGGGGCGCTTGTTCGCCTACCACGACGCGCAGTTGTACCGGGTCGGCACCAACCACCAGCACTTGCCGGTGAACGCCGCCCGCTGCCCCTTCCAGAATCAGCAGCGCGACGGCGCCATGGCGACGGGCAACGGCGGCGCTGCGCAAAATTATGCGACGGTGGAGGCGGCCGGCAGCGCGCCCGAGGGCATGGGTCACGGCGAACCGGGGCTGGCGCTGCACGGCGCCGCCGGCCGCTACGACGGTCGCGGCAAGGAAGACGATTTCACCCAGGCCGGCAATCTGTTCCGCATCTTGCCGGCGCAGGAAAAGCAAAACCTGTTCGATAACCTGGCCGGTCCGCTGAGCCAGGTCGACGAGGACATCTTGCAGCGCCAACTGGGGCATTTCGACAAGGCCGACCCGGCTTACGGCGACGGCGTGCGCGCGGCCCTGAAGGCGCGCGCGCGGGGTTGATCGCGCCGCGCGCCGCGCGCTGGATTAGGCGCCGTCCGGCTAGCGTGCGGGCGGCGCCAGATCCAGCGGCGCCAGGTAATAGTCGGCCATGCGGCCCAGGCGGCCCATGGCCGCGACCAGTTCCGGCCACGGCTCGGCCCACACCTCGGGATACAGGCATTCGCCTTCGCGAAGAGCCTGGAAAGCCAGGTTTTCCGCGCCCGGCGTGAATTCGCAATGGATGCCAGGCTTGCTGTTGCCGCGCGCGTCGCAGCGATACCAGCCGATCCCGTCCAGCCAGACGGCGACGAAGCCGTGGGTGGCAAACGGCGCGGCGGGATTTGTCGAGGCCAGACGTTGATAGCAGAATCCCGCCGCCACCCCGTTGGCGCGCAACAGCGCCACCAGCAAATGGCTTTTTGCGATGCACAGGCCGGTTCCCACGGCCAGCACGTCGGAGGCCCGGCAAGTCATTTCGTCGCGGCCAAAGTCGACGCTGTGTTCGATTTCATCGCGCACCCAGTCAAAGCAGCGTTTTGCTCTGGATTCGGCGCTGGCTTCGGCGCTGGCGCCGGCCAGTTCGCGCGCCAAGGTTTGGATGCCGGGGTGATCGCAGTCGATCACCGCGCTGGCGCTCAGATAGGGGCCAAGATTCAATTTTTGCTTCTCCGGTGTTGAGTGTCGTTAATTTAATGGATATTCCTGCGGCGCGGCCCTACTGCGCCAGCATTTCGACGGCCATCATATTGTCGTCCGGCTTGCGGTCGATCAGCTTGTTGTCCGGATCGATGCCGGCCCGCGCCGGTTTGCCGCTCACCAGCAGCGTGAAGGAACGGTCCTTCTTGTCGATCAGGCGGCGTTCGCGCAAGAGACTGTTGCCATCCTTGTCGTCGATGCCGATGTCGATCCAATCCTTCAGCGGCACTTCCTTTTCCTCGCCCAGTTCGCCGGCCCGCACCTTGCTCGCGTGCACGCTCAAGCTCACTTCATACTTGCCGTCGGCGCGCTTGTGGGCGCTGGCCGAGACGGCGTGGTTTTCATACAGCACGATGGCGTTGAACAGGTCGTCGATCAGATAGGCTTGCGGCGCCGGCGTGATCTTGCGCAAGGCATCGATCAGAACCGTTACGCTCGGATACGGCGCGCCGGCGTGGGCGTGGCGGGCCAGCAGTTCGCGCAGTACGCCGTTGATCTTGTCCTCGCCCAGCACGTCCTGCAACTGATACATGGCCAGGCTGCCCTTGTGATAGTGGATATAGGGCTGGTTTTCGCTGTCGGCCAAGGGCAATTCCTTCTGGGTTTCTTCGCTGCGCCCCATCAGGTACATATCCAAGTCGTAGCGCAGGAAACGCCGCATCTTGCCGGCGCCGACATTTTTCTTCATCACCATCAAGGCGGAATATTCGGCCAGGGTTTCGCTGAGCACGCCGGCCCCGCGCGTGTCGCCGGCTACCAGTTGATGGCCCCACCACTGGTGCGCGACTTCGTGCGCCGTCACGTAAAACGGGTAATCGATATCCTTCGGATTGCCGTCGTCGACCTTGGCGATGAAGCCCAGTCCCTCGGAAAACGGGATCGTGTTCGGGAACGATTGCGCGAACGTGGCGTAGCGGGGGAATTCGACGATGCGCACCACCTTGTGCTGATACGGGCCGTAGTTCTTGCTGTAATACTCGAGCGCTTCCACCACGCCCTTGACCAGGCGCCCCAGATTGTATTCGTGGCCGGGTTGGTAATAGACGTCGATGGCCACGTCTTGCCAGCGCTCGTGGCGGACGGCGTAGCGGGCCGACTGGAAGGAATAGAAATTCAGGATCGGTTGTTCCATCTTGTAGTGGAAATAATGGCGGCCGTTGGCGATCCATTCATTGTCCAGGGTGCCGGGCGCGATCGCGATCTGGTCCGGGCTGGTGCTGACGGTGGCGTCGAAGTTGATCCAGTCGGCGTCGTTGCTGAGGGCGTTGTTGGCCAGGCCGCGCGCGTCGTCGCGCGGCAGCGCTCTTTCCCGGGCCGGCAAGTCGTGCTTCTTGCGGTCGCGCGCGTCGCTCAACTCGAGCGACTGCTGGTAGCCGATGTGCGGCAGAACGCTGTTGTTGAAGAAGGTGCCGTTGCCGACCACGGGCGTGTCCTTGCCCAGGCCCAGAATGCCCTGCGGCGCGAACTCGAGGTCGAATTCCAGCGCCAGCGTGGCGCCCGGCGCCAGCGGCGTGGCCAGGGTGAAGCTATAAAAGCCCAGTTGCTTGTCGCTGATGGCGCTGTGCACGCGGGCGCCGAAGCGCAGCGCGCGGATGCTGGCGCCGCTGTCTTGCTGGATCAGGATTTCGCTGACCGGCTGGCCGCTCTTGTTGTCGAGCTGGTAGCGCCCCTTGACGACCAGGGTGCGCTGCTCCGGCAAGATGTCGACGTCGAGGCGCACGTCGGTGATGCGCGGCTGGGGCAGGGCGGCGTACTGCCGGTACAGGCGCTCGTAGCGGGCGCGGTCGGCCTCCTTCTGGTAGGCGGAGCGGTAATCGTTGCCGACGTTCAGGTTGTAGTACAGCAGGGCGCCGGCGCCCACGAAGATGGCCAGGCCCAGGCTAAAGCTCAGCAAGACCGGCCGCGTCAGTCCCTGCCGGGCCAGCGCCAGGCGGGTGCGCCACGAGTCGGCCGCGCCGCGCGGCCAGAACAGCAGGGTCAGCACGGTCAGCATCAGCGCCGCGCCGCCCCAGTACAGCTCGAACCAGCGTTCGCGCGCCAGGAAGTGACCGTAGCCGTTCATCGCCGAATAGATGAAGCTGGGCATGGCACCGTACAGCAGCATCGGATGATCGAGGCCGAGCGAGCCGAAGCTGAGCGTGGCCACGTAGTACAGAATCATGGCGAAATAGGCCAGGTATTTCTGGTTGATCAGCACTTGCAGGGCGATCGCCAGCACGGCCAGCAGCGCGTAATCGGGCAACTGGATCAGGAATAATTGTTGCACATACAGGGCGGTCTCGAACTGGAAATAGCCCTGGAAGATCTGGATCGACATGCCGCACAGCATGATCACCAGGGTCAGCAGGGCTTGCAGGCCGATCAGCGCGAACAGCTTGGAGAGCATCGGCAGCCAGCTGGGGATGGGCAGGGCGTCGAGCATCAGGGCGACGCGGCCTTCGCGTTCACGCCAGACCAATTCGCCCGCGTAAAAGGTGGTGATGATCAGCATGAACAGGGCAAACGAGCCGCTCACCAGTTCCAGCACCTTGTCCGTCACCGGGTAGCTATTGGTGCCGTACATGGAGCCGAGGTCGATGGCGCTGGCATACATGAATAGCACGCCGGCCAGCACGATGACGCAAAAATAAATGTTCTTCACCGTTTCGCGCAGATTCAGCCAGCTCATTTGCAGGAGCAGCGGGCCCAGGTGGCGGGACTCGAAATCCGGCGCCTGGTGGGTATTGTTGGCCGTGGCCGACAGGCGCGGCGGCGCCTCGCCGTCGCCGCGGCGCTTGCGCTGGTCGTCGACGGTGGCGCTGAATTGGAAGCGCCAGTAAGCCAGCAGCAACACCACCAGGGCGAAGGAAGACCAGATCGCGCGGTTCAGCAGGAACACGCCCTCGAGCGTCACCAGGCGGGTGTTGCGTTCGTAAATGGGCCAGTATTCGGTCAGGCGCTGCACGGCCGTGGTGCCGAAGGGGTCGATCAGGGCGGCCAGGGTCTTGTAGTCGAGGTCGCGCGCCAGCGAGGGTGCCACCAGGTAGCCGACCAACATCACGACACTGCTGACGTAGACGGGCAGCATGCGCCGCGTCAGCGCCGCCAGGCTGAAGAAGATGGCGCCGAAGATGAACAGATTGGGCAGCAGGGTGAACACATAGGGCAGCAGGTAGGCCAGCGCGCGCTGGGGGCCGAGACGCTCGGCGTCCATGCCGGGGATGTAGACGCCGAGCCAGGCGCCCAGCACGATGCTGGCGAACACCACGGCCAGCGCCAGGTAGGCGCCCAGGAAGCGCCCGAAGACGTATTCATGCTTCTTGATGGGGGCGCTGAAAAAGAAGTGCTGCATATCGTATTCGAAATCCTGCTGCACCGAGCGGCCCATCATCGCCGCCACCACGATCGCCCCCAGGCAGCCGAGAAAGCTGCAAGTGATGGCGATGGTGCGCGGCGCGTTCAGCAGCACCCGGCCGCCGAAGGTGATGGGTGCTTCCTTGAAGACGCCGCCGACGGACGCCATCCACAGCATGGCCAGCAGCATGAACATGAGGAAATACACCCAGGTGGAGGGCAGCTTCAGGCGCTGTCGCGCTTCGAACAGGGCAATGGCCAGCATGGGCGCGACCTAAGCTGCCACCGCGGCGCTGTGGCGCCCGGCGATGGTGGCGAAATACACGTCTTCCAGGTCGCCGATGGCTTCCTCGAAACCGTCGCCGGGGTCAACGTCGCTATACACGTGGATCAGGGTGCGGCCCGACAGCAGGCGCGTGGAAATGACGGCGTGGCGCTGCTGGAAGGCGGCCAGCTCCTTTTTTTCGACGAAACGGGCCCAGATTTTGCTGCTGACGTCGTCGATCAATTGTTGCGTGGGGCCGCACAGCAGCAGGTGGCCCTTGTTGATGATGGCCATGTTGGCGCACAGGTCGGCCACGTCGCTCACGATGTGGGTCGACAGCAGCACGGTCTTGTCGTCGCCGATGTCGGACAGCAAGTTGTGGAAGCGCACCCGCTCCTGCGGGTCGAGGCCGGCGGTCGGCTCGTCGACGATGATCAGCTTGGGGTCGCCCAGCAGGGCCTGGGCGATGCCGAAGCGTTGCCGCATGCCGCCGGAAAAACCGCCCAGGCGCTGGTGGCGCACGTCGAACAGATTGGTTTGCTGCAGCAAGCCGTCAACCACTTCGCGCCGCCGGCTGCGGTGCGTCAAGCCTTTCAGCACGGCGAAGTGGTCGAGCAGCTCGTAAGCCGTCACTTTCGGATACAGGCCAAAGTCTTGCGGCAGGTAGCCGAGCAGGCGGCGGATCTCGTCCTTGTCGTCGAGCACGTCGAGTTCGCCAAAAAACACCGAACCGGAATCGCATTCCTGCAGGGTGGCGAGGGTGCGCATCAGGGTCGACTTGCCGGCGCCGTTAGGCCCCAGCAAGCCGAACATGCCGCTCGGAATGGTGAGCGTGACATTGTCGAGCGCAACGACGCCATTACCGTAGGTCTTGGACAGCTTGCGGATCCGTAATTCCATTCCAACTCCTCATTGTGTTCGCACGCTTTACATACCGGCATTGTATTGAATTTGCGCCGAAGTGGGGGCAGTCTTGCGACGGGCGGCGCCGTGGGCGGCCAGAATGCGCGGCGGCGCGCCTGGGATGCGCCGCACCGCGTCGCGCCCGCGCCATCAATCGCGGAACAGCA
>DMYQ01000161.1 GCA_003482555.1 Janthinobacterium sp. | reverse complement strand
AGTCCATTTGCAGAGGCTGGACTTGAGTGATTGAGTGACCACTTGGATTTCCCTCTTGCATCGTTCGTTCAGACGGTCTTGCCGGCCCTGATACCCTGAACAATGCCCGCCTGCCGCTGGTACTTGAGCCTGTACCTTTCGTCGACGACGGTACGACGAGAGCGTGATGCAACAGCGCCGCCGTCAACGTCGCGTCCTGCGCAAAACGTTGCGTCCCATCGTCACGATCCGACTGATTCGGCGGCTCGATTATGACTTGGAACCAACCTCGGGCGCTTGATACACCGCACCTCGCCCGGCGCCTTGGGATCGCGCTCGAAAACACAGGATGCCTGGAATGCGAGCAATCCCCAGAAAAGTTTTCATACAGAAATATTATTTCGCATTGATATTGCCTTGTAGTATTTTATTGTGCGATAGGCCTTAAATCGACGCACTATCGCTCAATTTTCCTATTTAGACAGAGCGCAATTCCTATCGTCAATGGTATTATTTGAGTGTCTATTGGGAAATGAAAATTTCTCATAATTAACTTTATCGGGAACATATCATGAAAACCTCCAGCACACTCTTGAACATCGTCGCGCTCGCCGCGTTCGCGGTGGCGGGCAGCGCCGGCGCCACCAACCTGGTCGTCAACGGCGGCTTCGAAGCCCAGCAGATCACCTCCGCATGGGCGCCGGTGAGCGCGGTGACTGGCTGGACCTCTTCCGCCAGCGGCAACTCCGCCTTTGAAATCCAGCGCGGAGCCTTGCAAGGCGGCCAGAGCGGATTCAATCCCGTCGCCGCCGACGGCACCCAATACCTCGAACTGAACACCGACCGGCTCACCTCGATTTCACAATCGGTGGCGACCACGAAGCCGGGCCTGTACTCGCTGTCGTTCGCGTATTCCGGCCGCCCGGACACGGCCAACCAGGCCAGCAGTTCGATGAACGTGTACTGGGGCGGCACCCTGCTGACGCCGAGCGCCCTGAGTGGCAATACCGCCGGCAGTTGGCAAACTTTTACCCTGAATAATTTGGTGGCGACGAGCGCATCGACCATGCTCACCTTCGCCTCGATGGGTCCGATCTCGTCGCCGACCTACGGCTCTTACCTCGACAAGGTGTCGGTGGTCGCGGCCGTGCCGGAAGCGGACACCTACGTCATGATGTTTCTCGGCCTGGGCCTGCTGGGCTGGATGGTGCGCCGTAAAAACGCGGCCTGAACCTCCCGCGTCCATATCCCGGAAATGCCGTCCGGCGACAAGCCGCCCGGCATTCTTCATTTCCGCGCACTACACGATCGACAATCGGAAGACTCTGGACGCGGCACCCGCATGCACGGCATATATTCGCTTGATGTTGCACCGTGGAATTAAATTAAGACTACAATGGGATGTCGGCCCGCAATGCAGATCGACGAAGCGCAGAATCCGGGGCGGCTCGCACGCCTTGATGACTCCCTTCCCTGAATGATAGAACAAGGATGGCCGACGAGGCTGCAGCCGGGCCGGCGAGTGCCGGTGGCGCGCATCCGGTCAAGGAATGATATGTCTGAAGAAAAAAACGCCACTGAAATCAGCTCGTACGGCAAGGATACGCCGGTCGGGCGGCCGGATATCGATGGCCGCGCTGGCGTGTTCGTGCCGACCGGGGATTTCGACCTGGAAAATACCACCACCATCCGCAAGGGCGCCGGCATCGTTGGTTACGGCAATCTGGATGGTTCGCTGACGGTATATTTCGAGGCCAATCGCTTCGACGACAGCAGCTTGCACAAATGGGAGCACAAGGCCCGCAAAGCCTACGAGCGCATGGTGATGGGCGCGCCCACCGTGTCGAAAACGAAAATCGATGCCAGGATGATGGAGCAAGTCGGCATCATCGATGGCATGGGCATCAACTTGAAGCATCCAGAACGCCTGACCCACTGGCTGACTCTGTCGAACGTGCTGGATACGGGGCCGGAGCAATCCATCGTCATCTGGAAAAACAGGTAGGATTTGAAAGATCCGGGTGTGCCACGGGTGTCTGTCCTACAGGAACGCGCTCGGTGCGCTTACGCTCGATAACATTGTTTGCGAATAGCATCAAGACATTCGGTTTAGCCTGGAGCCCGACATGTCCCGCCATCTCCCCCTCATGTTCGGAGCAATTCAGCTTGGACTCGTCGGCGTGGCCACCTATGTCTTGTGTTCGGCCGACTTGCTCATTGAAGCCTCGATTTTCTTCGCCTATTGACTCTTGCCATTGGCTCTTGCTATTGACTCTTGCTATTGACTCTTGCTATTGATGCGGGAACGCAGGGTGCCCCAAGGCGAACTCGAAAATCAAACTCGACGGCAGTGCTCAACGATGACCGTGGTAATTTCCACGCCCCCAACCGCGATGCCCGCCACCACCCCACCGACGTCCGAACATGAAGTCCAGTCCGATAGTTACCTGTGGATAGTAATAGGCCGGTTGCGCATAATAGGCAGGTTGTTGCACATACACGCGCTGCGCGGCATAGACGGGCTGCGTCGCATACACGGGCTGCGACGTGTAAGCTGGCTGTGGCGCGTAAACAGGCTCGGAAGACACGACGTGCCATTGATAAGGGTCGTACGAAGCTTGCGCCACGCGACTACCGTAATATGCCGGACCGGGTGGCGCGACCGCGCAACCTCCGAGTGCGGCAAGTGAAATCAACACTGACAAGCTTTTCATGGCAATTCCCCATTTCCTATAACATACTATAAGAAATAATTGCCCGCCTTGCCGTGCATTTACAGCTTGTTACACTCGAAGGCACAAGGCTACATGCCGCCGATAGACTCAACGCTTGCGCTTTTGCTTCGCGCCACCTTTGGGCACCGGCTTGGGCGCGCCTGCCACCTCCTTGCCACGTTTTTCCGCCGTTGCGTCTTGCTCGCCGGATCGGCTACCGCTGTCAGCGCCGGATTGTTTGCTGCGTCCACCACCGGATTTTTGCTTGTTCATCATCATCTCCAAGGAGCCTGTCGGCCCCGCTGTCGATATACGCCGTCAACGCCGTCTGTCAGCCCTTCGTTGCGGCGGCCGTGGGTGCTGCTTCGGCGGCTGGCTTGGCCTTGGCCTTGTGCGCGTGCTTGGCATGCGCCACTTTATGGCTCACGACCGCCGCCGTCGCTGGTGGCGGATTGGCCGCCAGTTCTTGCGCGTGTTGCTCGATCTGGGCGATCTTGGCGGCGTCCGTTGTTTCGGCGATGCCCGTCAAAGGTGCCTCTTGAGCCAAGGCAAGGCCGGAAACGGCCATCAACGCGAACAACAAGCTTGATAAGATCTTCATGATTTTCCCATTCATTTAAAATAAAATTTCCGTGACATGTGCGCAACGCATAACAGCTAATTGCACACGAATGACACGCCAAGCACGGCGTCCCGCCAAGCAAGCACGGGGCGCGCCACGCGGTGCAGGATCAAATATACGGGATTTCACAAATATCGAGCGCACGACCGGCGCCGTCATAGCGCAACGCGCAAACGTCGTACCCCATGCCGAAGTCCAGATCGATGTGTTGAACTTTGCCATATTGCAAGGTCAAGCTGCGCCGCAACTCCTTCTTTCCGCGCAGCGCGGCGACATCGGAGGGAATCGCCAGCGACGTGTTGAAATTCTCGCGGTGGGCTTCCTGGCGCCGGTCGACGTCGACCACCAATCCCATGTCCAGGCGTACGCCGCCGGGCAGATACGTGAATGCGCTCAGGCTGCGGTGCGCGCGCATGACGCCCCAGGCGCAGGCGCCTGCCCCATCGCACTGTTTGAGTTGGGCCAGCGGAAACGCTTCGTCCTGCCCCGCCATGGTCTTCAAAGGCCAGCTGGAACGGGCGCCGTCGCGCTTGCCCGTCAGCGGATTGGTCCACGTCAGGCTGTTGACGACGGATACGTATTGCTGATCCTTCCCTGGGTCGTTCGGATCGAGGAAAACGGCACAGGCCGAAACGGCACAGGCGCAAGTGGCAAGCAGTAGGGATTTCTTCAACATGGCGGCTCATTTCAAATGCCGGCGCCGGGGCGACGCCGATGGCGCCGAACCTGTGGCACGGGCTGTAAAAGAGGGTAACAGATAGTCGGCGTCATGGGCGCGACCGGGTGAAAAGTGTGGCCGGCGTCACTGGCGCCGGCCACACTCATCGCGGCTTCGCGATCAGTCCAGCTTCCAGATGTAATCGACCTTGGTCCAGCTTTGCTCCGCTTTGCCATCCTTATTGCCCGGCTTGAACTTGCAAGCGCCCAGCCCCTTGATCGCGGCCTTGTCCAGGTTTTTGAAACCGCTGCTTTTTTCGACTTTCGACTCGACCACGCTGCCGTCGGCGGCAATCAGAAACATCATCGTCACCGTGCCCTGCTCTTCATTCATCAGCGAAGCCTTGGGATAGTCGGCCTTGCAGTTTTTCGCGTCCAAGCTGGCCGGCACCGCGGCGGCGACGGCGGCGCCGCACAGGGAAATGAGGATGGCGGCGGCCAACATCGGCATGGCGGGGATTTTTTTAAACATGTTTTTTCCAGGTATTTTCAATGTGATCTGTCGTAAGGGAACGGTGTGGAGCAAACTTAAAATTGTTCCCATTCATCGGAAGCGGCGCCGGACGCTACTTTCTTCGGGCGCGACGCGGCGGCGTCGCGCGCCGGGGCCGGCAGCGGCTTCCTGGCGGCCTTGGCCGGACGAAACGCCAAGGTCTGCGCCTTGGGACGGGGCGCCGCGACGCTGGCCGGCGCCGCGGCGAAGGAGCGTTCCTCGCCCTCCACCAGCTTGAAGATGCTCACCACCTGGGCCAGCTCGCCGGCCTGATCCTGCAGACTCTGGGCGGCGGCGGCGGCCTGTTCCACCAGCGCCGCGTTTTGCTGCGTCATGCTATCCATCTCGATGATGGCCTGGTTCACTTGCTCGATGCCGGCGCTTTGCTCCTGGCTGGCGTTGGCGATCTCGCCCATGATGTCGGTGACCCGCTTGACGCTGGCGACGACTTCGTCCATCGTCACGCCTGCCTGGCCGACCAGCTTGGTGCCGCGCTCGACTTTTTCCACCGAGTCGCCGATCAGGGTCTTGATTTCCTTTGCCGCGCCGGCGCTGCGCTGGGCCAGATTGCGCACTTCGGAAGCAACGACGGCGAAGCCGCGGCCCTGCTCGCCGGCCCGCGCCGCTTCCACGGCCGCGTTCAG
>DMYQ01000329.1:24468-29871 GCA_003482555.1 Janthinobacterium sp. | reverse complement strand
ATTTTTTGTTACAGTTATTTTTTTAACGGCTCCTTAGTTGTACCGTCCGGAGGCGCCGCCCACGCTGAAGCGACCCGCGCCAAGCAAGGCGACCGCGATAGCCGACATCAGGTACATGCCTTGCAGTTCCAGCGCCCAGCCGCCCGTGGCGTTGAGGGTGAGGAACTGGCTGGTATGCACCAGTAAAAGGGCCACGATCATGTTGACCGCCACGACCAGCGCGGCGGGCCGGGTGAAGATGCCGACCAGTATCAGCAAGGGGGCGATGACTTCGCCGACATAGACAAGGTAGCCCAGCGCGGCGGGCGCGCCGGCCTTGGCCAGCATGGCGCCGATGAAACCGATACCGCCGATCAGCTTGGAGACGCCGTGAAACAGCAGCATGGCGGCCAGGGCCGCGCGCAAGATAAGCTTGCCGGCGTCATCGCTTGGAGTGTGATTCATTGTTGTGGATTGCATGATTTTTCCTTGTTGAAGATTAAACGTGGGTGTTGCCGGGCGCATCCATTTGCGTGGCCAGCCATTGCTGAAAATCGCGCACCATCGCCGGCTGCAGAACGTGCCCGGCCGCATATTCGCGATACGTCAACGATACGCCGAAATCCGTCGACACCTGTTTCGCATGGTGCGCGAAATGAATCCCGAGCTTCTGGTCCTGCGTGCCGTGACTGATGAACGCCTCCGTCTTGACCATTTCCGGGCGCACCGCGGGCAGCACCTCCGGCAAGACGCGGCCGCTGAGGATGGCAAAACCGGCCACCTTGTCGGGCGCCGTCAAGCCCACGCTGGCGCTCATGATGCCGCCCTGGCTGAAGCCGGCGATCCAGACGCGACCGGGATCGATCTCATGGATCTGCGGTAATTGATCGATGAAGGCCAGCAGCTTGTGGCGCGCCTGCTCGGCATGGGCGGCGTTGATCACCGGACCGGTCGCCGTAAATGCCACCTGGAACCAGCCAAATTGCATCGGGCCGAACTCCAGCGGAGCGCGCGCCAGTATCACCGTCAGGCGCGGGTCCGTTTGCCGCGCCAGCTCGATGAAGCCTGTTTCATTGGCGCCCACGCCGTGCAAAAAAATCAGGCAGGGCGCCTTGCCCAGCCCGCCGCGCGCGGCCCGCATGCGATAGCGCAAGCCGGATACCGGTTCCAATAAAGTCTCGTCGAGTGTGTCGGCGTTGAGTGTGTGGGACATGATCGCTCCTAGTTGAATGCATAGGCGTCCATGGCGAGTACGCCATGTTCGACGCTGGAATGAATAAGTTGCGCCGACGCCGAGGCGCCCGCCGCGCCCATGGCCACGAACAGCGGCATGAGGTGTTCTTCCGTTGGATGGTTTTGCTCGCTCGACGGCGCCAGCGCCTTCCAGCAGCGCGGCCGCGCGCTCGGCCACCACGGGCGCCCCCGGCGCGGGATAGTCGACGTCGAACAGCGCCTGCGGGAAGCCGCCGAAGTCATGAATGGTGGCCGGTTGCGGGGCCAGGGATACGGCCACGCCGTCGCCGGCTTGCCAATGCGCCGACCGCATCAGGATGGCTTTCAGCGTCGGCAGGGTCGCCGCCAGGCGGTGCAGGAATCGGCGGGCGGGACTGTCCTGCAGCGCCAGCATCGTTGATCCTTGGGACAAAAAGAGAGTGGGTAAGACGGTCATGGCATGCCTCGTTGGGTGAAGCCACCATCGTATTCGCATTTAAATGAGCGATAAACCAGGGTTCGGTAGTTAGACTATCTCGATTTGATTGACAATCGATGCCAGCCTGATCCCATCGCCAGCCTACCCGGCCCCCGCTCACGAAAAACAAGCGGCGGCCGTCGAGCGCCACTTGAAAACCTTCGACACGCTCGATTTCGATGTCTTCTCGAATCAAAAATGGGAGCGCCTGGGCGAAAGCCACGCACAGAACATCATCGCGACCTGGCCGGATGGAGATGAAACCAAGGGCATAGAAAAACATATCACCGATCTCAAGGACATGTTTGTCTATGCCCCGGACATCGCCATCCAGGAACATCCGATCCGCTTCGGTTCGGGATCGTGGACCACGGCCACCGGCGTCATGACCGGCACCTTTACCAAACCGATGCCGATCGGCGAAGGTAAATTCATCCAGCCGACCGGCCAGCGATTCGCCATCACGATGGCCACGATCGGTCACTGGACGAAGGGTACGATGGATCATGAATGGCTGTTCTGGGATGCGCAAGACTTCACGAAACAACTCGGCCTCGGCAAGTAATCGCCGCTGTATTTCGCCGCCGTATTTCTTATTTTTCCGGCGCTTCAGTAATCGTTCCAGACCGGCGCCTGGAACGATTCGAGCAGAAAATCGATCAGATATCTCAGCTTGAGCGGGAATTGCCGGCGCGACGCGTACACCGCGTAAATCCCCAACTCCACCGCCTGGTATTCGGGCAGAACGCGCACCAGCGTGCCCGCGCGCAAGGCTTCATAGACCAGAAAATCCGGCTGCAGTATCATGCCTTGATGCTGCAACGCGGCCGCCACGCAAGTGTCGCCGCTGTTGGCGCGCAGGCGCGCGCGCGTCTTCACCGACTCGACGGCGCCGTCCGGCGTCGTGAATTCCCATTCGTCCCGCGACGACCAATACGTATAAGCGACCACCTCGTGACGGGCGATATCCCGCGGTCGCTCGGGAATCCCGTGCTCGTCCAAATACCGCGGTGACGCGCAGGCGATCATCCTTGTCGTCGCCAGCCGACGCGCGATAAACACCGGATGCGGCGCGCGCGAAATGCGCACCGCCAAGTCCAATCCTTCCTCCACCAGATCCGCCGTTCGGTCAGAAAGTGAGACGTCCAGCGACACCTTGGGATGTTTCGTCAAGAACTCTCCCCACAGCGGCGCCAGCAGATTGTTGCCGAACGTGACGGGGGCGGCGACCCGTAAATGCCCCGAGGCCTCGCCCGTACGGGCATTGAGCTCCGACTCCGCCTCTTCCAAGGTGTCGAGCAAGTCGGTGCAGCGCGCGTGAAACAATTTTCCATCGTCGGTCAAGGACAGTTTGCGCGTGGTCCGGTTCAACAGCCGCACGCCCAGGCGCCGCTCGAGATCGGCCACCAGCCGGGACACCGCCGCCTTCGAGCCGTTGATGGCATCGGCGGCCCGCACGAAGCTGCCATTGTCGACCACGGCCACGAAGGCCTTCATTTCTTGAAATTTATCCATTAACCCGATATCCGGAACAAACAATCATTCTAAGGCATATTTATCTCGCCAGGAGGGACAGGTAAAGTCTCTTCATCGGCACCGCTCGGCGCTTCCATCGAAGCAATCCAGGAGCATGAGCATGAACATCACCATCCTCGGCGCAGGCAATATGGGACGCGGTCTGGTCAAACAATTGTCCAAAGCGGGCCATCAAATCACCGTGACGGCGCGCGACCTGGACAAGGCGGCGCGACTGGCCAGCGAATTTGCCGGCGTCACCGCCGCGCCGGCGGCCACCGCGCCGGGCGCCTCGAACGTGGTGATCGTCGCCACCGGCTACGCCGATGCCGTCCCCGCGCTCACCTCGCTGGGCGATTTGAGCGGCAAGGTGGTGCTGGACATCAGCAACCCTTTGACGGCCGACTACATGGGTTTGACGATCGGCCACAGCACCTCTGCGGCGGAAGAAATCGCGGCGGCGTTTCCAGCGGCGCAGGTGGTGAAGGCCTTCAATACCGTGTTCGCACAAGTGCTGGCCGACGGCCCTGAATTGAACGGCCATCAAGTTCCCGTCTATTACGCCGCAGATAGCGAGCGGGCGCGGCAAACCGCCCACGCGCTGATCGACAGCATCGGCTTCGCTGCCGTCGATGCGGGCCCCTTGAAGAATGCGCGCTACCTCGAACCGGTCGGCGGCTTGAACATCTATTTCGCTTACGGCGCGGCGCGGGGCACGAGCATCGCTCCAGCCTGGATCGGCATCGAGTAAACGCCGCCCGTCAGGCCTCGTACTAGTAAAAGATCCAGATGCCGCCAATGGCGCCGGATGCGATCGTGAATGCCTTGCCCGTTCATGCCGCAGGCCGGGCACGGCAACGATTTTGCGTCGCACGCCACCTCGGACTCGATCCGCCGCTTGGCCGGGTCGAGTTCACTTTGCTCACAGACCACGGCGCTTGCAGGCCCGACGGGCTTGAAAGCAGGGTTCAACGGCAATACTCATCTGGGCGTTTCGCGTCTTTCGAGGCGTCTATTCGTACACTGACTATTGATTTCATATTCGAAAAAATGTCCATTTGCGCGGATTTTACTGGCTTATGCCCGGCAAATGTTTCTTGAGATTCGATACATTGCAGTTGTGGAATTTCAACAATGATGAAATATACTGAAGTATCGGTGCGTAGGAAGTGTTTGCGAAGAGCTGACTTCGCTTTACGCGATTGCTCCTCCATCGTCCCACCCGTGGCTAGATGGCGGGACGATGTCAAATGACATTGAAAATATGACTTCAAAGGTATTTTTATGATGTATGAATTTTTGGAAAACAACAAAATTGAACTTGCGGAGCGTTGCCGGGAGAAAGTGGCGAGCCGTCCAAATCGCTCTGCCAGTGATCAACAGCTTAAAAATGGCGTTCCTTTGTTCTTGAGTCAATTGATCAGGACACTCAAAATTGAACAAACTGACGAACCCATGAAAAGCCGGAAAATATCCGGACCATCCGACGGAGAAGTCACGTCGTCGGAGGTAGGTGTTACAGCCGCTTTGCATGGCAAAGATTTGCTGCTGCTTGGATATTCCGTCAATGAAGTCGTACACGACTATGGCGATATTTGCCAGGCGATCACCGATTTGGCATTCGAGCGGGATGCGCCATTTCAAGTGGATGAATTCCGGACGTTGAATCGCTGTCTGGACAACGCGATTGCCGAGGCGGTAACGGAGTTTAGTTATCAGCGAGATTATAATATTTCTGGAAAACAAGCAATTGAGGAGAATAAGAGGATAGGTTATTTCGCCCATGAATTGCGTAATTTTCTGAATACGGCATCGCTTTCCTTTAGCGCCGCCAAGGCCGGGAACTTGGATTTATCCGGAGCGACTGGAAGGGTTCTGGAGCGCAGCTTGCTCGGCCTGCGGTTGTTGATCGATCGCTCTGTTGAAGATGTTCGCGGTGTTGCTGAAAATCCCAGGATGTCAAGTTTATTCTCAGTGGCTGATTTCGTTCGAGATATGGCCGCCACGGGAAATCTTGCATCAAAGATTCAAGGCTGTGCGTTTATTGTCGCACCTGTCGACCCGCACCTCGCCATTTGTGGGAATCAGGATTTACTTTTTTCGGCGATTTGGAATATTTTGCAAAATGCTTTTAAATTCACTAATGCCCATACAGAAGTAACTTTAAATGCATATGCCAATGGAGATCGCATATTAATCGAGGTGAAAGATCATTGCGG
>DMYQ01000329.1:0-24298 GCA_003482555.1 Janthinobacterium sp. | reverse complement strand
ATGACAAAACAGGTCTTGGTCTAGGGCTATCTATCGCGCAGCAGTGCATATTGGATAATGACGGAAATATGGAAGTGAAAAATATACCGGGAGTTGGATGCGTGTTTACGGTTAGTTTGCCGAGATATAAAATGGATGTGGAAACCCAAGTAAAATAAAAAGTGACCCCGTGCGCAATGGTGCGTGAACTCAATATTGGCAGTTGGCGCGAGCCGATGGGCATGGAATGCGAGCCGGCGCCATCGATTGCAAGCTCAAATTTGCAGATAGCGTGAGCGCGAGCCCAGCGTCGGTTGCAGTTAATTCGGGCCGAAATCGGCGTCGAATGCGAATACGCCAGTTTCAAACGTGAGCCGGGACAGCGGTCGCAATTATCTTACGAAAAAAACCGGGGGTCATAGGCCGCGCGATTCAAAGCGTTGCGGACGCGCGCAAAACGGCATCGAGCAAGCCGGGAAAACGGCTATCCAAATCCTCCCTGCGCAGGGAGTTGATGAATTGGGTTCCCTCGGGACGCATCCAAATGACTCCCGCTTCCCGCAAGACCCTGAAATGATGGGAGGCCGTGGATTTGGCCACCGGCAAATGCAGGGCGCCGCAAGCCTGCTCACCCTCGGTGGCAAGGCAGTGGAGCAGGCTCAGACGCAAGGGGTCGCTCAGTGCATGGAGTACGCGCGCCAGGGACAGGCTCTCGACGCTGGGATGGGTGGGGGATCGCATGCATGCAGTGTTGCACATTCCATGGTAAAGTTCAATTGTTCGCTTTACATCGAACAGCGGAACTTGATGCAAGTCTCAAGCGCCTGCCTCAAGCGTGCGTCGCTTCCGTCCACATTCACCGTAATCAGAAAAGACAAGCCATGAAAGCCATCGTCCTCACCGCTGCCTCGCTCACGGCGTTTCGTCAAACCGAGCTGGCCGATCCGCAGGCCGGCCCCGGCGAAGTGCTGGTGCGCCTGCGCGCCGCCACGCTGAACTATATCGATGTGGTCATCGCACAGGGCAATTTTCCCGGCGCGAGCTTTCCGATGATCCCGGTTGCCGATGGCGCCGGCGAAGTTGCCGCCCTTGGCGCGGGCGTTGACGGCCTGTCCGTGGGCGATCGGGTGATTCCCCACTTCATGCCGAACTGGCAAGGCGGGGCCATCACGGCACGCAATGTCGCCGCCACGCGCGGGCTGAGCTTGCCGGGTTCCCTGGCCGAGTATGTCGCCGTCCCCGCCGCCAGCCTGGTGGCCATGCCGGCCCACCTCGATTTCATCCACGGAGCGGCGCTGCCCATCGCGGCCACGACCGCCTGGAACGCCGTGCGCTCGGCCCAGGTGCGCCCGGGATCGGTGGTGGTGCTGCTGGGAACGGGAGGGGTCAGCATCTTTGCCTTGCAGTTCGCCAAGGCATGCGGCGCGACGGTGATACTCGCGTCTTCTTCCGACGAGAAGCTTGAGCGCGCGCGCCAGCTCGGCGCCGATCACCTGATCAACTACCGCGCGACCCCGGCCTGGGACGAAGAAGTGCTCAAGCTCAGCGGGGGGCACGGCGCCAATCTGGTGGTGGAAACCGTGGGCGGCGCGAACTTCGCCCGCTCGCTGAACGCCGCCGTCCTGGGCGGCACCGTGTTCGCGGTTGGCTTCGTCGGCGGTACGGCGGCCGCCATCGACCTGTTGCCTGTTATCGTCAAGGCCCTGAAAATCGTCGGCAACAACACCGGCTCGGTGGCCGATCTGGCCGAGGCGGCCAGTGCCATCGCGGCCCATCGCATCGTGCCCGTCATCGACCGCGTGTTCGACATCGGGGAAACGGCCGACGCGTATGCGCAACTCAGCGCGGGCGGACGGCACTTCGGCAAGCTCGCCATCGCGCATTGAATCGTCGCCGCGGTTCGACAAGCTCAGCTTGCCGGCAGTCGCAAGGCTGGCGGCCCTGACGGCAATTGCCGCCGCATGTGGCTATGGAATAGAGACGGCCGAATACCGAAGTCAGCTTTGTCGCAAAGGAATCCAGCCCGAATACAGTGAGGAATCTGTTCATTTCACAAATGTGAGCCGAGAATGCATCTTGCATCTTGCATCTTGCATATTGCGAAATATCAAAGCGATGGTATTTTTTGAAAACACCCGAGCTTCACGGATCGCGTGGCGGCAGCCGGCGACGCGGGAACTAGCCCGCGCTCAGTCCTCGGGGCAGCCGGACGGGAGGTCGGCGCCGAAGCGGCTGACTTGGCCGACTTGGCCGACTTGGGCGATATAGCGCGCCCGCGGACGCACCAGCGCGCCGTCGGCCGTTTGCTCGGCGGCGTGGGCGATCCAGCCGGCCGAACTGGCCAGCGCAAACAAGACCGTTCCCGCCGCCGGCCAGGCGAAAGTCACGCCCAGCGCGGCCAGCGCGAAGTCGGCGTTGGGGGCGGCGCCGCGGCGTAGCGCCGCCGCCGCCGCCGTGTTTCGGGCCGGACAGGGCCACGCACAGCACGGCGGACAAGCGGGCGCCGGTGGAGGCGGCGCAGCGTACCGTGAAGGTGGACGCGTTCAATTCATGTTCGGCCAGCAGCACCAGGGCCGCCCGTATCAGCTCGGACTCGGCCGCGCTCGATGCGCCGCGTCGCATCCCCGATCCACATGGTAGAGCAAGCATGAGCCACATTCACATCACGACCCTGCGCCACGAAGATGCCAGCGAACTGCTGGCGTTTGAACTGGATAACCGCGACTGGTTTGAACGCACCATCAAGCCGCGACCGGCGGAGTTTTATACGCGCGACGGCGTGGCGGCCCACATCGCCGAATGTTTGCAGGGCTACCAGGAAGCCACGCTACACCCCTGCCTGCTGCGCGACGCCGACGATGTCTTGATCGGCGCATCAATTTGCGCCCGTATGGATATACGGGCCGGCTCGGCGGAAATCGGCTGTCGCATCGGGCGCCACCGCGCCGGCCAAGGGCTGGCCACGCGCGCCTTCGCCCACATGCGCGCGCTGGCGCTGGCACCGATGCCATGCGGCGCCGCCCTGGCGCACGCGGGCGCGGATAGTGTCGGTGTCGGCGCCGCCGACGCGGCGAAGCTGGCCGGCGCCAAGCCGAAGGCCGCTTACGTCTGGCAGATGATGAACCATCACCACATGGCGTCCTCCGGGCCCGAGCAAGAGTACGACAAGCCCGGCATTTGCCCCGCGGATGGCATGGAAATGATACCCAAGAGCGATCGCCTGCGGGTGGCCGTGCTCTTGTTCGACGGCGTGCAAGACATCGATTACGGCGCGCCCATCGAAGTGTTGGGTCAGGCCGGCGCCCGCATCTTCACGGTGGCCGCCAGCACCGACAGCGTGTATTCTACCTACGGCGTGAAGACACAGCCGGACTTCGACCTCGAGCACGCGCCGGCCGCCGACGTCTTGCTGATCCCGGGCGGCAATGTCGGCGCCATCACCGACAATGCGCAGGCGCTGGCCTGGGTGCGCCGGCGCGGCGCTGACACGCGCATCGTACTGTCGGTGTGCACCGGCGCCTTCATCCCGGGTAAAGCCGGTTTACTCGGCGGCCAGTCCGCCACCACCATCGCCGGCGCCATCCCGCAACTGGGCAAGTCTTTTCCGAAGGCCCACGTGGTCGGCGAACGGCGCTATGGCGATAACGGCACCATTGTGGGGCCGCTGCTGCCGGCCAAGGCTTCGTGGGAACGCCTGGTCGAGCGCGGCGACACCAGGCAGTGGGAAGTGCGCGGCTGCATCGGCATGGAGATGGGCGGCGTAGCGTTTCTGGACGCTGGCGCCATCAAGCTGGAGGCGGACGCGTGGAAAGCGGAAGCCGGCGCCGGCAAGCTGCGGCGCACTTTCAACAAAACCGTGGATGGTCAGCCGTGGCGCCTGGTGCTGACGCTGAGCGGCGCGGCCGAGCCGGCCAGCTATCCGCTGTCGATGACGCTGAAACAGCGGGCTGGCGCAAAAGCGGCCAAGGCTTGAGCGGCCAAGGCTTGACGGCTGGGCCCGCGCCGGCTTGCGCCGTCGCGCCGGCCGCTCAAGCGGGTGGCGCGGCCACCCGCAGCACCATCTTGCCGTGCGCCTGGCCCGCTTCGCCGCGGCGATGCGCTAGGCCGGCGTCGGCCAGCGCGAATTCGCGGCCGACGTTGACGCGCAGGCGGCCGGCGTCGATCCGTTCGGCCAGTTGCGTCAGCACGGCGCCGCGCGGCTCGGTGAATAGAAAGACGGCGCGCGCGCCGGCGGCGGCGGCCCGTTCCGGCGCCGGCGGCATGGCGCTGGCGATCAGTATGCCGCCCCGGCGCAGGGTGGCCCAGGAGGCTTCCTGGGTGGCGCCGCCGACCGTGTCGAGCACCACGTCGAGATCGCTCACCAATTCCTCGAAACGTTGCTGGCGGTAGTCGATCACTTGGTCGGCGCCCAGGCCGCGCACCCGGTCGATGTCGGCGCCGGCGGCCGTGGCGATGACGGTGGCGCCGGCCTCTTTAGCCAGTTGCACGGCGATGGAGCCGAGGGCGCCTGCGGCGCCGTGCACCAGCACGCGCATGCCGGCTTCGATCCTGGCCATGTCGAACAGGGCCGTCCACGCCGCCTGCGCCGGGGCCGGCATCGCGGCGGCTGCGGCAAAGCTGAGCGTGCGCGGTTTCAGGGCCGCTTGCGCGGCATCGACGGCGACGTATTCGGCGTAACTGCCGCCGCGCCCCAGATCGGCGTAAAAGTAGACCTCGTCGCCGGGTTGGAAGGCCGTCACGGCGGCGCCCACGGCGCTCACGGTGCCGGCGCCGTCCGAGCCCAGGGTGATGGGAAAGGCGCGCGGCAGATGGGCGGCCAGGGCGCCCGCGCGGATTTTCCAGTCGACCGGGTTGACGCCGGCGGCCACCACCCTGACCAGGATGTCGGCCGGGCCGCAGACGGGCATCGGGGCTTCTTCCAGATGCATCTGGTCGGCGTCGCCGTAGGCGTGGATACGGATTGCTTGCATGATGTTTTTCCTTTGCGTGTATGGGTATCGGAGTGTATTGGCGCGTATCAAAGCCAGCGTTGCACGGCTTCGGTGGTGTCAAGGGGGACCGTGTTGAAGCACAGTCTGGCTTGCGGGGCGTGCGCGTGGACGACGTTGAGCAGTTTTTCAAACAGGATCAACTGGGAGGCGATGGTGCGGATGCCGGCGCCGATCAGGACGCAGTCGTAGGGCCGCTGCGAGAGGCGCTCGCGCACCACCGTTTCCGCATTGGCGCCGAAATCGGTCAGGCACAGCTCGACCGTGTAACCGAGGCGATTGAGCTCGTCCACGGCGGCGTTCAGGCCGGCCATGACCTTGGCGGCGTTCATGCCGGGATAGGCGGCAAAGTCGGGGCTGGAAAAGTCGAGCAGGGTCGGTTCCAGGCCGATCAACATGATATTTTTTGGGTGGCGCATAGTCGCTCCGTTGGATGCTGGGTTGGCGCCGCGGTGATTGCCCCGCGTGGCGCGATGAAGTGATTATGATTGCTATCAAATCAAGCTGGAATGCCGAAAATCGGATATGACTATTCCATATTTCGCTTAAGATCATGCAGATGAGCGATCTCGTGAATTTCCAGGACATGGCGCTGTTCGTCGAAGTGGCGCGGCAGGGCAGCTTCAGCCGCGCCAGCGCCCACCTGGCCGTGCCGGCCGCCACGCTGTCGCGCCGCATCGGGGCGATGGAGCGCGCCTTCGGCGTGCGCCTGTTCGTGCGCAGCACGCGGCGCGTCGAGCTGAGCGAGGCCGGCCGCCGCTACTTCGAGCGTTGCGCCCACCTGGTCGACGAGGCGCGCCTGGCGCAGGAAGCCCTGCGCGAAGTGGCCGAGCGTCCCGGCGGTCACCTGCGCCTGTCGATGCCGGTCGACCTCGGCGTGCATGTGCTCGGCCCCTTGCTGGCGGAATTCGCCCGCCTGTATCCGGGCATCAGCTTCGAACTCGATCTGTCGCCGCGCCACGCCGATCTGCTGGGCGAGCATGTCGACATCGCCCTGCGCCTGGGCGGGGTGAAGGGCGATCAACTGGTGGCGCGCCGCCTGGGCTGGGTCGAGCAGGCGCTGTTCGCGGCGCCGGCCTACCTGGACGCGCGCGGGCGGCCGGCCGCGCCGAGCGAGCTGGCCGGCCACGACTGCATCCACTTGACCGGGCCGCAGCGCCAGGCCCGGTGGTGTCTGCGCAATGGCGAGGCGGCCGCCGATGTGACGGTGAGCGGACGTTTTGCCGTCAACAATCACGGCTTGATGCAAGTGCTGGCCGAGCGCGGCCTGGGCGTGGCGGCGCTGACGCCGGCGCTGGTGCGCGAGGCTATCCAGTCCGGCCGCCTGAGCCGTGTCTTGCCGTTGTGGAGCATGGCGCGCCTGCCCATCCACGCGGTGACGCACTCGCGCCTGCTGTCCGCCGGCGCCCGCGCCCTGCTCGATTTTCTGGCCCGGCGCCTGGACGGCTGAGGCGCCGGGCCGGAAAGTCGATCAGGCGCGAATGAAATGGCTGTCGCGCCGCGCGCTATCTTGCAGCAAGAGGGCGGCGCATTGCTCGTGCGGCAAGGGGCGGCTGAAATAATATCCCTGGATGGCGTCGCAGCCATACGAGACCAGGGTGTCGAGTTGCTCTTGCTCTTCCACCCCTTCGGCGACGACCTTCAGTTGCAGGCCGCGGGCGATGCCGATGATGCCCTGGATGATCACCATGCTGGCGCTATCCTTGCCCACTTCGCAGATGAAGGAGCGATCCAGCTTGAGCGTCTGGATCGGGAACAGTTTCAGGTAGGCGAGATTCGAATAACCGGTGCCGAAGTCGTCGATGGCGACCTTGACGCCGATTTCGCGGAACTTTTGCAAGATGTCGACGGTGCGCTGGGGATTGCTCATCGACACCGTTTCGGTCAACTCCAGCTCCAGGCGCTCGGGCGCCAGGCCGGCCTCGCGCAGGGCGCTTTCCACTTCGCCGATGAGCTCGGGGCGCACCAGTTGCTGGCCCGATAAATTGACCGACATCGTGATCGGCGCCAAGCCCGCGTCTTGCCAGGCGCGCGCCTGGCGGCAAGCCGTGCGTATCACCCATTCGCCGATCGGCACGATCATGCGGGTATCCTCGGCCACGGCGATGAAGCGCAGCGGCGGCACCAGGCCCAGCTCCGGATGCTGCCAGCGCAGGAGCGCTTCGACGCCGGTGATGCGGCCGCTGCGCAAGTCCACCTGCGGCTGGTAGTGCAGCAGGAATTCGCCCCGTTCCAGGGCGCGCCGCAACTGCACCTCGATGCCGAGGCGCTCGTTGACCCGGTTATACATTTCCGAGGCGTAGCGCTGGATATTGTTGCGTCCTTCCGTCTTGGCCCGGTACATGGCCGTGTCGGCGTGCTTGAGCAGGGTGATGGCATCCTTGCCGTCGTCGGGATAGGCGCTGTAACCGATGCTGCAGGTGACGCTGACCTCGCGCTGTTTCAACACCATCGGTTCGGCCACGGTGGCCAGGATGCGGCGCACCAGTTGCTCCAGCACTTCTTCGGTGAAGGCATCGCCCAGCAAGACCACGAATTCATCGCCGCCCAGGCGCGCCAGGGTGTCGCCGGTGCGCACGCACAGGGCCATGCGCGCCGCCACCGCCTTGAGCAAGTCGTCGCCGGCGTCGTGGCCCAGGCTGTCGTTGATCAGCTTGAAGCGGTCTATATCGATGAACAAGACAAAGATCGGATACTGGTGGCGCTCGGCTTGCACGATGGCGTGATCGAGCCTGTCCATCAGCAGTATGCGGTTGGGCAAGCCGGTGAGGGCGTCGTGCAGGGCCAGCTTGCGCAACTGCTCTTCATGGTGCTTGTGCCGGGTGATGTCGTGGACGATGGTCTGGATCGCCGCCTCGCCCCCGTACTGATACACGGACTGGGTGATTTCAACGTCGATCTTGCTGTTGTCGAGGCGCGTCATCATGCCTTCCACCGGATGCGGTTCGGCGTGCGCCAGGCTGGCTTGACGCACCGATGTCTTCACCAGTTCGCGCGATTCCTCGGACACCAGTTCGAACAGGGACAGGCCCAGCAGGGCTTCCTGGCTGGCGGCGCCAAACAGGCGCAGGGCGCCGCGGTTGACGAAGGTGATCTTTCCGGCCCGCTCTATCATGATGGCGTCCGGCGAAATCTCGATCAACTGGCGATACCTTTCCTCGCTCTCGCGCAAGGTGCGCTCGACGGCTTCGCGCTCGATCATTTCCGCGCCCAGTTGCCGGTTGATCACTTGTAACTGCGACACTTTTTCCGACAATTCATTGACCAGGAAATTGAAGGCTTGCGCCGTCTGGCCCACCTCGTCGTCGCCGTGCACCGTGGCCCGACGGCTCAGGTCGCCGCTCGCGAGGGCCGAGGCCGCCTCCCGTATCGCTTCCACGGTGGCGCGGATATGGCGCGTGACGACGGCCGTCACCAGCACCGCCGCCCCCAGCGACAGCAGCAGCATCAGGCCGAGCGCCAGGGCCAGTTGGCGCGAGCGCCGCGCCGACTCGGCGAAGGCCAGGGTGGTCAGCTTGCGCTCAATGCTGACCAGGGTCGCGAGATTCCACGACAGCAATTCAAAGGCGCTGTCCGGCTTCAGGGTCGGGCTGACCGGGACGCGCTCGCGCCGCGCCGCCGCCGCCAGGGCCTCTTCGACGGCCGCGCCGTAGCGCCGCACCGATTCCAGGGTGGCGTTGATGGTCTTCCTTTCCAGCGGATCGAGATCCTGTTGCTTGGAGAGGAAATCGAGGGTGGGAACGGCCGACTGTATCTTGCTCAGCAGTTCATCGCCGGAAGCCTTGATGACGGCCGGGTCGTTCACTTCCTGGTCGGTGGAAAACATGGCCGCCAAGCCCAGTTGCGCCTCTTGCAAAAAGGTGTTCGCTTCCATCGTCAATTGCAGATGGGCGAAGCGGACATCGCTGATCTTGCTCATCGTGTATTGCTGCTGGGTCAGCCCGAGATAGGCGGCGCCGGCCACGATGAACAGGCAGAGCATGCCGACGGCCGGGGCCAGCAGCAATTTGGTGCCCAGCGAGAGGCGCCCGAGCAGGGAGCGGCGGCTGGCATGACGGGACATGGGCGGGCGCGTCGTCACGGCGTCGTGGCAGTGAAATCGACATGCTTGAGAAAGACGATCTTGCCGCCTTCGTTCTTGACGATGTTATAGCCGTGCAAGGCGTCGCCGTTGGAATCGTAGTTGTAAGTGCCCTCGACGCCGGCATAGGCGCGGATGGCGAGGATGGCGCGGCGGATGGCATCGGGCCGGGTGCTGTTGGCGCGCCCGATGGCGAGCGCCAGGATGTGGGTGGCGTCGTAAGCCCAGCTGGAATAAACGTCGGGCTCCTGGCCGTATTTTTCCTGGTATTTTCTGGCGAAGGCGCGCGCCTGGGGATTCGCTTCCGGCACGAAGTCGGTGATCGCATAACTGCCGTGCAGGGCGCTGCCGCCCAGGCGCACGGAACTCATGGCGCCGACCGAGGACGAGCCGACCCAGGACAGGTTGACCCTGGATTTTTGCAGTTGCTGGGCGAAGGCGGCGACATTGTCGGGCGAATAAATATACGTGGCCAGCACGTCGGCGCCGGAACGCTTGATGGCCTCGGCCACGAAGGAGCCGTCTTGCGTATTGTTACGGAAACCCTGGCTCAGCACGGGCGTCACGCCGTAAGCCCGCAGCGCTTGCGTGAGGCGGTTCTTGCCGCCGATGCCGAAGGTTTCGGTGGTGTGGATGATCACCCAGTGGCGCCGCTTGAGCGTGTTCACGCCGAAATCGGCGATGGCCTTGGCGGAGTCGCCGTCGTGCGGGCGGGCCCGGAACAACCAGGGATTGTTGGCGTGGGTGAGGGTGTAATCGGTGCCGCCGATGATCATTGGAATGCCGACCTTGAGCAGGGTCGGCAGCATCGCCAGCGCCTGGGTGCTGCGGATGGTGCCGATCACGGCCGCCACATTGCCCGCCTCGGCCAGGGTGGACAGGGCCAGCACCGAGCCGGGATTGCTGCTCTGGCTGTCTTCGATGCGCAGCGCCAGTTGCCGCCCGAGCACGCCGCCGGCCTGGTTGATTTCATCGAGCGCCAGGCGGATGCCGTTCAACTGGTAGGCGCCCATTTCCGCGTTGGCGCCCGACATTTCGCCGACCAGGCCGATGGTGATCGGCTCGGCGGCGGCGCCCCCGCGGACCGGCGCGCCCGCCAGCGCGAGCGCCGCGGCCAGGCTGGCGAAATAACTTATCCCACGACCCATCCCGTTCCTCCCGAAAATCCGGTCGCGCCGGATGCGCCGCCGGCCTATTCCGGCTGAAACGCGACGTGCTTGATGAAAACGATCTTGCCATGCTCGTTCTTGACGACGTTATAACCATGCAAACCATCGCCGTTGACGTCGTAGTTGTAGCCGCCCTCTACGCCCTTGTAGCCGTGGATGGCAAGCAGGGCCTTGCGCAGGGCATCGGGGCTGGTGCCGCCGGCATTCTTCATGGCCAGCGCCAGGATATGCACGGCGTCGTAGGCCCAGCTCGAGTACAGGTCGGGTTCCAGCCCCCATCTGGCCTGGTATTTCTTGGCATAGGCGAGCGCCTGCGGGTTCGCGTCCGCCACATAATCGCTGATGGAGTAGCTGTTGAAGAGGGCCTCGCCACCCAGGCGCATGGCGGCGATGGCGCTCATGGAGGGCGAGCCTATCAGCACCCGGTCGACCCCGGCATGCCGCAGGGCGAGGGCGAAATTGCCGACGTCGGCCGGGCTGGCCAGGTAAATGGCGACGATGTCGACGTCGGCCCGCTTGACGGCCAGGGCGGCCGGCGTGTAATCCTGGGTGTTGTTGTTGACGCCCTGAATGAGCAGCGGCTTGATATCGAATTTCTTCAAGGCTTCGATCAAATGATCCTTGCCGCCGATGCCGAAGGCTTCGGTCGAATGGACAATGGCCCAGCGCTTCTTTTTCAGGGTGGTGGCGCCGAAGTCGGCGATCACCAGGGCCGAATAGCCGTCGTGCGGACGGGCCCGGAAGATCCACGGATTATTCGCGTGGGTCAGGGTGAAATCGGTGCCGCCCACCATGGTCGGCACGCCGGCGCGGGCGATCCTGGGCATGATCGCCAGGGTTTGCGTGCTGCGGATCGAGGTGATGATGGCGACCGCCCCGCCCAGTTTCGACAGCGCCAGCACCGAGCCCGGATTGGTGCTCTGATTGTCTTCGATGTCGATGTTCAGGGGGCGCCCGAGCACGCCGCCGGCCTGGTTGATCTCGTCCACGGCGAGGCGGGCGCCGTTGGCCTGGTAGGTGCCGCTCTCGGCGTTGGCGCCGCTGGTTTCGTTGACCATGCCGATGCGTATCGCTCGCGCCAGGGCGGGCGCGGCCGGGGCGGCTTCGGCCGCCGCGCCGGCGCCCGGCGCGCTGACGCCCAGCGCGAAGGCGCAGGCGACACCGGCCAGCAGGCGCCTTGCCCGTCTCAGTGTCATGTGCTCTCCATTTCAAGGATACGCGATACCCGCGGCGCTGCGTCAGCGGCAATTATTCTTGGTATTTAGAAACACTATACTCCTTCGTTTCTTCGCGCGGGCGCAAATCCGGACCCGTTGCGCCCACGCCTCAGTGCGGCTCGGCCGCGGCTGGATCGCGCGGCAAATGGACGGTGAAGCAAGTGCCATGCGGTAGCGCGCCGCGCACCTCGATGCGGCCGCCGTGCTTGTTGATGATGCCGTAGGAGAGCGACAGTCCCAGGCCGGTGCCGCTGCCGACGGGCTTGGTGGTGAAAAACGGTTCGAAGATGCGCTTGACGATCTCGGGCGGGATGCCGGAGCCGGTGTCGCGGATTTCCACCCAGATCCAGTCGGCGTCGGTACAGCCGGTGCTGATGGTGATGGTGCCGAATTCCTTGATCGCGTGGGCCGCGTTGACGAGCAAGTTCATGAACACCTGGTTCAATTGCGAGGCCAGGCATTTTATCGGCGGCAACTCGCCGTAGCGCTTGATCACCTCGGCCTTGTACTTGATTTCATTGTTGACGATGTTGAGGGTGCTGTCCAGGCCGCGGTGCAAGTCGGCCTCTTGCCAGTTCGACTCGCCCACGTGGGAAAAATCCTTCAGCGACTGGACGATTTCCTTGACCCGCTTCAAGCCGTCCTTCGATTCGCGCATCAAGTCGCCGAAATCGATCTTCAAGAAGTCGATTTCGGCGTCTTCCTTGACCTTGGCGAAGCTGGCCGCGATCACGCTGTTTTCGGGCGCCCGCGCGATCACGTCTTCGCAGGCGTCGAGGGCGGCGAAGAGGGTCTCGAAATAGGTTTGCATCGAGCCCATGTTCGAATTCACGAAACCGATGGGATTGTTGATTTCATGGGCGATGCCGGCCGCCAACTGGCCGATGGAAGCCATCTTTTCCGACTGTAGCAATTGCTCGTGGGCTTGCTGCAGTTTGACGATCAGCAATTGCTGCTCGTCGCTCACCAGTTGCAATTGCGCCGACATTTCCAGGCGCATCGCCACCTCTTGCTGCAAGACCAGGTTTTGCGCGCTCAACTGGCAATGCATGGCGCGCAGGGCCAGGTGGGTGTGTATGCGCGCCAGCACTTCTTCGATCTGGATCGGCTTGGTGACATAATCGACGCCGCCCACCGCGAAACCGGTCACGACATTGCTGGTGTCGGTCAGGGCGGTCATGAAAATGACGGGGATGTCCTTGACCTCGGGCAGGGCCTTGAGGCGGCGGCAAGTCTCGAAGCCGTCCATGCCGGGCATCATCACGTCGAGCAAGATCAGGTCGGGGCTGGCGAAGCTGGCCCGTGCCAGCCCCTCTTCGCCATCCTGGGCCACCAGCACGCGCAAGCCCTGGTCTTCCAGGTAGTCGGCCAGCACGGCGACGTTGGCCGGGGTGTCGTCGATGATCAAAACGGTGGCCGGATTCATGCGTCGTTCCTCGTTTCGGTGGGAATGCTGACCAGCTCCAGGATGGCCTTCGACTGGTAAGTTTGCGCCAGTTGCCGCAAAACCCGGGCAAAGCCCTGGTAACTGGGGGCTAGCGCTTCGATGTGGTCGGCGCGCAGGCGGATGGCGCGCATGTCGCCGGCCAGCGCCAGTTGCCGCAAGGTTGACATTTCGCTCTCCGGCGGCGCCGTCAACGGCCCTTCCGGACGCGCCTTGGGCGCCGCTTCCGCCGCCGCTTCGTGCACCAGGCTCAAGCCCAGGAAGGCGCCGATTTTTTCCAGCAGCAGATTTTGCCGCACCGGCTTGTGCATGAAGGCGTTGGCGCCCGCCAGCAGGGTTTCATTCTGTTCCTCGGCGGTGACGCTGGCGGAAATGGCGATGACGCACAGGCTCGCCAGGCCGGGCGCGGCGCGGATGCGGCGCGTCGCCTCCAGCCCATCCATGACCGGCATGACGATGTCCATCAAGACCGCGTCGGGCGCGCCGCTGATCGCACGCTGCACGCCTTCCTGGCCGTTCTCGGCCAGTTCGATGTCGAAACCCAGGCTGGCCAGCAAGTCCTTGAGCATGTCGCGGTTGGCGGCGACATCGTCGACGATGAGGATTTTCTTGCGCGGCCCCAGGTAGCCCACCACCAGGCGCTCGGCGGTGGCGGGCGCCACTTCCATGGTGCTCACCGGCACTTGCAACTCGAAGGAAAACTCGCTGCCGGCGCCGAATTGGCTGAGCACGGCGATGTCGCCATCCATCAGGCGCACCAGTTGCCGGCTGATCGACAGGCCCAGGCCGGTGCCGCCGAATTTGCGCTGGGTGTCGCCGACTTGTTCGAACGGTTGAAAGATGCTGTCGAGCTGACCGGATGTCATGCCGACGCCGCTGTCCGTGACGGCAAAGCGCAACCGCACCTGGTCGGCCGGGGCGGCGACGGCCGCCACGCTCAGGGCGACCTGGCCGGCGTCGGTGAATTTGACGGCGTTGCCCAGCAGGTTGAGCAAGATCTGGCGCAAGCGCTTTTCATCGATCAAGACGGTGCGCGGCAGGCCGGCCCCGGCCGTGTAATCGAATTGCAGATTCTTTTGCTCGGCCTTGACGCGGATGATGTTGACGATGCCGGCCATGAAGTCGGGCAGGTTGACGGGCTCGGGCACCAGTTCGAACTTGCCGGCCTCGATTTTCGCCAGATCCAGCAAGTCGGTGATGAGCAGCAGCAAGTGCTCGCCGCTTTGCTGTATCGTGTTCAAGCCCACGCTCTGGCGCTCGCTCAAACCCTTGTCGCGTTTCAAGATCTGGGCGTAGCCCAGCACGGCGTTGAGCGGCGTGCGCAATTCATGCGTCATGCTCGACAGGAAGGTGCTCTTGGCCTGGTTCGCCACATCGGCGCGCTCCTTGGCGGCCTGCAATTCGCGGGTGCGTTCGTCGACCAGTTCTTCCAGGTGGTCGCGGTGCAACTGCAATTCCATTTCGGTGCGGGCGCGGTGTTCGATATCCTTTTCCAGCATCAGGTTTTTGCTTTCGATTTCATCGAACAGCGCCAGCAGGGCCTGGCGCGTGTGTTCCAGGCTCACGCCCAGGCTGCCCAGCTCGTCGCTTGCCCGCCACACGAAGGGCGTGCGCAAATCGCGCTCGGCCAGGCGGGCCGAATCCTGCATCAGGCGGCCGATCGGCAGCAGCATGCGGCGCCGCAACAGGGTGACGATGAGTATCAGGCTCAGGAGCAACTGGCTGCTCAAGGTCCAGATGAAGGTCCAGCGGTCGCGCGCCACTTCCTGGTCGAGCATATGGCTATCCATTTCCAGCACCACTTCGCCGATCGGCTCTCCTTGATAGACCACTTTTTGACTCAGCTTGACCTGGCGGCCCAGTCGCCGTTCGGGTAATTGTTTCGACAGGAATTCGTGATTTTTGCCGTTGCGCACGGTGATCGCGACGATGCGCTGGTCGCGCAGCAGCGATACGAAGAGGGGCAGGCCAGCCTCGGGATTGATGTCCCACAAGGGTTCCTGCATGCCCAGCGCGACAATGTCGAGCAGGCGCCGCTGCGAGTTCTCGGCCCGCAGCTCGAGCGCCGCCTGGTGCTGATGGAGGGTCGGGACACTGATGACACTGACCGGTATCATCAAGCCGACGACGACCATCAGGACGATGGAAGAACGCAGTCTGAGCTGTATCAAGTATGACCTCTCAAGTATGACCTCTCAAGTATGACTTCTCATATGGGAGCTCGCACGTATGACTCCCGCGCCGCCGGATGGCGCGGCCGGCCTCACTTGGCGCCGGCCTTGTTTTCCATGTTCAGGAAGTAAGCGTTTTCGATCTTGACGATGTCGGTGTGCTGCAGGGCGGCGTCGAAGTCTTGCTGCATCTTCAAGCCAGCCGGGGTACGCTGGAAACAGATGTGCAGGGATAATTCAGCCAGTACCGTGTCGTGAAAGACGATCTGTCCCCGGTCGCGGCGCAGCGCGGGGTCGCTCAACAGCAGATAGCGCAGCACGGATTTGTCGATGACGACGGCGCGCACCCGGCCGGCCAGCAATTTTTTCAGATTGAAGGCATCGCCGGGCGAGGCGTCGACCCGCAGCTTGCCCTGCTTGACCAGGGCGTCGAATTCGCCGCCGTTCGAATAGCCGGCCACGACGCCGATGTGCATGCCGATCAAGTCCCGGGCCGCATGCCACTGCAGCGGCTGGCTTTTCAAAAAGGCCAGCCCGACCGTGCTATGCCCCATCGGGGCGGAAAAGTAACACTGCCGGGCCCGCTCTTCCGTGTAGTAGGCGGGGAAGTAACCGGCGTAGCCGGGATCCTCGCCGCCGACCTGCATGGCGCGACTCCAGGGAAAGTAGTCGACCTTTACCTTGTACTCGAACTGTTTGGCGACGGCGGCGGCGACGGCCGTCGCCATGCCGCCCTGATCCAGGCCGGCACCCGTGTACGGCAACCATTCCAGGCTGGCCAGGCGCATGGTCGCGGGCGCGGCGGCCGCCGCGGACAAACTGCAAGGCAGCGCGCAAGACAGCAGCGCGCAAGACAGCAAGGCGCAAGACTGCAGGGTGGCGTGGCGGCTCGGCATTCGGCGGACGTTCATGCTCGGTATCCTCATGGAAAGGTTGCCGCGGCGCCGACCGGGCGGGGAGAACGGGCTTGCGTAAAAACAACACAGGCTAAAACCAGTGTACCCCAGCGCGGCGGCCAAGAGGTGACAAATGAAGGAAAGGAATTTTTCTTTTCCCACTTATTTGCTATCGTGTATGCAGGCGCCAACGCCGACCGGAGCCGCCGCGCCGGCGGCGCCCGGATGGAGGCGCGCATGGTTCATTTCGCTCAACTTTCCGCCCCGCGCGGTCTCGGCTTGTTGCTCTGTTGCGCGGGCCTGGCCGGCGCGGCCCGCGCCCAGGACGCGGCCACCGTTTACGGTTATCTCGATCTCGGCCTGGTCAGGGAAAGCGGCGCCGGCGCGCGCCTGGATCGGGGCTTGAACAACTGGCTCGGCGTGCGCGGCGTGGAAGGCTTGGACGGCGACCTTGCCGCCACCTTCAATGTGCAGATGCGCTTCGACCCCGACACCGGCATGCAGGAGCGCGCCAGCACCCTGTTTCAGGGCGAGACCACGGTGGGCCTGCGCAGCAAGACCCTGGGCGGCCTGCGTCTGGGACGGGCGCTGTCGCCCTTGTGGCAAGAAAAATGGCGCTACGATCCCTGGTATGACAGCGGCTTCATGGGTTCGCTGGAAAGCTATAACGGCGACTTCGACAGCGACGGCTTGCCCAGCGCCGACTTCCACAACTATTCGCGCGTCGGCAATGGCGTGTTTTATGCCTCGCCGGGCCTGGGCGGCGTGCGCTTTTTCGGCATGGCCGAACTTGAAGCGCCCGCGGCCGGCCAGCCTGTCGAGCGCGCGCGCGGCGCCGCCCTCACCTATGCCGACGGCGCCGCCACGGCGATGCTGTCCTATGAACGCAACCACGTGGCGGACAGCATCGTCTACCTGGCCGGCTCGTATCGTATCGATCAACTGACCGTGCTGGGCGCGTATTCGCGCAGCCGTCTCGTCCTGTCCGGCGGCGAGCGGCGCAGCGCCCTGCTGGCGGGAACCTACGCCCTGGGCGCGCAATTGCTGCGCTTCGGCTACGGCCGTTTGCGCGAGAGCGGCCAGCACAAGGCCAGTGTCGGACTCAGCCATGCTCTGTCGAAGCGGACGAATATATATGCCGACTTGTATCGCGAAAAAATGGCCGCCACCGGGAATGGCGGCGCGTCCGACGGCATGGCGCTGAACGGCGTCGCGCTCGGCATCAACCATGCGTTTTGACGGGACGCTCCGGGCGCCGCCCAAGCTTGATACAATGGTTTGATGCAGCCGCTTGATGCATTTGCTTTGATTCTGTTGCTGGATACTGCCGTGCGCTGAAACGCCCATCCCGCCGTGTCCGGCCAGGCCGTTTGCGACTTTTTCCGCCCGGCGCGCGCCCGGCGGCCATTTTTACGGAACCCATCCATGAGCGCTCCCGCCATCCTCGTCACCCCTTCCGGCACCGTTTTGAGCGACGCCGAGCGCGCCGAACGGATGCGCAATCCCGGCTTCGGCCGCGTGTTTACCGACCACATGGTCGTCATCGCCTACCGCGACGGCGCCTGGCAGCGGGGCGAACTGAAAGCGTACGGCCCCCTGAGCCTGGACCCGGCCGCCTCGGTGCTGCATTATGGACAAGCGATTTTCGAGGGCTTCAAGGCCTTTTCCCAGCCCGACGGCGGCGTCAAGACCTTCCGCCCGGACGCCAACGCGGCGCGCTTCCAGCGCAGCGCGAAACGCCTGGCCATGCCGGAGTTGCCGGCCGAGCTGTTCCTGGAAGCGGCGGGCGCCTTGATCGACATCGACCGGGCCTGGGTGCCGAAAAACGTCGGCGAGAGCCTGTACCTGCGCCCGCTCATGATAGGCGTCGATCCCTTCCTCGGCGTGCGTCCATCGAACGAGTATCTGTTCGTCCTGTTCGCCTCGCCGGCCGGCGCCTATTTCCCGCAGGGCGTGAAGCCGGTGACGGTGTGGATCAGCGAAGATTATGTGCGCGCCGCGCCCGGCGGCACGGGCGAAGCCAAGTGCGCGGGCAATTACGCGGCCAGCCTGGTGGCCCAGGCGCAGGCGCAGGAAAAAGGTTGCGATCAGGTGGTCTGGCTGGACGCCGTGGAGCGTGAATATATCGAGGAAATGGGCGGCATGAACCTGTTTTTCGTGTATCGGGAAGAGGGCAAGACCGTTATCGTCACGCCCGCGCTGAGCGGCACCCTGCTGGCCGGCGTCACCCGCGCCAGCCTGCTGGAACTGGCGGCCGATCTCGGTTACGCGGCCAGCGAGCGCAAGTTGACAGTGCGCCAGTGGCGTGAGGATATCGCGGCCGGGCGCATGACCGAGGTGTTCGCCTGCGGCACGGCGGCCGTCATCACGCCGGTTGGCACGGTCAAGGCGGCCGGCTTCGAGATGAGTATCAACAATGGCGAAAACGGCCCGGTGACGATGGCCATGCGCGAGGCGCTGCTGGCGATCCAGCACGGCACGGCGCCCGACCGCCACCAGTGGATGCGCACCGTGTAGGCATGGCGACGAATCGCGCGAACTGACGCGCGCAAACTGAATCACGCGTAGCGGGCGCGCGCTTTCAACCGGCGGCCTTGCGCGCCGCCAGGGTGCGCTGGAACTCTTCCAGCTCGGGCCCGCTCATGTCGGACACGGCCCAGTAACGCAGGTGGCGGTAGGCCAGCGCGGCGACGGTGCGGTCGTCGACACGGCGAAGGCGGCCGCGAAGGCGCCGGCGGCGCCGAAATTGATCCAGCTCCAGGGCAGGGCGGCCCAGGCGCGGCGCGGCTGCGGCGGCCGCGGCAGCGCGGCCAGGATTTGCTGGCGCAAGTGGGGCGGCGCGCGGTGGCGCCGGGCTTGCGTGCGCATGCTGGCGCGCAGGCGCAGCAGCCCGGCGTGGGCGGCGGCGCAAGCCGGGCAGCTTGCCAGGTGGACGCGCAAGCGGGCCGCCGTCGCCGCGTCGAGTTCGCCGTCCGCCAGGGCCGCCAGCAAGTCCCGCGATTCCATGCATTCCATCTCAGCCTCCGTGCGCATAATGCTTCAGGTCGTCAAGCAGCAGCTTGCGCCCGCGCGCCAGGCGCGACATCACGGTGCAGATCGGCGCGCCGGCGATTTCCGCGATCTGCTTGTAAGACAAATCATCCATTTCCTTGAGGATCACGATTTCGCGGAAGGCGGCCGGCAGCCTGTCGAGCGCCGAATTGACGGCGCCCCCGGCGTCGCGGCTCAGCAGCGCGCTGGCGGGATCGGCGCCCAAGGTGGCGGCGGCGCCCTCAAGCTCGCCCGCGCCGCCGTGCAACTCTTCGTCGAAGGCGACTTCGGCCCTTTCGAGGCACCCGTCGCGCAGTCCCATGTAATACGTGTTCCTGACAATGGTCAGCAGCCAGGCGCGGGCCCTGCGGGCCTTCATCGACTGAGTCCGCCCGCACTGTGTGCGTTAGCGCATTGCGTGCGTTAGCGCACTGTTGCGCCCGGCGATAAGGCTTATCTTGCGTACTCGGCACTAATTTTACGTCCCGGCAGGATGCCGCCGTTATGGCGCCCTGGGGATGTGCATGGCGCGGGGTTTGACGCAAAGCAATCAATCCCCGCGTAGCAGTGTCACTTCGCTTTAAAACAGGGAGAATCGGGATTCCGGTCGGTAGATCGAAGTCGTGAATCTTTTAGATTACTTTATTAAAGGAACCATCATGAATACGATCAAACAAAGCACGGACCAGGCTAGCGTCACCTCGATCGGCAAGGATATGCGCGCCGATCTGCACCAAGCCATCGACAAGGCGGCCGATCAGGCGCAACCGATGGCCGACCGCCTCGCCGTCAGCGCCCACAAGGGCGTCGATCAAGTGGGCGACACCGTCAACGACGTCTCCGGCAGCTTGCTGGCGCGCGGTAAACAATTGGGGGCGGCGTATAACAGCGCGGCTGAAACGGGGCGCACTTACGTCCGTACCAGTCCGGCGATTTCCATACTGGTCGCCATGGCCGCCGGCTATGGCTTGTCGAAATTGTTAGCTGCGCGCAAATAAAGTAAACGTCGCGCCGTTCGCCATGCGGGAGAATTTCTCATGCGGTTTGGCGTGTTTTCACCCGGTACAGCGGGCCCGGTAAAGGCAATACACGCGGCACCGCGCGCCCGGCGCGGTACACGGCTCTGGTCGCCATCGCGGCCGGGCCCGCCGCCGGCCCGCGGCATATCGGCTTGCGCCATCGGCCTTCGCCACTCTCCGTGGTGGCCGATCATCTTTCTCCATCCCACATTTCGAGAAACATTAATCCCTCTGTCCGGCAGCGCCGATACCGGCTCCGGCAGGATGCTCGCGAGGTTTTCGAATGGCAACGAACAATCAAAACAGCAAGAACGGTAAAAGCGGCGCGCTCGATGGCGCCGGCTCCATCTTGAGCACGGTCGGCGGCCCTTCCGCCGCCAAGCCGCCCGAGAGTCTAGGCCGCAACGACGAAAGGGCCAAGGAATTGCTTGAAAAAGTAGTCTCCGGCCAGGCGCTGGCGGCCGCCATCGCCTTCAACGCCAACAAGCCGGACGAATACGGCGACGATTCGCGCACGCCCGAACGGGGCGAGACGGCCGAGCCGTCCACGCAGTCGGCCACCGCCAGCACGGCCACGGAAACGCTCGCCTCGGCCAAGGTGGGCGCGGGCGTGCCGCCGCACGGCGTCGATCCGCTGGATGCCCCGCTGGACCGGAACCGGGTCGACGATGCCGAGCAAATCTTGACCACCAACCAGGGCGTGCCCGTGGCCGACAACCAGAGCTCGCTGAAACTGGGCTTGCGCGGCCCCACGCTGATGGAAGACTTCATCTTGCGCGAAAAGCTGACCCACTTCGACCATGAGCGCATCCCCGAGCGGGTGGTGCACGCCCGCGGTTCGGCGGCGCACGGTTATTTCGAATGCACCAAGGAGTTGAGCGCGCTGACCCGCGCCGCTCCGTTCGCCGAAGCGGGCAAGCGCACCCCGGTGTTCGTGCGCTTTTCCACCGTGGCGGGCGAGCGCGGCTCGGCCGACACGGTGCGCGACGTGCGCGGCTTCGCCGTCAAGTTTTACACGGACGCGGGCAACTGGGATTTGGTCGGCAACAATATGCCGGTCTTCTTCATCCAGGACGCCATCAAATTTCCCGATCTGGTACATGCCGTCAAGCCGGAGCCGCACAACGCCATGCCGCAGGCGGCCAGCGCGCACGACACCTTCTGGGACTTCGCCTCCCTGATGCCGGAAATCACGCACATGCTGATGTGGGTGATGTCGGATCGCGCCATACCGCGCAGCTACCGGATGATGCAGGGTTTCGGCGTACACACCTTCCGCCTGATCAACGCGCAGGGCAAGTCCGTGTTTTGCAAATTCCTCTGGCAACCGCTGGCAGGCACCCATTCCCTGGTGTGGGACGAGGCGGCCCAGATCATCGGCGCCGACCCCGACTTCCACCGCCGCGACCTGTGGGAAGCGATCGAGGCCGGCATCTTCCCGGAATGGGAGCTGGCGCTGCAAATCTTCACCGAAGAGCAGGCCGCGCAATTCGCCTTCGATGTGCTCGACCCGACCAAGCTGGTGCCCGAGGAATTGGTGCCGCTCACGCCGGTGGGCAAGATGGTACTGGATCGCAATCCCGATAATTTCTTCGCGGAGACCGAGCAGGTGGCGTTTTGCGCCGCCCACGTGGTGCCCGGCATCGACTTCAGCAACGATCCCCTGTTGCAGGGCCGCATACACTCCTACATCGACACCCAGATCAGCCGCCTGGGCGGCGCCAACTTCCACCAGATTCCCATCAACGCGCCGCTGGCCAAGGTGCACAATAATCAGCGCGACGGCATGCATCAGCAAGCCGTGCATCGGGGCCGGGTCGCCTACGAGCCCAATTCCCTGGGCGGCGGCTGTCCCTTCCAGGCCGGCGCCGCCGGCTACACCAGCTTTCCGCAGCCGCTGGCCGAAGAGACCACGCGCGGCAAGCCGGAACTGTTCGCCGACCACTATTCGCAGGCGCGCCTGTTCTGGATCAGCCAGAGCCCCGTCGAGCGGCAACACATCGCGCACGCCTTCCGCTTCGAGCTGACGCGGGTGCAGACGCCGGCCGTGCGCGCGCGCGTCGTGTCGATGCTGCTCAACGTCGACACGGCGCTGGCCGTGGCCGTCGCCAACGGCCTGGGCATCGCGCTGCCGGCGCCCATGCCGCCCTCCACCGACTTGCCGCCGGCCCAATACCCGCCATCGCCGGCGCTGTCGCTGCTGCACTTGCCGGGCAGCGCCGGCATCGCCAGCCGCCGCGTGGCCTTGCTGGTCGGGCCGGGCGTGGACGGTGAAAGCGTGCGCAAGATCTATGCCGCCCTGCTGGAGGGCGAAGCGGTGCCGCGCGTGGTCGCCAGCCACATGGGCAAGGTGGAAAGCGCCAAGGGCGCCCCGCTCGCCGTTGAAATTTCGCTGGAGGCGGGCGCCTCGGTGCTGTACGACGCGGTGGTGATCGCGGACGGCGCGACGGCCGCCCAGGCGCTGGCGCGCGACGCGCGCGCGCTAGACTTCGTGCGCCTGCAATACCGGCACTGCAAGCCTTTCCTGGTGCTGGGGGCGGGAATCGAGCTCTTGCTCAAGGCCGGTGTGCCGAGCACCTTGCCGGACGGGAGCGCCGACCCCGGCATCGTCGTCGCCGACCGTACCCATTTGAGCGTAGCCATCGACGCCTTCAAAACGGCGCTGGCGGCGCACCGCAACTACGCGCGCGAGAGCGACCCGCCGCGCGTCTGATCGCTACGCAACGGTGACGGCCGGCGTTCGCGCCGGCCATATCCATCCCCCGAGCGAAGATGAAGCAAAGGGTATTGATACAGTCAAATTTGAAATTTAACTAACGATGGTATTGAAATGTGAAATTACCAGTCCTTCATCAAGACGGGCTTTCCAGTCTCACGCTGGAGTTTGATTGGATAGTACACCATGAGCATTGCTGTCTGAACGAACAATCCCATTCCCCATTGCATCATCGGAATGGACAAAAAACCCACTACGATGAAAACGCCATTTCCGTCCCCCACGATTGGTGTGAAAACCCTGTTTAATACCAAAGTGAGTGGAGCCATAATCATTGCCGCGTAAAGATGATATGACTTGAAGGGGTTTCGCGCTGGCTTGGCGTCTTCCATGTAAGCGACGGATTTGCGAGTGAACATGATAGCGTTGCCTTCATCGACATACATTTTATCGAATAGTTTTTTGTTTAGAGATGCAATTTTAATATCTTTATGTATTAAATATGATTGATGCACTAATAGAATCGTAACTGCCGAAAGAGCAATTATTCGTAATAATTTATCCATGGGTGCAAAAATGAAATAAAAATAGTATGAGGAAAATCCTATCAGCCAAAACACATTTAATATTACTATTAACGATAATAGCCCATTCCCAAGAAGCTTATCAGTTTTTCTGAATGGAAAGTAGCATATATAGTTGGCTATGAATAGTATCGCGTTAACGCATAGCGACGCCTCCCATACCGAGTCGGGTAAGTGAAACGAGTCCGTTCCACCCCAAATTACTCCGGTTCCGAGCAGGGAAAACAATAATCCCCCAAACGCACAAAAATGCACTATTTTTTCGAGTGAATTTCCAGATCTTACATCGTCAGCACTGACATATTTTTTCATTTCCATATTTTATAAAAAATTCACATTATTAAAACATTTCTCTGGTGAACTAAAATAACATGGGATATTCATCGTAGCGTACGTCTTTGCTGATTTTCGACAAGTACTCGGCCGCCGATTTGAATTTTTTTGAAATCCATGCCGTTGTGCTTTCTTCACCGACATGTTTCGCAATAGCTTTGTCAATTTTCTCGACGAGAAATGTAATCAGTACTGACACAATTACGGTTCCCACTGCGATTGCAATAACTGGTGCGGCTGTTACTAAGCCCGTGATTGTTAAAATAGTCAAGCCCACCGTCATGACGGCTGTTGTTAATGCTGCGACAATGCCGGCCTTAACCAAGTCCGTTCCAACCTTGGTAAATAAATCCATAAAATCTTTTTTAGGTTTTCCGTCGACACCTACTTCGGAATAATCTTGGTACCACTCGGCAATATCCATTGCAACGGCAAAGACAACTGCCAATCCACCGCCTTTCAGTACGACTTTTCCTTCTTCTTTTGCAAAAACCTTGATGGCATCTTTTGTCGCCCCCTTGGTACTTTCCCAGCATTGTTTTACACCGCCAATACCGCCTGTTATTTTCATTATTTTAGGGTTGGAGATTCCATACTTTGCAGCGTTTAGAAATTTTCTCAGGCTGATACTTCCCTTAAAAATCATGTAAATTTTTTGGCCTGATTTATGC
>DMYQ01000064.1:11309-11581 GCA_003482555.1 Janthinobacterium sp. | reverse complement strand
CGCCGGCGCGGCGGCCACCAGCGGCAACGCGGGCACGGGCGGCAATGGCGCGGCCGGCACCAGTAACGGCGGCAATGGCGCAGCCGGCGCGGCCGGCGGGACGGGCGGCACCAGCGGCATGGCGCAAAACACGGGCGGCGCGGGCGCCGGCGGCGGCGCCGCCACGAACGGCAACGCCAGCAATGGCTCGGCCACGAATGGCAATTCGACGGCCGGCAATGGCGGCAATGGCGGCGCCGGTGGCAGCAATACGGGCGGCGCGGGCGGCGCGG
>DMYQ01000064.1:10717-11156 GCA_003482555.1 Janthinobacterium sp. | reverse complement strand
TACGGGCGGCGCGGGCGGCGCGGCCGGCACGAATACCGCCGGGATGGGCAATGGCGGGACGGGGGTGGGCGGCACCGGCGGCAACGGCGGCACCAATACCGTGAATGCCGGCACCTTCAACATGTCGAACACCATGACAGGTACGGCCCAGTCGGCCGCCGGCTTGCTGGTGATCAGCCAAAACAGCGGCCTGTCTTCCCTGATCCAGCAAAACGTGGTGGTTCAGGCCAATCTTTCGGTCGGACACTAAGGTCCGTCGCCGCCCTCCCGCGTGGGAAGGGCGGCGACCGGGAGAGAGTGGGACGCTGCCGCCGTCCCCCGTCCGGGGGCGGCGGTTGGACTCAAGAGGAGACAATATGGGACTCTATCGTTTCAAGCTCTACGCCGGCATGGGCGCGCTGGCGTGCGCGGCGGCTCTGCCGCTGGGAGCGCTGGCCGA
>DMYQ01000064.1:0-10665 GCA_003482555.1 Janthinobacterium sp. | reverse complement strand
CTGCCGCTGGGAGCGCTGGCCGAGGCGCCGACCGCCGGTGGGGCGCCGCCTTTCGCGGATGCCCGTTTCACGGCGCTGGACATGGACGGGGCAACGCTGGCGGTCACCTCGCGCCTGCCCGCGATTGCCGCCGCTCCGCGCTGGCATGTCGGCCTCGGCGACGCCGTCGGCGCCGCGTCGCTGGAAGATGCGCGCGGCGGTACCGATACCGTCAACAACGACGCCAGGCTCAATGGCATGGTGAGCGGCAATGCCGCCGTCAACGTCGCCACAGGCAACAACGTCATCGACGGGGCCGCCTTCACGAATACCGCCGGCATCCCCATCGTGATCCAGAATTCCGGCGCCAACGTGTTGATACAGAACAACACCATCGTCAATTTGCAGCTCAAATAGCCATGGGCGCGCTCACCAAGATATTGCTGGCGGCCACGCTGTGCGCGGGCCAGGCTGGCGCCATCGACCTCGCCGCCCTGGGAGATGGCGGCCGCTTCCGGGTGCCTTTGACGAGCATCAAGGAAGCCCGCTTCAAGACCACCTTGCGCCAGCAATACGATTTCAGTTGCGGCTCGGCGGCCGTGGCCACCTTGCTCAGCCATCACTACGCCTATCCCGTGACGGAACAATTTGTGTTTGAACAAATGTTTGCCCACGGGGATCAGCAGAAAATCCGGAAGGAAGGCTTTTCTTTGCTCGATATCAAACGTTTCCTTGAGACGCAGGGGTTCAAGGCCGACGGCTTTCATTTACCGTTGCAGAAGCTGGGCGAGGCAGGCTTTCCCGCCATCGTTTTGCTGTCGGAGAACGGTTACAACCATTTTGTCGTCGTCAAGGGGCTGCAGCCGGGCCGGGTCTTGATAGGTGATCCGGCCAGCGGCACGCGCGCCATCGCGCGCGCCAGTTTCGAGGCCATGTGGCGCAGCAAGCTGCTGTTTGTCATTCACGACCATCAGGGTGTGGTGCGCTTCAACGAGGCGGTGGACTGGCGCGTGGCACCGCCGGCCCCGCTGTCGGCGGCGATCCAGCGCGGCGGTCTGGATCAGTTGACGATGCCGAAAAACGGGCCGGGCGATTTTTAAGCGGGAGGAACGATGAAAACGATCATGAACAAGGTGTTGGCCGGGCTGCTGGCTGGCGCCGCGCTGGGCTGGAGTGGCCAGGCCCGCTGCGCCGGCCCGGACTGGGTGGCCGTCGGGGACGCCGAGTTGGAGCGGGCGCGCGGCGGCTTCGATCTCGGCGGCGGGCTGCTCATGTCCCTGGGGGTGGATCGCACGGTGACGGTCAATGGCAACGTGCTCTCCAGCAGCGCCTTCAATATTGCCGACGTTTCCAGGCTGACGGGGCAGGAAGCGAGCGCGGCCGCTTCCGCGGCGGGTTTGAACTTGCTGCAAAACGGCGCCGGTAACACGTTTTTGGCGGGCGCCATGCCGCAGGCGCTGGCCGGTACGGTGATCCAGAATAGCTTGAACGATCAAGTGCTGCGCACGCAGACGGTCATCAATGCCAGCGTCAACAGTTTCGACTTGCTCAAAATGATGAATTTCCAGGATAGCTTGCGCACCGCGCTCAGCAATGCCGTCGGAGCCCATTGAGCAACATCCGGTTTACGTGCAGTGTGCGCCGGCGTCCGCCGGCTTCTATTTCAGGGAGAAATAATGCGCTATATCCACATACGGCGATTCGGCGTCGTCGGCGCATCGGCGCTGATCTTGAGCGCGGCCGTCCATGCGCAGCAGGGTGGCGCCACGGGCGGCGAACTGCAAGATCAGCTGGAGTCGATGAAGCATCAGTTGGCCGAGCAAAAAAAATTGCTGGACACCTTGCGCCAGGCGCTGGGCGAGCAAAAACGCGGCATCGCCGAACTGCGGCGCGCAGCCGACAACGCGGCCTTGGCCGGCTTGCGCGGCACCGGGCCGGCCGCCCAGGCGCGGGACGCGGGCGCGGGCGCCGCGCCAGCGCTGGCCCAGGCGGCGCCCGATGCCCAGGCGGCGCCGGCGGTGCGGGCGGCGCCGGCGCAAGCGGTCGGGCGCCCGCCCGCCAGCGACGGTCGTCCGCCCGAGGTGGCGCCCCTGTTTGAGCAGCCGGGCGTGCTCACGCCCAAAGGAAAATACGTGCTGGAGCCTTCCGCGCAGTTCGGCTATTCGTCGAGCAACCGGGTGGCTCTGGTGGGTTACACCATCATTCCAGCCTTGCTGATCGGCCTGATCGACGTGCGTGAAATCAAGCGCAACGTCGTCACCACGGCGTTGACGGGGCGCCTGGGCGTGAGCAATCGCCTCGAACTGGAAATGCGCGTGCCCTATGTGTACCGTTCCGACGCCACCGTCAGCCGCGAAGTGTTTACCGGGACGGCTGTCGACAATGTGTTCGACACCAGTGGCAAGGGGCTGGGCGACGTCGATTTGGCGGGGCGTTACCAAATCAACGACGGCGGCGCCGACAAGCCGTATTATGTGGCCGGACTGCGCCTGAAGACGCGCACCGGGCGCGATCCCTTCGAGGTGGTCACCGACTGCGTCACCCGCTGCATCGGCACGAACGTCACCGGCACCGGTTTGCCGCGCGACTTGCCGACCGGCTCGGGCTTTTATTCGCTGCAACCCAGCCTGACCTGGCTGTTTCCATCCGATCCGGCCGTGTTTTTCGGCAGCGTCAGCTATTTGTACAATGTCAAACGTCATGGCGTCAACCGCATGGTTCTCAATGGCGACATGGAAGCGCTGGGCACGGTGGCCCCGGGCGGGGTATTCGGTTTCAATTTCGGCATGGGCCTGGCGCTCAACGAAAAAGCCTCGCTCAGCCTCGGCTACGACCACAGCTCGATCGGGCGCACCAAGCAGAACGGCGTCACCGTGCCGGGCTCGGTGCGCACCCAGTTGGGCACCTTGCTCATCGGGTATTCCTACCGTTTGAGCGAAAGCAAGACCTTGAATATTTCAGTCGGGGCCGGGCTGACGCGGGACACGCCGGACGTGTCGCTGTCGGTGCGGCTGCCGATGACATTCTAGCGCGACCATAGGGAGGCATCATGCAGACCAATACCCCGGCCGGGGACGACGCTCGATCCGACGCGGTCACTGCCGCGCTGGTCGAGCGCGGCATCCAATTTCACAAGACACTGGGCAAGACGGTGGCCACCGCGTTTTTCAGGGAAAACCATGTGCCCGACGGGCTCGTCGAACGCATATTGAGCACGTCGCGGGCGCGCCGGGGCACGCCGTCCCGGTTGTATTAGCGGGGTGGCAATGACGCCCTGCGCCGCTTCCAGCGCCGCGGCACTACATTATTATTGGCAATCGGCCAGGGCACCGCGCACTTCCGCCGTCTGGCGCGCCCGTTCCGCGTCGTCCATATAGGCGGTAGCGCCATTCTTGTCGGTGATGCCCAGACGGCGCCCCGATTCCAGATTGCGTTGGGTGGCGCGCAGGCTGTTGCAATTGCTGGCGGCCGCGCGCTTGGCACGCTCGGCGTCGGCGTCTTTTTTGTCCTTCTCGGCCGCGTCCAGCTTGCGCTTGCGGTAATCGGTCTCGCGTTCGGCCGTGGTTTGCGGGCCGCGCGGCGCGGCACCCGCCTTTTCACCGGGCTTTTCCGCGGCCGGTTCGGCGGCGGATGCGGCGCCGGTGTCGGGCGGGAGCGGCCCGCCCGGCGCCTTCAGTATGTTGCGCTGGGGCACCGATGGCGGCGGCGCGCGGTCCGAGTATTGGCGCAGTCCCTTGGCGTCCAACCAGATATATTGCGCCTGCGCCAGCGCCGCCGCGGCCATCAGGGCCATGCCCAGCAGCAGGCGCGCCGTCCGGCCCGCATCGATCGTTTTCATCATTGCCTGTTCCCCTAGAATATCAGTACGGATTTCGCCATGTTTCCATGCGGAAGTCAATCTCCGCGCGGCGAAGGGGGGATTTTAGCCGGATCTTTCCTATCAGCGCGGACGAAAGCTGAACTTTTCTGTATAATTCACTTTTGCGCCAATAGGAAATGCTATGCGTCTACTTCAAAAAGCACTCACATTCGATGACGTGCTGCTCGTCCCCGCTTATTCCAACGTTTTGCCTGTCGATACGTCCCTGAAGACTCGCCTGACCCGCAACATCACCCTCAACATTCCCCTGCTGTCGGCGGCGATGGACACGGTGACGGAAGCCCGTCTGGCCATCGCGATGGCGCAGGAAGGCGGCATCGGCATCATCCATAAAAACCTGAAGCCGAAGGATCAAGCCCGCGAAGTGGCGCGCGTCAAGCGTTTCGAGGCCGGCGTGCTGCGCGACCCGATCACGATCCCGCCGGAAATGAAGATCCGCGACGTGATCGCCTTGACGGTGCAGTACGGCATCAGCGGGTTTCCCGTGGTGCAGGGCAAGGAAGTGGTCGGCATCATCACCAACCGCGACTTGCGCTTTGAAGAAGACCTGGACGCCGAGGCGCGCGCCAAGATGACGCCGCGCGACAAGCTGGTGTTCGTCAAGGAAGACGCCGATCTGGCCGAGGCGAAACGCCTGATGAACAAGCACCGCCTCGAGCGCGTGCTGGTGGTCAACGACGCCTTTGAATTGCGCGGCTTGATTACCGTCAAGGATATCCAGAAAGCCACCGAGCATCCGTTCGCCTCGAAAGACATGCAGGGCAAGCTGCTGGTTGGCGCGGCCGTCGGCGTCAGCGCCAAGGATGAGGAAAGAATCGAATTGCTGGTCGCCGCCGGCGTTGACGTGCTCGTCGTCGACACCGCCCACGGTCACTCGCAAGGCATCCTCGACCGCGTGCGCTGGATCAAGACCCGCTTTCCCCATGTGGACGTGATCGGCGGCAATATCGCCACGGCCGCCGCCGCCCGCGCCCTGGTCGAATACGGCGCCGACGCAGTCAAGGTCGGCATCGGCCCCGGCTCGATCTGCACCACGCGCATCGTGGCCGGCGTCGGCGTGCCGCAAATCACCGCCATCTCCAACGTGGCCGAAGCGCTGGCCGGCACCGGCGTGCCCTGCATCGCCGACGGCGGCATCCGCTTCTCGGGCGACATTTCGAAGGCCCTGGCCGCCGGCGCTTCCACCGTCATGATGGGCAGCATGTTCGCCGGCACCGAAGAGGCGCCCGGCGAAGTGATACTGTACCAGGGCCGCAGCTACAAATCCTACCGCGGCATGGGTAGCCTGGGCGCGATGACGGACGGCTCGGCCGACCGTTATTTCCAGGACGCCTCGATGAAGGCCGACAAGTTCGTACCCGAGGGCATAGAAGGGCGCGTCGCCTACAAGGGCAGCGTGCTGGCGATCATCTATCAACTGGTGGGCGGCGTGCGTCAATCGATGGGTTATTGCGGTTGCGCAACCATCGACGAATTGCGCGAAAAGGCGGAATTCGTCGAAATCACCTCGGCCGGCATGCGCGAGTCGCATGTCCACGACGTGCAAATCACCAAGGAAGCGCCGAACTACCGCTCCGGCGACTAGTGTACGCGCCGTCCCCGTCCGCGACGGGGGCGCGTCTTTCCGCGGGGATGGAGCATCCATTCCCCGCTGTTTTCATTACAAAGTGCCCATCCCATGCATTCTAAAATCCTCATCCTCGATTTCGGCTCCCAAGTCACCCAGTTGATCGCGCGCCGCGTGCGCGACTCCGGCGCCTTCTCCGAAGTGTTCCCGCACGACGTCAGCGACGACTTCGTGCGCAACTACGGCGCCGCCGGCGTGATTCTGTCGGGCAGCCACAGTTCGACCCTGGAAGGCGATGCGCCGCACGCGCCGCAAGCCGTGTTCGAACTGGGCGTGCCGGTGCTGGGCATTTGCTACGGCATGCAGACGATGGCCGCGCAACTGGGTGGCAAGGTGGAAAATGGCTTGCTGCGCGAATTCGGTTACGCCGAAGTGCGCGCCCGCAGCCACACCAAGCTGCTCGAGGGTATTGTCGACGTCGTCACGGACGAGGGGCACGGCATGCTCAAAGTGTGGATGAGCCACGGCGACAAGGTGCTCGAGATGCCGCCCGGCTTCAAGCTGATGGGGAACACGCCGAGTTGCCCGATCGCCGCCATGGCCGACGAGGAGCGCCGCTTTTATGGCGTGCAATTCCACCCCGAAGTGACGCACACGGTGCAGGGCAAGGCCATCCTGGGCCGCTTCGTGCATGAGATCTGCGGCTGCAAGTCGGACTGGAACATGCCCGATTACATCACCGAAGCCGTGGAAAACATCCGCGCCCAGGTCGGCAGCGACGAGGTCATCCTGGGTCTCTCGGGCGGGGTCGATTCCAGCGTGGCCGCCGCCCTGATCCACCGCGCCATCGGCGACCAGCTGACCTGCGTCTTCGTCGACCACGGCCTGTTGCGCCTGGACGAGGGCAAGATGGTGATGGACATGTTCGCCAAGAATCTGGGCGTCAAGGTCATCCGCGTCGACGCCGAAGAGCAATTCATGGGCCACCTGGCCGGCGTTACCGACCCGGAAGCCAAGCGCAAAATCATCGGTCGCGAATTCGTCGAAGTCTTCCAGGCCGAGGCCGGCAAGCTGCCGAAAGCCAAATGGCTGGCCCAGGGCACCATTTACCCGGACGTGATCGAGTCGGCCGGCAAGGGCAAGAAGGGGCAGACCATCAAGAGCCACCACAACGTGGGGGGCTTGCCGGAAACGCTGAACCTGAAGCTGCTCGAACCGCTGCGCGAACTGTTCAAGGATGAAGTGCGCAAGCTCGGCGTCGCCCTCGGCTTGCCGCACGAAATGGTGTACCGCCACCCATTCCCGGGCCCGGGTCTGGGCGTGCGCATCCTCGGTGAAGTCAAGAAAGACTTTGCCGACCTGCTGCGGCGCGCCGACGCGATTTTCATCGAAGAGTTGCGCAACGCACCCTTCGACTTCGTCGGCGGCGAGGGACTCGATCCCGAGCAGGCACCGAAAAACTGGTACGACGGCACCAGCCAAGCCTTCGCGGTCTTCCTGCCGGTCAAGTCGGTGGGTGTCATGGGCGATGGCCGCACCTATGAATACGTGGTGGCGCTGCGCGCCGTGCAGACCCAGGACTTCATGACGGCGCACTGGGCGCATTTGCCACACAGCCTGCTGGGCAAGGTGTCGAACCGCATCATCAACGAAGTGCGCGGCATCAACCGGGTGGTGTACGATATTTCCGGCAAACCGCCGGCGACCATCGAGTGGGAATGATTTGATAGCGTTTCACATCGTTTCATAACGACCCATTTTTCGAAAAATGCCCTTGATTTTTAAGGGCATTTTGTTTTTTGTCGTCCCATGTCGAATCTAGACATCCCTTGACTTTTCACGGTAAAAGTGACGGTGCAATCTTGGGTGTGCGGCATGGTGAACCATTTACCGTCTTGATACTCTGACGGTAAACTATGGGCGATGGAGAAAAGACGATGGCACTGAGCGATACGAAGCTGAAAAACCTCAAGCCGCAGGAAAAGGCTTACAAGGTTGCAGACCGCGACGGCATGTATGCGGTGGTTACACCGAAGGGCACCATAACCTTCCGCTACGACTACCGTCTCGCAGGCCGGCGTGAAACGCTTACCCTGGGGCAGTACGATGAGTTCCAAGCCAGCCAGCCCAAGCGTGACCCATCGCTCATCAAGTACGGCGATCCGCTGTCGCTGGCCGATGCGCGTGAACTGCTGGCGCGGGCCAAGAATACTGTCAGCCACGGCGAATCGCCGGCACAGGACAAAGCTGACGGTAAAAAGGAATTTCGGGAATCAGGTACCTTCCAGACCTTTGCCGAAATCTGGCTGCGCGATGCCGGCTTGGCTGACAGTACGGCAACGATGCGCAAGAGCATTCTCGACCGCGACATACTGCCCAAGATCGGCAAACGTAAGCTGGAGGAAATCACGTCCAGTCAAGTGCTCGGTCTATGCGAGAAGATCAAAGAACGCGGGGCGCCGGCCACGGCGGTGCATACCCGCGAAATCATCCAGCAAGTTTACCGTCACGCGGTGTCGCGCGGTCTCAAGATCGACAACCCCGCCGAAGGTGTGAAAGCCTCGGCGATTGCTACGTTTAAGCCGCGGGAGCGAGCTTTGACGCCGGGCGAGATAAAGACATTTTTTACCGGTCTCGATACCGCCGGTACGCTTCCCACGCTCAAACTGGCAGTCAAATTCATACTGCTGACAATGTGCCGTAAGGGCGAACTATTACTGGCGACCTGGAAGGAAGTTGATTTCGAGGCGGCTACCTGGACGATTCCGGCCGAGCGTATGAAGGCTCGTCGGCCGCATGTGGTTTACTTGAGCCAGCAAGCCATCGATCTGTTGGTGGGACTCAAGACTTGCGCTGGCAGCAGCCCCTACCTACTCCCCGGACGATATGAGACTGATAAGCCAATGAGCGATGCGACGCTGAATCGCGTGATTACTTCAACGGTCGAAAAATCGCAAAAGAACGGGCTTGAGCTGCCGCACTTTTGTGTCCATGATCTGCGCCGGACAGCCTCGACGCTGCTGCATGAAGCCGGTTTTAACACCGACTGGATTGAGAAGTGCTTGGCGCACGAGCAGCGCGGCGTGCGCGCCGTCTACAACAAGGCTGAGTACGCCGTCCAGCGCAGGGAAATGCTGCAAAGCTGGGCTGATATGGTCGACGCTTGGATCGCCGGGGCCAAAGTGGCACCAGTTACGCACAGGTAGGGTCGCTTCCGCTCAACGTTCCGTGACTGGTGTGCTGAGTCCGTGACCAATTCCTTCCCGCGCGAGGTTTGTGAGCATGCGTTGGCGCACAGTTTGCCCGGCCGCGTGGAAGCCGCATACGGCGCGGCGACGCTGGTACGGGCCGGATTGCTGCGCGAATCGTTTCCCCCATTGTTGCGCGAACTGCACCTGACCGCGCTCCTGCGGAAAAACTGGTCGGACAACTGACGTCCGAAAAACCGGCTTTGCAAGTTTCTAGCCGACGGCGGGATTCGTCTCGGCACGGTGATCAGCGACCTGCACGGTCCGTCGGCCCGGGTCAAGGCCATCCTCGCCGGACAGTCATCGCATGAAGTGCTCGGCTGCGCCAGCAGATCCCTCAAGGCCAGTCGGGAAGAGTTATTCATTGCAGTGTAGAGGGAATTGACGGAGAGTCATCGCTTCGTTCTCGGCGAACTGATGCACCATATCGAGGAAATCGAGACGCGTATCGTACGCTTCGATGTGCCTGCTCAACGGCCTAGCCGGCGAATGCAATATGCTGGCCTTGCTACAAACTTTGCTCGACGTCGAACCGATCGGCGCGGCCCATGCTGCTCGTCGAAGTCGGCAGCAAATGGGTACCTTCGACTAAGCCGACCGGGTCGCCTCATGGGGCGGTATTCCGGCCACGGCTTCCGGTCGCTGGCAAAGGGAGTCATCAAGGCGAAGCTCGGCAACCGGCATGAGATCATCAATCGGCAATTAGCGCATGGCTCGGACGACGAGTATGGCGAAGCCTACGACCACGAACAATTTCTGGATGAGCGCAAAAAGATGATGCAAGCCTATGCAGACTACATTGATGCAGTGCAACGCGATACGCAGGGAATATGACATGACTCTAGTCCGAAATCAGTAAGTCTTGATTTTCATTTTCATCGATATAAAATTAGTAAATTGATAAAGTTTATGTGCTTTTTCGGAGGCGGAAATGAAAAAGGCAATCGTTTTTTTTTGCATTGCGATAGGAGTTGGCATCGCTTTGTTTACAACATTTTTTGAGGATACAGGGGTAAAGATCGTGATGTCATGTATAGGGGCTATGGTGGGAACCATTGTTGGTGGAGCCTTGGCAGGCATCTGCGACCCAGTGCATGGTTCTGTTAGAAGCACCGTTCCTGACGATGAAGACATGTTCGTGGGGCTAGGGCTTACTCCTGCGGACCTGATGCAAAACTACTGGAGGGACAAAGGCCGTCCCCCGCTCACCGAAGATTTCGAGCCCGAGCAGGGTGACCATACGTATGATGGGAGCCATTTCCCTCACGATCTATGAGCTACTTGTGTGACCTGTTTCTTTTTTGCCGTTTTTGTTGCATCGCCTTTGCGATATCCAGGGTGTTGTCGAAGGTGGCCCCGCCATCGCGGGCCACCTGTTTTCCAGCCTCGAGCAGCAATGATTTCTTCGAGGCCAGCGTCCCGTCGGGCGTCTTCACGATCTGCGCACTCGAGTCGAAGGCCGACCTGTCGGCGGCTGTCTGGTCGCGTATGGACTCGCCTTTCGCCTGGATGTCGCTGCGGAGGAGTGACGGTTCCGATGGGATGGTTTGCATAGGCATCGGAGTATTGAAGCGCGAGGCACGGGCGTGGTGTTGGCGATCCATTGCATCTATATCGGGATTCACGCGCGAATCGTCCGATGTTTGATCGAATTTTTCATGGATATCGTTGAAAGACGCAGGCAAGGCGGTTCCATCGGAAAACACGCGATTCGGTCGCAGACCCTGGCGCGCCAGTTCAGCGTCAAACATTGCGAACGCTGCGGCGCTGTCTCCGCCGTATTGCTCTGCGTATCGCAGGAACATCGCAAGATTGTGGGGATCCTGCGCCATGTCGATCGAGATCGTTTCACCATGTTCGTGAGCGGAGGATAGGCGCTCGGAAAACGCGGTGCGCTCGGCGAATGCAATACCGGCCCGGGACGACCGTGATGTGGTGGCCGCGAGCCGGGAGGACATGTCATTCGCCTCCCTGGAGTCGCTGGCGATCGC
>DMYQ01000115.1:10143-10452 GCA_003482555.1 Janthinobacterium sp. | reverse complement strand
GCCCGAGCCCGAGCCCGAACCGGTGCCGCCGCCTTTTTGCCGGCTGGTGTCAGCTTGATCCGCGTTGTCGCGCGACCCCGTGCCAGTGGTGGTGCTTTGTCGGTTGCCATCATTCTTGTGGCTCTGGCTGCCGGCCCGGCGCGCTTCTTCCGACGTGAACTCGTGCGCAGTGCCTTTTTCATGCGCGGCGCGCCCGCCTTCGCTGGCGATTTCCTTTTGTTGCTCGGGATCCATCGACGCGAAGCCCCGCTTGCTGGTATCGCTCTGCTTGCTCTCGCCGCCTTTGCGCCCCTGGGTACCACCCTGGGT
>DMYQ01000115.1:8511-9924 GCA_003482555.1 Janthinobacterium sp. | reverse complement strand
CCACCCTGTTTATTATCATTGCTCGATGTAGCCATGATTATCTCCATGTGTAACGGTTGACAATACGTCCCATGCCCGCCTGTCTGTCTATCGCGTGCGGACGGTACGATGACGTCATGGTAGTGCGCGAACCAGCGTCACGAAATAGGAGAAAAGCACGTCCGCCTGTAGGATGATTCCGGCATCGACGGCAAGATATTTCCACGGCGCTTAGACGCGGCTCGCAACCAACTTCACACGGGGGCGACGAATTCCGCCATGAAAGTCTTGGTGGTGTTTTCCGGGAATTCGATGGTCACCATGTCGCCGGCCACCGACAGCACCGTGCCGATGTCAAACTTGGGTACCTTGACCAGGCTGCCGACGGCGATGGCGGGCGAGGCCGGCTCCGATGGCGAGGCGGGCACCAAGGCTGGCACCGCCTCGTGGAGCTGGCTGGCGCCCGACGCTTCGGCCACGGTTGGCGGCGACAGGCAATTGTCGCACCGGCAGCAGCGCGTGAAATCCATGCCGTCGCTGCAAATTCTGTCGCCGAAATAGTCGAGCAGCAGCTTCCAGCGGCAAAAGCCGCTCTGCGCATAGGCCACCATCTGTTCCAGCGCCGCCCGGTCGCGCTCTTGCTTGGCGCCATACACCCGCGCCAGGCGATCGAACGCCTCGGGCGGGGGCGCGCCCGGCCGGAGCAGATAGGCCAGCTTGCGGTTTTGCCGCAGCAATCGGCCATCCTTGAGCAGTTTCAGGCAAATCTTCAGCTTGCTGTCCGACATGTCTTGCAGCGCCTGCCGGATTTCTTCAAAGCTGAAGGAGACGCGCCCGGCCGACAGTTCCCCGGCCGCGCAGAAGACCGCCCGCAGTTCCTCGGCCCCGGGATACTGCTTGGCCAGGAAATACTGCCACACCCGCTTGTCGTCCTGAAAATACAGCAGGGTGCACGTGGCCGGCTCGCCGTCGCGCCCGGCCCGCCCCGACTCTTGGTAATACGCTTCCAGATTGGCCGGCACTTGCAGGTGGATCACGAAGCGCGTATCGCTCTTGTCGATGCCCATGCCGAAGGCGTTGGTGGAGAGCATGACGCGGCGCTCGCCCGTCATGAACAGTTTCTGGTTTTCCGCGCGCGCGCGGGCGGACAGCTTGCCGTGATAGCACACCACGCTCTCGCCGGCCGCGCGCAATTGCCGCTCCAATTCCTCGACCGCCTTCACCGTTGCCGCGTAAACGATGCCGACCCCGGCCGTCTCCCCCACCAGGCGCAACGCGCACGCGTATTGCTCGGCCGCATTGGTGACCTGTAGCACCCGGTAGCGCAAATTGGGACGGTAAATGCCGGTGTTGACGACCTGCATTTTCGGCGCTCCCAACTGGCCCCCGATATCGGCGACCACGACCTCGGTGGCGGTGGCCGTCAGCGCCAGG
>DMYQ01000115.1:4514-8366 GCA_003482555.1 Janthinobacterium sp. | reverse complement strand
CCAGGTAGGCGGGACGGAAATCGTGCCCCCACTGCGAGATGCAATGGGCTTCGTCGATCACCACCAGGGCGACGCCGATATCCTGGAACAGGGCCAGGAAGTCGGGTGTGGCGAGGCGTTCCGGCGTGCACAGGACGATGCGCGCGCGCCGCCCGCGGATGCGCGCCAGCGCGGCTTGCTCTTGCTCGCGCGACAGGCTGCTGTTGAGCTCGATCGCGTGCACGCCCAGCTCGTCGAGCTTTTCCAGTTGATCCTTCATCAGCGAAATCAGGGGCGAGACGACGATGCTCACAGCGGCCAGCATGGCGGCGGGAATTTGATAGTACAGCGATTTTCCGCTGCCGGCCGGCACGATCGCCAAGGTGTCGCGGCCTTCCAGCACGCTGTGGATCACCTGTTGCTGACCGTCGCGCAATTGCTCGACGCCAAACACATCGTGCAGTAATTGTTCGATCTGACGGGCCCGCGCGGCGGCGCGCCCGGGCGCTGCGCGCGCCCCCTTGACCTTCCCGGGTATGCTTGCCATATGGATTCTAGCTCCGTCTGTGGACCGGGCGTGGCCTTCATCCACTGTACGGTTGCGTACCCATGCGCGCCATAGGACGTAACCTACACGGGCCGTAGGAGGCGCGCGCTTTGTCAGTCTTAGGCGGGCGCCAGTATGACCCAGAACAGCATCAGCAAGCCAACCACCGAGGCCAGCCATACCACGGTGCGCAGCACCGGCACGCCGAAAGCGTACAGCGGCAGGTAAATCAGGCGCGCCGCCAGGAACAGGGCGGCGCCCCACAGACTGAGCGTGCCTTCGCGCGCCGTCACGTGCACCATCAGCACGGCGGCGATGAACAAGGGGAGCGTTTCAAACAGATTGGCCTGGGCCCGGCGCAAGCGGGCCGTCAGCTTGCCGACCGGCGCGCTTGCGCCGTCGCGCGCGCTCATATTGTAGGCCGTGCCCGTTTCCTGGTTGCGGAAATACGATGGCAGAAATATCTGCACCAGCGCCAATGCCAGGGTCCAGCCCAAAATCGTCAACTCGGTCGTCATGGCGTTCAATCCGTGGTGAAAATCACAGTATAGTGCAACACCACAGCCCTCATGCGCGCTGGTCCAGCGCCGCCTTCAATTCCTGCAAATCGTAGGGCTTGCGCAGGATACGGGCCGGAAAATCAAGCCGCTCCAGCGCTTCCTTGCCATAGCCGGTGGAAAAGATGACGCGCATGCCGGGCTTGTCGCGCAGCGCCAGCCTGGCCAGCGCGATGCCGGACATGCCGGGCAGGCTGACGTCGGTGAACAGGACGTCGAAATCCTCGGCTCGCATGGCATCCAGGGCTTGCTCGCCATCGTCGACGCCGCGCACCCTGTGTCCCAGCATGCCGACCAGTTCGCATACCATCACTTGCGAGTCGATATTGTCTTCCACCACCAGGATGTTCAGCGCCGCCCCGTCGGCGACGGCCGGCGGCGCCGGGTCGGCGCCGCCGCGCGACCCGGACTCGGCCTCGATCCTGGCCGCGGGGAAAATATCGCTGGGACTGGTCACACGTCACCCTTTTTTTATGTCTTGAGCATGCGGGCCAAGCCCGCCCCAATTTGTTCCAGATTAAGCACGCGGTCGGCGCCAGCCAGCTTCAAGGCCGCCGACGGCATCGTCGACGCCACGGCCTGGGCCGGATCTTGCACCCAGGCCGTGCCGCCCAGCCGGCGCACCAGCGCCAGCCCGGCCGCGCCATCGGCCGAAGCGCCGCTCAGCACGATGCCCAGCATTTGCCCGCCATAGGCCAGCGCCGCCGTCTCCATCGCGACATCGATGGATGGGCGCGAAAAATGTACGGCCTCATCCTTTGCCAACGCAAAAACGCGCTCTCTTTCGATCAGCATATGACAATCGGGCGCCGCAAAATAGACCGTTCCCACGCGTATCGGCTCTTTATCTTCGACTTCCCTGATCGGCAACAAACAGCGATCCGCATACAGGAGGGGCAAGCGGCTGGCGCGGTCGGGCGCCAGGTGCAGCACGATGGCCAGGGCGGCGCAAAAATCGGCCGGCAGCGCCCGCAGCAACAGCCGGCTTCGACGCCGCCGGCCGAGGCGCCGACCATGACCAGGCGCACCCCGGCCAGGCGGGCATCCTCGTCGCGCCTGTCGGCCGGCGCGCTCACAGGCGCCGGTAAATCTTTTCGGATGGCACAAAATCCTGTGCAGTTGCGACACCGTGGCGCAAGAAAAGCGTTCCATCGCCTGCTCGATGCGGCGCCGCAGCGAGGCTTGCGAATAATCGCGGAAATCGTGCTGGTAGCGCAGCAGTATCCCTTCCAGCAGCAATTCCAATTCGATGTAGAAAACCTCGTCCACGCACACTCCCGCTCCGGCCCGATCCGGGGTGGAACGGGCGCGCGGGCGGCACGCCGCCCCGCTTTCCTTCCATGCTACCAGCTTTTTTATTGTCTTTAGCACACCATTGGAATCGGCGCCGGCCAGGCGCCCGGCCGCCGGCCGCCCTCCCCGCCGAATCCGGCGCGCAATCCGGTGGGTAAGTAGCGGGCAAGCGGCGGAACATCCGGCGCCAGCATGCGCGCCGCCGCCAGACAGGCTACCATGGCGCCTTCGCCAACTTACCTGGATACGCCACCATGAGCTTCACACTCAGCGACGCCGCCTATGGCTGCGACACACCCGCCGAAAAATTGACGATGTACGAAGACTTGCGCTCCCAGTTGCAAGGCTTGCTGGCCGGCGAAAGCGACTTGATCGCCAACACGGCCAACTTCAGCGCCCTCGTCTTCAACAGCATGCCGGGCTTGAACTGGGCCGGCTTTTACTTCCTCCAGGGCGATGAACTGGTGCTCGGCCCCTTCCAGGGCAAGCCGGCCTGCATCCGCATCAAGAAGGGCCGCGGCGTCTGCGGCACCACCGTCGTCAGCGGCGTCGCCAGTGTCGTGGCCGACGTGCACGCCTTTCCCGGCCATATCGCCTGCGACGTCAATTCGCGCTCGGAACTGGTGCTGCCGGTGCGCGCCGGCGGCGCCATCGTCGGCGTGTTCGACCTCGACAGCCCGCGCCTGAACCGTTTCGACGAGGTCGACGCGGCCGGCGTCGCATCGCTGGTGCGCCTGCTCGAACTGAGCATCGTCGCCGCGAAGGCCGACTAGGCGCGCGCCTTGACGGCGATGAATTCGCCCTTGCCGACCGGCACCAGGCAACTGGTGTAGCCGGGGTCGGCCGCGATCGCGTCCAGGAAGCCCGCCATTTCACCGTAATGGGAAGTGGCGTTGTCGACCACCAGCACGCCGCCCGGCGCCAGCGCGCGCGTCAGCAGCGGCCACCAGGCCAGGTACCGGGCCCGGTCGGAATCGAGAAAAATGTACTCGAAGGCGGCCTCCGGGCTGTCGGCCAGCACCTGGCCGGCATCGGCCAGCAGCGGCTCGATGCAGGCGTTCAAGCCGGCGCGCGCGAAATTGGCCAGCGCCAGTTCGAACTTGGAGGGGGAAAACTCCACCGTCGTGACCTTGCCTTTCAAGGCGCTCGTGGCGCGCGCCAGCCACAGCGTCGAGTAGCCGCTCGAGGTGCCGATTTCCAGGATGCGGCGCGCTCCGCGCGCCTGCACCAGCACCGCCAGCAACTGGCCGGTGTCGCGTGTGATATTGAGCATTCTCTGGCCGCGCTCGGCGTGCGCATCGTCGTTGGCGAGGCCGAAGGCTTCCAGTGCCAGCAGCAGGGTGTCAAGTTCAGTTATCGGGAAGGCTCGGGTGGTGGAAAGTGCCTCCAATATAAACCGCCACCGGCTTGTCGCTCAAGCATTAAATGGCGAAACAGGCAATCTGGCTGAATCACTCATTTTCATCATTCACTTTC
>DMYQ01000115.1:0-4437 GCA_003482555.1 Janthinobacterium sp. | reverse complement strand
ATGGGCGCCGCCGCCAGCAGCGCCAGCGCCCGTTCGAAGTCGAGCTCGGCCATGGCATGCTCGAGGAACTCGGCCGCAGCCACGCCCAGCAGGCGCGCCAGCGCCGGCCGCAGCGCGCCGTATTCGTCGCAGGCGGCCAGGTCGCGCTGCGCCAGCAAAGTCCTCAAGCGCGTCAGTGGCGCGCCATCGCTCTCTGGTTCCGGGACGTCCCGCCCCTCCTCGGGCGCGCCAGCCCCGCTCCCGCCCTCGTCCGCCGCCGCGTCCTGGCGCTCCAGCCAGAAGCGGGCCGCCGCCACCGTCGCCAGCAATTCATGTTCGGCCAGCGCGAACAGGGCCGTCACTTGCTGCGGCCCGGCCGGCTCGGCCCGCAGCGCTTCTTCCAGCACCAGCGCGGCTTGCGCGAAGTGGCGCGCGCCCAGGCTGCCGATCGAGCCGCGCATGGTGTGCAAGAGGCGCGCCGCCTCGCCCACCCGGCCATCAATCCAGGCCGCGCGCGCCGCCGCCATCTGTGCCGGACTGTGGACGCCCAGGTCGCGGATCAGATTGAGCAGGGAGGCGCGCAGGGCGGGATCGCCGACGCTGTACTTGAGCAACTGATCCGGCTCGAACACGCCGTCGCGCCCGTCCCGCGCCGGGGGCGCGATGGCGACGGCGCCCGGGCGCGCCGGCAAGTGGCGCCCGATCGCGTCCAGCATCAAGCCGACGTCGATCGGCTTGGCGATCAAGTCGTCCATGCCGGAGGCGAGGCACTCCGCGCGCTCCGAAGCCATCACCCCGGCCGTCATGGCCAGTACCGGCAGGGTCAAGCCGAGTTCGCCGCGTATCAGGCGCGTCGCCGCGTAGCCATCCATCACCGGCATTTGCACGTCCATCAAGACCAGGTCGTAGAGCTGGGCCCCGCCGCGCAGCGCTTCCACCGCCCTGGCGCCATTGTCGACCGTGTCGACCACGGCGCCGGCGAGCTCCAGCATGCCGCGCGCCACCACCTGATTGAGCGCGTTGTCTTCCACCAGCAGCAGGCGGGCGCCATCGATGCGGCGCCGCGGCGCCGCCGCGCGCGGCGCGAACAGCTCGCCGCGGCGGCGCGCCAGCGCCTCGTGCAAGGTGTCGAACAGACTGGACGGGGTGACCGGTTTGAGCAGGACGGCGTCGGCCTGTTCCACCGCCTCCTCGCGCATCAGCCGGGCGCGCCCGAAGGCGCTGACCATGATCAATACCGGCATCGCCGGCGTCAGAGCGCGCAGCGTGTGCAAGGTCTCCAGTCCGTTCATGCCCGGCATTTGCCAGTCGACCAGCACGGCGTCATAGGCGGCGCCGGCGGTCCGCAGCGCCCGCACCCGGGCCAGCGCCAGCGGCCCGGAGGCGACACCGTCCGCTTGCCAGCCCCAGGCCAGGATGGTCTTGCACAGGTAATCGCGGCTGGTGCCGTGATCGTCCACCACCAGCAGACGCAGCGCGGCGCCCGGCGCCCTTTCGGCACCGGCGGCCGGGTTCAAAGGCAGGGTGACGCAAAATTCGCTGCCGCGCCCGAGCGCGCTGTCCACCTCGATGCCGCCGCCCATCAGCTCGACCAGGCGGCGGCAAATGGCCAGGCCCAGACCGGTGCCCCCGAAACGCCGCGTCATCGAGGCGTCGGCCTGCGAGAACGCCGAGAACAGGCCGGCCCGCTGCGCCTCGTCCATGCCGATGCCGGTGTCGCGCACGCGAAAGCGCAGCAGGGCCGCCTCGCCGCTATGGCCGGCCAGTTCGACCAGCAGCGACACCGCGCCCCGCTCGGTGAATTTGATGGCGTTGCCGACCAGGTTGATGAGCACCTGGCGCAGCCGCAGCGCGTCGCCTATCAGCATTTTCGGCACGTCCGCTTCCACGCCGATGGCCAGTTCCAGATCTTTTTCGCCGCCGTTCACGCTCATGATGGTGGCCAGCGCGGCGAGCAGGTCGCCCAGCGCGAAGGGACCGCGCTCGAGTTCCATGCGGCCCGCCTCGATCTTGGAAAAATCCAGGATATCGTTCAAGATGCTCATCAGGGACTGACCCGAGAGCCGTATCATCTCCAGGTATTTGCGCTGCTCGTTCGACAAGGCCGTGCTCGCCAGCAGATGGCTCATGCCCAGCACCGCGTTCATCGGCGTGCGGATTTCATGGCTCATATTGGCCACGAACTCGCTCTTCGCGCTGCTGGCCGCCTCGGCCAGTTCCTTGGCGCCCAGCAGCGACGCCTGCAGCCGTTTTTGCTCGGTGATGTCGTTGGCCACGCCCAGGAAGCCGCTCACCGCGCCGGCCGCGTCGACGATGGCGGTTACCACCAGCTTGACCGGCAATTGCGTGCCATCCTTGCGCACATAGGTCCACTCCCGGGTTTCCGCGAAACCCAGGCGCGCGCGCGCCGTGAGCACCTCGCGCCCTTCCACCGCGCGCCCCAGTTCGACGCGCATTTCCTCGCCCCTGGCGGCCAGTTCGCGCGGCAGGTGAATCATGAGCGGCGTCTGTTGCCCGACCATCTCGGCGGCGCTATAGCCGAGCATGCGCCGCGCGCCGCTGCTGAAGACCCGGATCGTGCCTTCCAGGTCGACGGCGATGATGGAAAACTCACTGGCCGCCTCGACCAGCGATTCGAATTTTTTCTCCGACTGCCTGAGCGCCGCCGTCATGTCGCGCGCCAGCGCCTGCGCGTATTCCTGGCGCGCCGACAGGGCCCGCACGACGCCGAAAAACAGCAGGCTGATGACAGTGCCGGCGACCAGCACGATCTGCGACTTTTGCCGGTCGATGCCATCCTCAAAGGCGGCGCGCGAGGTCAGGTGGATGGTCCAGGCGTGGTCTTGCAGGGTCAGCAGTTTTTCCACCTTGAAGGGATTCGGATAAGCGGTTCTTTCCCTGCTCGAGCGGACCTGGTTCGAATAGATCGGCAGTGCGCCGCGGTTCGCCGGCCCGTCGAAAATCTCCAGCTCGACGGCGCCGCCGGACGGCTCCAGCACGCCGCGCATCAATTCGCCGACCCGGAAGGCGCTATACACATAGCCTTGCAGGGCTTTCCTGCGCTGGGCCACATCGCCCGCCGGCATGCCGTGGCGGTACACCGGCATATACATCAGGAAGGCGGCGGAGGCGGGCATGCCGAGCGCTTCCCGCACCAGCCGCACGTTCGCCGTCAGCGCCGGTTCGCCGCTGTCGCGGGCGCGCTCCATGGCGTCGCGCCGCACCGGATCGGACAGCATGTCGTAGCCGAGCACCTTCTGGTTGACGCTCAACTGCGGCTCGATCAGCATGACGGCGCTGTACTGTTCGCGCACGCCCGGCGGCCAGATGTGGAAGTCGCGCAGGCCTTTGCTGCGCGCGCCCTGTTCCACCGCGTCCCTGGCGCCGGGCGCGATCATCGCGCTGTAGCCGACCACCTGCAGGCCGGGGAAATTGCGGTCGATCGCCATGGCCGTGACGAAGGCGCGCCACTCGTCGGGCTCGACCGACGGCGAGGCCATGAACAGTCCGCGCGCGCTGCGCAAACCCTGCTCGCACACTTCCATGCGATCGATGACGCGCTGCCCGATGCTCGTGGCGAGCGCCTCGAAGCGTTCCTGCGCCTGGCGCTCGGTGTTGACGGCCACCAGATTCCAGACCCCGACGGTGAGGCCCACGCACAGCAGCAGAGTGGCCCAGTGGCCGGCGATGCTGCGCCCGGCGCGCGACAACTGCTGCTGGCGGCGCCGCTCGCTCATGTCGGCGCACAGCACCATGCCGATAAAGCTGCACAGGGCGACAAAACTCTGGATCGCCACCAGCGAATCGTTCAGGGTGCCGCGCGCGAACGGCCCCAGTCCCAGGATGGTGCCCCAGACGGCGCCGCCGGCCACCAGCAGGCAGACCAGGGTGGCGCCGCGCAAGCCGTGCCGGTAAGCGCTCCAGGCCAGGCCGGGAATGACCAGGTAGGCCAGCCAGCGCCACTCGCCGTCGGCGCCGAAGCGCTGGCCGAAAATCACATACAGCAGCAGCATCAGCATTTGCAGCGAGGCCAGCACCTCGAGCGCCCTGTCGGGGCGCCAGCGCGGCAGGCGGTAGCCCAGCCAGGCCAACAGCGGCGGCCCGACGATCAGCACGCCCGCCACGTCGCCCAAGCACCAGGTGCTCAGCACCGTCCAGTATTGCGCGACCGGCACCACGCCGCCCTGCACCAGCGCGAGCGTGCCGACGGCGGCGGCGACGGCGCACATGGCGAGCGCGATGAGGGCGAATTTATAGATGTTTTGCAGCTGGCCGAGCGGCCTTTCCGGGCCGCAGAAACGGCGCAGCAGGTAGGCGCCGGTCAAGGCTTCGCAGGTATTGCCGGCCGCGATGGCGAGCGACACCAGGATGCCGCTCCAGCCGGCGGCGGCGCCGTTGGCGGAGAAGACGGCCAGATTGGCGGCGAAGGCGCCGACCAGGATGGCCGGCCACAGGCGG
>DMYQ01000105.1 GCA_003482555.1 Janthinobacterium sp. | reverse complement strand
TGGTTGGGTATATTACCGCCGACACGCTCGCGAAAACGTTACAGCCGCAAGGGCATGTGGCCTTATATCTGTCCTTCGACACCGATCGCGATGTGCTGCGGGCCGACAGTGCTCCGGTGCTTGACGAAGTGGTCAAGCTGCTGCGCGCGAATACTTCGCTACAATTGAATGTGGAAGGACACACCGACAATGTCGGCGACGCGGCGCACAATCAGACCCTGTCTACCGAGCGTGCAAAAGCGGTGGTGGCGGCATTGACTGCCAAGCAGATCGATGCCGGGCGTTTGCGCGCGGCCGGCTTCGGCGCGACGCGACCGGTGTCCGACAACGACTCCGAAGCGGGCCGTGCCAAGAACCGGCGCGTCGAACTAGTGCGCCGTTGAGCCAGAGGCACCCTGAAACCGATTTTTTGCGGCAGGCTGCCTTTACTGTGGCGGGGAGAGTGACGACCGACAAGCAGGTGATATTTTTTCCGCACCCGGGTGCCGGGGTGCCTTCAACGCGTCGGTTTCCGGCCATTCCAGGGTCGACCTGCCGACCGCGGCGCAACGTGAGTTTCAGGGCATTGAATTAAGCGGCGATCATGGCATACTGATCGATGCGCGCCAATCCTGTTTTTTCGCCTGTGGCCCAAGGCGATTGGTATGAGTGCGACGTCCCAATGGCCACGATGGGCGTAGCTTACCTCGCCTGCAATCGCGGCGCCACGCCCTCGTTCCCATCCAAACGGCCGACATTACCAAAGAATACTTCCAAATCCCGCTTGGGCTTGAAATTCTTCAGGTGCACCTGCAGGGTAGTCGGGTTGATCTTGCTGAAGCTGCCAGGAAAACACAGGCTGACCACTTCATCGGGATTTTTTTTCACCAGATTCAAGGTGAAGTCTTCGATCCCATTCTTCCACGTGTTGGCGCTTCTTAAAATATACGACACCTGGTTGGCGCCGCCAAAGCGCCCATGCGAGCCCAGCCGTTTCCATGCCTTGAGAAAATCCCCGTCCGCGCAATATGTTTTCGTAAGATTCTCATCCATATAGGACGCGCCCGGGCCCGCGGTGATAAACGGGCTGTATTCGTGGTGGATACGCACGATTTTATTGGCCGGGAATTTTTGCTGCCATACATAGCTGATCTGAACCGCCCAGGCCGGCACCCACTCATTCTCATCTTCGTAGGACAACTTCGCCAGCAATCCCGCCCCGATGAGGGTTTTTTGCTGCTTGGCGTTCAAGGGCGGCACCTTTTTTTCAGGAAAAGGCGACTGCGAAGGGTAGTATGCGATTTGTTCGTCCGTCAAACCCGCCTGGCGCAATTTTTAACCAAATTCTTGCCCTTGATATTGGCCGCCATGACGGTTTTATATGCCACGGCCTTGCCGTCGACCAGGACGGAAAATTGATCCAGCAAACCGTAGTACACGTCGGCAACCTTATATCCGGCCGTATATTCGGGCATCGGAAAGGAAATCGTTTCTTCGACGGCGGCCTCCGATTCGTTCAAGAACTCGTAGTCGACGCTGATTTTGTCATAGCCGACGTTGAGCACTTCCTTCTTCATGGCGACGATATCGGTCTTGCCGAACACGATGCCGCCGGCGCTGACGCCTGCGACGGCGTCGTTGGCGGACGCCGGAGCGGCCGCCATCAACAACAGGGTGGCGCAGAGTATTTTCATCAATATCCTGGTGGCTCAGGCGACCTTGACGGCGCCGGGCAGGCGCCGCTGCAACACGAAGATGGGTTGCGCCCACTGCGTGTCCTTCTTTTTCTTGCTGGTGATGAGGGTCAGCTCGGACGGATCGTAGACGTCGGTGTTATGGGTCAGCGGCGTCGTCATCAGGTATTGCGCCTCGGTGTTCTTGAGGAATTCGCCGACCAGCTGGATGTTGCGGATATCCAGATGGGCGAAGGGTTCGTCGATGAAGACGAAGCCGCCGGAACCGTCTTCCGACTTCAACAGGCCGATCAGCAGCACCAGCGATTTCATCACCTGCTGGCCGCCCGAGGCTTCGCCGTCGTTCATGCCGATCGGCCCCTTGCCGTCGAACTTGAAGCGCACGTGCAGGCCGGCCTGGGCCAGTTGTACGTCGTCGTTTTCCAGGCGCACCGGGTCGGCGTGCACCTCGATGCCGGCCAGTTCGCCCAGCTCCTTGATGTTGCGGCTATACGTCTTGACGGTGTAGCGCAGGCGCTCGATGTAGGCGCCGCGGGCATTCCCGGTCGCTTCGATGGCGCGGTTGTTCTGGTAGCGCCGTTCGTCGGTCTCCGACTGCCGGCCATGCAACTGATCGGCCAGACGGTGATGCTGGTCGATGACGGTGGCGTCCAGTTCCCAGTCGTCGCGCGCCAGGCTCACTTGCAGGCTGGCGACGCGCAAATCGACCTGGTGCGAGTTCTGGTGCTCGGCCACCAGGGCCGCGCGGCGGGCGCCGCGGCGCCAGCCTTTCGGCAGGTGGCGCCAGCCGTGACGCAGCGCCAGCAGGGCGCGCGCGTGTTCGCCGCGCTGCTCGATCTGGCGCTTGTGGCCCAGGCGCAGTCCCGCTTCCGCTTCCGACAGCGCCATGCGCGCGTTTTGCCACACGGTGTCGGCGCGGGTGCGCGCCACGGTCGCGTTCTTGGTCAGAGTCTGCAAATCGCCCAGGCGCGAACCGACTTCCAGGCGCTCGGCCTTGAGCGGCACGGTGTTGCGCGCCGCCTCGTCGAATTCGGCCTGGCGCGCCGCCAATTCCTTGGCCGCGTCGACGCCGGC
>DMYQ01000225.1:8990-17190 GCA_003482555.1 Janthinobacterium sp. | reverse complement strand
TTCTACAAGAACGGCAAGTACGAACTGGCAGGCGAGGGCTTGAGCCTGAGCGCGACCGACTTCACCAATCTGCTGGCGACCTGGTGCGACAAGTATCCGATCATCTCGATCGAAGACGCGATGGCCGAAGGCGACTGGGAAGGCTGGGCGATTCTGACCGCGGCCCTGGGCAAGAAGGTGCAACTGGTGGGCGACGATCTGTATGTCACCAACACCAAGATCTTGAAAGAAGGCATACAGAAGGGCATCGCCAATTCGATCTTGATCAAGATCAACCAGATCGGCACCCTGACCGAGACCTTCGCCGCCATCGAAATGGCCAAGCGCGCCGGTTACACGGCCGTCATTTCGCACCGCTCCGGCGAGACGGAAGACTCGACCATCGCCGACATCGCCGTCGGCACCAATGCCTTGCAGATCAAGACCGGCTCGATGTCGCGTTCGGATCGCATGGCCAAGTACAATCAGTTGTTGCGCATCGAAGAAGACCTGGGCGATATCGCCAGCTATCCGGGCCGCGACGCTTTTTATAACTTGAAGTAATCCCACTCAAGCCGGCCGGATTCCCATCCGGCCGGTTTTATGCCCATGCGTCTGATTACGCTCGCCCTCGCGGCCCTGCTGCTGTTGATACAAATTCCCCTGTGGATAGGCAAGGGTGGCTGGTTGCGCGTGATCGACATGGAAGCGCAAGTGGCGCAGGCGCAGCAAAAGAACGTCGAATTGAGAGCCCGCAATGGCAAGCTCGATTCCGAAGTGCGCGACTTGAAGGAAGGCACCGGCGCGGTCGAAGAGCGGGCCCGCTTCGAGCTGGGCATGGTCAAGCAAAACGAGATTTTCGTGCAAGTGGTGGCCAAGGGCCAAGTGCCGCCGGGCAAGCCGGAAGCGCCCGTCGCCGCGCCGAATCCCGCCAAATCCAACCTGGACTGAAGAAGTTGGCCAACATTCCCTCGTGAAATAAGAATTTCAGCGGGGAAATTAAAAGGCTATACTGAAAACGCTGGCCCATGTCTCGCCCGCGCGCCCGCGCGGCTGCCCTGAAGTGACGGCGGCCACCGTTCGGCCGCTTCATCGATCCCCTTCCCCAGGATCGGCGTATCGCTTTCTCCGGCCCAATCCGCCGATATTCATCCTTGCACTTTATTCGTCGAGCTTTTGCGCGCGCGTGTCGTCCCGACCCGCCCGTGATCGTTCGACGCGACTGGCACATCGGGAAATCGTCGTGCATCATCGCAGCAACGCACACGCTTGTTTTCACTGCGCGCCGCGCGCCGCCGCGTCGCCCCGAACCGCCATGGGGAGGCCGGCATGATGGCCGCCCAAGTCGCCGCCAGCGCGCCGGCCGTCGCCGCGCCGACGGCGCTGGAGTTTCTCGCCTTCACTCTGGGGAGCGAGGAATACGGCGTCCCCATCCAATACGTGCAAGAGTTGCGCGGCTACGCCGCCGTCACCAGTCTGGCCAATGCGCCCGCGTGGATCAAGGGGGTGGTCAATTTGCGCGGACTGATTTAATAATTATTTGCGATATCGGAGATAAAATGATTCTGTCCAACATGAAAATAGGAACGCGCCTGGGTTTGGCGTTCGCCCTGGTCGTATTGCTGCTCGGAGCGGTGGCGCTGATCTCTGTCACGCGCATCATGCGCATCAACGCCGCCACCGAAGAAATTTTGCAAAACCACTACGCGAAAGCGGTGTTGGCGAACACGATTGAAGCGGGGGCCAACGTCCAGGCCAATTATTTGCGCAACGCGATCATCGGCGCCCAGGATCCGGCGCAACTCGCGTCGGCGTTGGTGAAAGAAGAGAGCGTGGGCAAGAAAAACACCGAGCTCATGGCCACGCTCAAGGGCAAGATCGACACGCCGAAGGGCGAGCGCTTGTTCAAGGCTATGGGGGACGCCAGGGAAGCCTATACCCGGGTGCGCGTCGCCAACGTCAAATTATTGCAAGAGGGGAAGGGCGCGGAGGCGGGCGTGCATCTATTAACGCAATTGCAAGCGCCGCAAAACGAGTATTTCGCCGCGCTCGCCGCCATGTCCGAATTTCAAGGGGAACTGATGACGCGTGCCGGCGAACGGGCCGCGGCGGATGGCAGGCAGGCCGTGGTCTTGACGCTGGGCTTGTCGGGATTCGCCGTGCTGTTGTCGATCATACTGGGCGCGCTGCTTTCCCGTTCGATTTGCCGTCCCATCAACGAGGCCGTCAAGGTGGCGCAAACGGTCGCCTCGGGCGACCTGAGCACCCGGATCGAGGTCGCCTCGCGCGATGAAACCGGTCTGTTGATGTCGGCGCTGAAAGAAATGAACGGGAAGTTGCTGAATATCGTGGGCCAAGTCCGCCTGGGAACCGACGCCATCGCGGCCGGTTCCAGCGCGATCGCGACCGGCAATATGGATCTGTCTTCCCGCACCGAGCAACAAGCCAGTTCGCTGGAGGAGACGGCTTCGTCGATGGAGGAATTAACCTCGACCGTGAAGCAAAACGGCGACAACGCGCGCCAGGCCAACCAGTTGGCGCTGTCCGCGTCGGACGTTGCCGTCCAAGGCGGCCAAGTGGTGTCTCAAGTGGTCGAGACCATGGGCTCGATCAACGCCTCGGCCAAGAAGATCGTCGACATCATCGGCGTCATCGACGGCATCGCCTTTCAAACCAACATCCTGGCGTTGAACGCGGCGGTGGAGGCGGCCCGGGCCGGCGAGCAGGGGCGCGGCTTCGCGGTGGTGGCGTCCGAGGTGCGCAACCTGGCCCAGCGTTCGGCCGGCGCGGCGAAGGAAATCAAAGCCTTGATCGATGATTCGGTGGAGAAAGTCGAGCTCGGCAGTCGCCTGGTCCATCAAGCGGGAACGACGATGGACGAGATCGTCGCCAGCGTCAAGCGGGTGACCGACATCATGGGCGAAATCACCTCGGCCGGGCGGGAACAGGAATTGGGCATCGAGCAGATCAATCAGGCCATCACCGAAATGGACGTGGTCACTCAGCAAAACGCCGCGCTGGTGGAAGAGTCGGCGGCCGCCGCCGAGGCGCTGCAAGATCAAGCCGGCAATCTGGCGCGGGTGGTCGGGGTATTCAAACTGGACGGCGCGCACGCGGGCGCCGCGCCGGTTCCGCCGCGCGCCGTCGCCGTCATTCGGGCTCCGGCCAAAGCGCCGGCCAAACGGCGCGTCGTGGTCAAGATCGGCACCGGGGCCGTCGTGCGGGCCAAGCGGGCGCCACCGGTGGCCGCGGCGGTCAACGCCGACTGGGAAGAGTTTTAAAAGTGACGCCTTCGCGGCCGGGCCGGCGGGCGTGAGGAGCACCCGATGGAGCGCGCCATCGACGAAAGGTAGTCCCATCGCAGCGGCCCGTCCAGCACTTGGCGCCCCCTCACATGGCAGGCCGCGTCTGCCGCGTGAACATGTTGCGGCGCCGCCGCCGCGGCCAACGTCGCCAGGCATGCCGCGAACATGGGGGACGAAAAGCCAATGCGGAAAGACATGACCTTGCTCCAGCGCTTAAAAGCCTTATGCATGCTCTCGTTGACGTTTAGGAAACTAACGCAGGCCGGGCCCGGGGCTCACCTTACGCTATCATCGCTAAACTTATCGTTACCGGGGAAATCGCATGAATCGATCGCAATATCACGAGGCGCGGGGCGCTGCTCATTCCCTGGGGAAAGTCGCGGCGCCGACGCTCGGATTCTGGCTGATCAAGATCGCCGCAACCACCCTCGGTGAGACGGCTGGCGATGCGGTAACGATGTCGATGAATCTCGGCTACCTGGTGGGTACTGTGATTTTCGCCGCCATTCTTTTGCTTGCCTTATGCATCCAAATACGGGCCGAACGGTTTCATCCCATGCTGTTCTGGACCGTAATCGTTGCCACGACCACGGTAGGCACGACGCTTGCCGATTTCTGCGACCGTTCCCTTGGCATTGGCTACCCGGGTGGTTCCACCCTATTGTTTGCTTTACTGATGGCGTCGCTACTCATCTGGTACCGTACGCTAGGCACTGTTTCCATTCAGCACCTCGATTCGCGCGGGGCCGAGGTGTTTTACTGGATGACCATTCTCTTCTCGCAAACTCTGGGGACGGCGCTGGGCGACTGGGTCGCCGACCCCGACACGGGCTGGGGCTTTGGCTACCAGGGCGGGGCGCTGCTATTCGCCGCTGGCTTGATCGTCGTCATCGCAGCCTATTACTGGAGCAGAATTTCGCACACGATCCTGTTTTGGGCCGCGTTTATTCTGACCCGTCCCCTGGGGGCGACGGTGGGCGACTTCCTCGACAAACCGGTCGCCAGCGGCGGTCTGGCCCTGAGCCGTTACACCGCCTCGGCGGCCCTGATTGTTTGCATGCTTGTGTTGATTTTTGTGTTTCCACAGCGGGCCGAGCGCGTGCAACGGTCGGCCCGCCCTTGATGTGGCCGCCGCGATGCGATCTCGGACTGCCGCGGTATCGACCGGGTCGGTGTTGGCGGGGCGCCTTTCATCCCCGGCGACGCCCTCGGCATGAATGCTCAGCCGAAGGCGCGCTTCAAGCCGCTTCAAGCCCTGTGCAGCAAGCCTTTGAGGCGCGGCGAGGACAGCAGTACAAACCTGAGCACGAGTACCAGCGCCGCGATGGCGAGGGGGGACGATGCGATGACGGACATGATCTTTCCTTTTCGGTGAAGGTGACTTAGCCGCGCGCGGCCATGAAGCGCAATTCGGCGGACAGGTTCGGCATGGCCGATTCGTAGCGGTCGGCTTCGAAATTGAGCGCGGCCATATCCTTGACATGCTTGTTCAGCGGCGCCGACTTGGCGCGCGGGGCGATCACGTCCTTTTTCGCCAACTCATGGTAGGACTGGCTGGCGATCATGCCGCCCAGGATGGCGCGGGCGGCGGCGCCCAGTTTGTCGAGGTAGTGACGGACGGGGCTGGCTTGCGTGGTGTAGTGGCTTGCGATGGTGCTCATGCTGCGCTCCTAAATATGCGATGTTGCATTGCACAATAATGGAGTTGGCGTTATGCGTCCAATTTCGATTTCAGATTTCAGAAATTCACAAATCGAATATGGTGGGTGTCGGGCCGCAGCGACACGGCTAGCCGGTATGGATTTCGCCATAAAACCACAGTCTTCGATGATATCCCTCGTATTTTTCCGCGTCGGCTTTTCGGCTCGACGAACTCGCTCAGCGGCTTAGGCCATGCGTAGCCGCTCCAGCCTTTTTCCTCCGGTGCCAACTCAGGCGTCGGCGGCGCGGCGTCCCGGGCGGCAGCAAATTGGTCGCCACGGCGAACGTGGCCGCCGTCGAATTTCAACTGTAATGGCCCCGCTCTTCAAGCCATCACGCTCGCAGGCGCGGCGCGACTTCATGCGCTGGCGGCCGGCGCCGCCGCGCTGACCGGCGCGCCCGCCTACGCCCTCGCGCGCGCCGCGGACGCGCGCCCCGCTCGCGCTCGCGCGCTGGTGTTCGCCCATCGCGGCGCCAGCGCCAAGTCGAGGCGATGCTCCTTGCAACAAGGCGCAATCAGCTCAATGTATGGCTCAGTGTGCAGCTTGGCGCATAGCTTAGTGCTTGATGTCGCCGACCGGTATCAGCACTTCGGCGGGGGCGTCGCTGGCAAACAACTGGGCGCAATCGACCTTGTCGAAATCATAGTGCTGGCCGCAGAAATCGCAATTGACGCCGACGTTGCCCAGTTCTTCGAGCGCACTGTCGACTTCTTGCCGGCCCAGCATCTTCAGCATATTGCCGACTTTTTCGCGCGTGCAACTGCACTGGAAGCTTGGATGGGCCGGTTCGAAGACGCGGATGGTCTCTTCCCAAAACAGGCGCTGCATCAGGGTATCGATGTCGGTGCTGAGCATTTCCTCTTGCTTCAGGGTCGAGGCCAGCAGCACGGCGCGGTTCCAGGTTTCCAGCGCATCGTCCTCGGACAGGGGCATGGCTTCGGCCTTGCCGCCGTGGTGGGGCAGTTTTTGCAGCAGCAAGCCGCGCGCCGTGGTGTCATCGGTCGCCAGCCACAGCTTGGTGTCGAGCTGCTCCGAACGCAGCATGTAGTTTTCGATCACGGTCGCCACGTCGTCGCCGTCGAGCGGCACGATGCCCTGGTAGGGTTGCTGGCCCGGCACCTTGTCGGCCGGGTCGAGCGTGATGATGAAGCGGCCCTTGCCGTGCGCATTGAGCAGCGCCGGCAGGGTGGCGTCGTCGGCGACGACGGTGTCGGGCGCCAGCTTGGCGGTGGCGCGCAGGCGCAGTTCGGAATCGCACTCGACCACCAGCAGGCGCACCGGGCCGTCGCCGTGGATTTGCATGATGATGGAGCCGTTGAATTTCAGATTGGCCGACAGCAGGGCGGCGGCCGCCACCATCTGCCCCAGCACCGTCTTGACGGCCGGCGGATAGGCATGGTGCGACATCACCTCGCGCCAGGTGGCCGAAATGTCGATGAACTCGCCGCGCACGGCGGCGTTGTCGAAGATGAATTTTTGTAAGGTGTCCCGGCTGGCGACTGTCGTCATTGTTTCTTATCCTATCTTTTTAAGTTGCGTCTTGAATAGGCGGCCGCGTTCCACGTAATTGGCGGCATTGCCCCGCAGGCGGGCCTGGTCTTCCTCGGTCAGCGCGCGCACGGCCTTGGCCGGCGAGCCGATGATCAGCATATTGTCGGCAAACTCCTTGCCTTCCGTGACCAGGGCGCCGGCGCCGACCAGGCAACCCTTGCCGATCTTGGCGCCGTTCAAAATCACGGCCTGGATGCCGATCAGGGCGCCATCCCCGATGCTGCAGCCGTGCAACATGGCCTGGTGGCCGATGGTCACGTTCTTGCCTATCGTCATGGGAAAACCCATATCGGTGTGCAGCACGGTGGACTCTTGCACATTGCTGTTTTCGCCGATGGTGATGCGCTCGTTGTCGCCCCGTATGGTCACGCCGAACCAGACGGAGGCGTTGGCTTCCACCGTCACCTTGCCGATCAGAGTGGCGGAGTCGGCGATGAAAGCGGAAGCGTCGATCTGCGGCGCGTCGTCGCCGAATTGATAGATGGTCATGATCAGCCTGGTGTGCGTTGGAATGATGCTATTTTACGCTCTTGCAAGCGTTTGCCGGGACCGCGGCGGCGTCGATGGCGGCACCGATGGCGGGGCCTTCCTGTATAATAAACGAACGGTCGTACTTTTTCCTTCATCAGAGTGGCGCCAAGCGGTATGTGGCGACGGCGCTCAAACTTTCAAGGCTGCAACATGATGAAACCTTCCCGCTCCGAATTTGTCGATGTGCGCGGCTTGCGCACCCACCTGCGTCACTGGGGCCGCGAGGGCGCGCCCAAGCTGTTCATGGTGCACGGCTGGATGGACGTGTCGGCCTCCTTCCAGTTCGTGGTCGACCATTTGCAGGGCGACTGGCATGTGATCGCGCCCGACTGGCGCGGTTTCGGCTTGAGCGAGCGGCCGCGCGCCGACACTTACTGGTTCCCCGACTACGTGGCCGACCTGGACGCCATCCTGCGCCACTATTCACCGGATCAGCCCGTCAACTTGCTGGGCCACAGCATGGGCGGCAATGTGGTCGGCATTTACGCCGGCGCGCGCGCGGGGCGGGTGCGTAAACTTATCAACCTGGAAGGCTTCGGCATGAAGGCCAGCCGGCCGGAGCAGGCGCCGGCCCGCTACGCCACCTGGCTCGATGAATTGATCGAACCGGCCCTCATGCGTCCCTATGCGAGCCGGCAGGCGGTCGCGGCGCGTCTGCAAAAGACCAATCCGCGCCTGTCCGACGAGCGGGCCGACTTCCTGTCGCAGCACTGGGCCGCGCAAAACGCCGCCGGCCAGTGGGAAATCCTGGGCGACCCGCGCCACAAGTTTGCCAGCCCGCTGCTTTACCACGTGGAAGAAGTCATGGCGTGCTGGAGCGCGATCACGGCGCCCGTGCTGTGGGTCGAGGCGGACGACACGAATATGTGGCAATGGATGGGACCGAAGGCGGAGGCGCGCGTCGAGATCGACCGCCGCCTCGGCTTCCTGAAGGATGTGACGACGCGCATGATGGCCGACGCCGGCCACATGTTGCACCACGATCAGCCGGCGGCGCTGGCCGCCATGCTGGAAGCCTTCCTGGCTTGAAACGGGCGGATTTTCGGGCGCGGTTCAAAAAATGCCCGTTCGCGCCTGGTTGCGGACCGCAGATGGCCGTTTTATCGTCATATTTTGTGCAAAATCACGCAA
>DMYQ01000225.1:2906-8918 GCA_003482555.1 Janthinobacterium sp. | reverse complement strand
GCAAAATCACGCAATATCACGATGTGCGGGCGCTTTCGTCCGCCAGCGTCCGCCTCTCTCCTGCAATTTGAACAAGCAGCGTACAATTGAGCTTTCGTTCTCTCAGCTGATGCAAGGCCTTGTTTTATATGCTTAATGCCGATCTTCATTGTCACTCCAATATTTCCGACGGGGTGCTCGCGCCGGCCGCCGTGGCCGCCTACGCGCGCAAGTGCGGCGTCGACGTCTGGGCGCTGACGGATCACGACGAAGTCTCCGGCATCGCGGCGGCGCGGGTGGCGGCCGAACAGTGCGGCATGCGCTTCGTACCCGGGGTTGAAATTTCCATCACCTGGGCCGGTGAAACGGTGCATATCGTCGGCTTGCAGATCGACGCCGAAAATGCGGCCCTGGTGCAAGGCCTGGCCAGCACGCGTTCCGGGCGCGACGCGCGCGGGCGCGAGATGGCGGCGCAACTGGCGCTGGCCGGCATCCCCGGGGCTTACGAGGGGGCGCTGAAGTATGTGGGTAACCCCGACCTGATGTCGCGCACCCATTTCGCCCGCTACATCGTCGAATGCGGCAAGTGCGCCAACCTGCCCGAAGTGTTCCGTAAATACCTGTCGGAGGGCAAGCCCGGCTATGTCGAGCACCGCTGGGCCACCCTGGCCGAGGCGGTCGGCTGGATACGCGGCGCCGGCGGTATCGCCGTCATCGCCCATCCGGGCCGCTACCGTTTCAGCGACATGGCCCAGGGTGTGCTGTTCGACGAGTTCAAGCAACTGGGCGGCGCCGCCATCGAGGTCGTCACCGGCAGCCACAGCCCGGACCAGTATCCGCGGTACGCGGCGCTGGCCAACAGTTACGGCTTCCTGGCCTCGCGCGGCACCGATTTCCACGCCCCGGGCGAGTCGCGCGTGGACTTTGCGCTGTTGCCGCCGCTGCCGAAGAGCGTCACGCCGGTCTGGCACGACTGGTTTTAAGCGCTCGCCGCCGGGGTCATACAGGCAGCGATTCAATCATCCGGCCTTTACTCAAGGAGTTTCCATGAAACGCATCTTCCTGTTTTTGGCGACCAACCTGGCCGTGATGCTGGTCTTGTCCATCGTCCTGACCTTGCTCGGAGTGGGGCGCCAGGGCGCCGCTTCCGGCCTGGGCCTGGACCTGGGCAGCCTGATGCTGTTTTCCCTGGTCTGCGGCTTCACCGGCGCGATTTTTTCCCTGCTCGTGAGCAAACCGATGGCCAAGTGGAGCACCGGCGCCCGCGTCATTGCCGCCGCCGCCTCGACCGATGAACGATGGTTGCTCGACACCGTGCGCCGCCTGGCCGAGCGGGCCGGCATAGTCATGCCCGAGGTGGCCATCTACGACGGCGCGCCGAATGCCTTCGCCACCGGCGCGTTTAAGAATTCCGCCCTGGTGGCGGTCTCCACCGGCCTGCTCGAAAGCATGAGCCGGGAAGAGGTGGAGGCCGTGCTGGGCCATGAAATTTCCCACGTCGCCAATGGCGACATGGTGACCCTGACCCTGATCCAGGGCGTGCTCAACACCTTCGTCATTTTCCTGGCCCGCGTGGTGGGCTTTTTCGTCGACCGTGTCTTGCTGCGCAATAATGGCGAGCAGCGCGGGCCCGGCATCGGCTACATGGTCACCGTCTTCGTCTGCGAAATCGTGTTCGGCATCGCCGCCTCGCTGATCGTGGCCTGGTTTTCGCGCCAGCGCGAATTCCGCGCCGACGCCGGCTCGGCCAAGTTGCTGGGCAGCCCGCAGCCGATGATGCGGGCGCTGGCCCGCCTGGGCGCCGCTCCCGGCGGCGAGCTGCCGCAATCGATGGCGGCCTTCGGCATTAATAGTGGCGGTGGCGGCGGCGCCTGGTTGGCCCTGCTTGCCACCCATCCGCCGCTGGAACAGCGCATCGCGGCCCTGCGTGGCGTACAATCGTGACATTTTTATTAACGCGGCATGCCAGGCATGCCTTGCATAGGGCGACATGAGTCAATTTTTCCAGATCCATCCAGATAATCCGCAGCAGCGCCTGATCAAGCAGGCGGCGCAAATCATCCACGCCGGCGGCATCGTCGCCCTGCCCACCGATTCCTGCTATGCGCTGGTGTGCCACCTCGACGACAAGGGCGCCGTCGAGCGCCTGCGGCGCATCCGCGGCATCGACGACAAGCACCATCTGACCCTGCTGTGCCGCGACTTGAGCGAGATCGGCGTCTACGCGCGCGTCGACAACCGCCAGTTCCGCCTGCTCAAGGCGGCCACGCCCGGCCCCTACACCTTCATCCTGGAGGCGACCAAGGAAGTGCCGCGGCGCCTGAGCCACCCCTCGCGCAAGACCATCGGCTTGCGCGTGCCGGAAAACAGCATCGTCCAGGCGCTGCTGGAAGAACTGGGCCAGCCCTTGCTGGGCACCACCCTGATCCTGCCCGGCGACGACGCCACCCTGACGGACGCCGACAGCATCCGCGAGCGCCTGGAAAAGCATATCGAACTCATCGTCGATGGCGGCGCCTGCAGCTTCGAGCCCACCACCGTCGTCGATTTGACGGGCGCCGAGCCGGAACTGGTGCGCCAGGGCCGCGGCCCGGCCGCCGTGCTGGGGCTTTGACTGAGCGCCGAGCGCAGCGGCGCCCGCGCGGCGCCTTTTTCCTTTCCACCGCGCGCCGATGAGCGGCCGCCACGGCGCCGCGGCGCGCCTCTGATAGAATCCCGGGCATGAACGAAACCATCCAAACCATTCTGGTGTACGCCTTGCCGGTGCTTTTTGCCATTACCCTGCATGAAGCCGCCCACGCCTACGCCGCCAAATATTTCGGCGATCCGACCGCCTTCCTGGCCGGGCGCATGAGCATGAACCCGGTCAAGCACATCGATCCCCTGGGCACCATCGTGATTCCCGTGGCCCTGTACCTGGCCACCTCGGGCGCCTTCATCTTCGGTTACGCCAAGCCGGTGCCCATCGATTTCAGCAAGCTGCGCAATCCGAAGAAACAGATGGCCTGGGTCGCGCTGGCCGGGCCGGCCGCCAATTTCGTGATGGCGCTGGGCTGGCTGATCGTCTCCAGGCTGATGCAGGGCGCCGGCGTCGAGGAAGTGTTTTTCATCGACATGGCCAAGGCCGGCGTCTTGACCAATCTCTTGATGTTCGCCTTCAACCTGGTGCCGATTCCGCCCCTGGACGGCGGCCGCATCCTCGTCAGCATCCTGCCCAACAAGCTGGCCGACCGGGTCGAGCGCGTCGAGCCCTACGGTTTTTACATCGTGCTGGCCTTGATATACTTGAAGATCCTGAATTTCTGGGTGATGCCCCTGATGACCATGGCCTATGTTGTGCTCGACACCGTCGTCGCGCCCCTTTCCTACCTTTTGAACTGAAAACTATGTATCCCGATCGCGTCGTCTCCGGTATGCGCCCCACCGGCTCCATGCACCTTGGCCACTATCACGGCGCCCTGAAAAACTGGATCAAGATGCAGTCCGAGTTGCCCTGCCTGTTCTTCGTTGCCGATTGGCACGCGCTGACCACGCATTACGACGACCCGGGCATCATCGAGCGCAGCACCTGGGACATGCTGGTCGACTGGCTGGCGGCCGGCATCGACCCTTCGCAGGCGACCCTGTTCATCCAGTCCAAGGTGCCCGAGCATGCCGAGCTGCACCTGTTGCTGTCGATGGCCACGCCGCTGGGCTGGCTGGAACGGGTGCCCACCTACAAGGACCAGATCGACAACCTGAGCAGCAAGGACCTGGCCACCTACGGTTTCCTCGGCTATCCGCTGCTGCAGGCGGCCGACGTGCTGATCTACCGCGCCAGCCAGGTGCCGGTGGGCGACGACCAGGTGCCACACATTGAAATGATGCGCGAGATCGCGCGCCGCTTCAATCATCTGTACGGCAAGGAAAAGGGTTTCGAGGAAAAGGCCCAGGACGCCGTCAAGAAGCTGGGCAGCAAGCGCGCCAAGCTGTACAACGAATTGCGCACCGAATACCAGCAGCGGGGCAAGGATGAAGCCCTGGAGCAAGCCAAGGCCATGCTCGACGACGCCCAGAGCCTGTCGATGATAGACCGCGAACGCCTGTTCGGCTACCTGGAAGGCAGTCGCAAGCTGATCCTGGTCGAGCCGCACGCGCGCCTGACGGCCGCCTCGCGCCTGCCCGGCCTGGATGGACGCAAGATGTCCAAGAGCTACGGCAACGCCATCGCCCTGCGCGAAGACCGCGAAGTGGTGACCAAAAAAGTACGCACCATGCCGACCGACCCGGCCCGGGTGCGCCGCACCGACGCCGGCGACCCGGCCAAGTGCCCGGTCTGGCAATTGCACGAAGTGTATTCCGACACGGCCACGAAAGAGTGGGTGGTGAAGGGTTGCAAATCGGCCGGCATCGGCTGCATCGAATGCAAGCAGCCGGTGATCGACGCCATCATCAAGGAACAGGAACCGATGCACGAACGCGCCCAGCAATACCTCGACGACCCCACGCTGGTGCGCGCCATCGTCGCCGACGGCAACGACACGGCCCGCAAGCTGGCCCAGGAAACCATGCGCGACGTGCGCGAAGCCATGGGTTTGTCCTACAGTTGAACGTGCTCATCGTCTCTGCCTGGGTGCGGCGCTGGGCTCCCCTGATTCCCGTCGGCGAAGTGCTCGACCTCGCTTGCGGCGAAGGCCGCCACGCGCGCCACCTGGCCGGCCTGGGCCACGCCGTGCTGGCGCTGGACCGCGATCCAAACGCGCTGGCGCGGGCGGCCGGGCCCGGCATCGTCACGGCCCAGTTCGACCTGGAAGAGGAGGGCGCCGTCTGGCCCTTCGCGCTGCCGCGCTTTGCCGGCGTGGTCGTCACGAATTATTTGCACCGGCCCCTGCTGGACGGCTTGCTGGGCAGCCTGGCCTCGGACGGCATGCTGATTTATGAGACTTTTTCGGCCGGCAACGCCGAATTCGGCAAGCCCTCGAATCCCGACTTCTTGCTCGGCAGTGGAGAAATGCTGGGCTGGGCCGGGCGCCGCGGTTTGCGCGTGCTGGCCTTCGAAGAGGGCCGCCTGGATGCCCCGAAAGCTGCCATAGTGCAACGCCTATGCGCCGTCGGCCCCGATTTTCCGCTGGCGGCGGCCCTGCTTGCGCCGTTTTGACGCGCAATTGCCGGTCAAGATGCACCACGGGCGCGGGCTATCCGCTACAATCGTTGTTTTATTTATCGGCGCTATAGACTTCTATGATTAAGGGCAGCATTGTAGCAATCGTCACCCCGATGCAGGCGGACGGCAGTCTCGACTATCCCGGCTTGCGCAAACTCATCGACTGGCATATCGCCGAAGGCACGGACGGCATCGTCATCGTCGGCACCACCGGCGAATCGGCCACCGTCAGCGTGGAAGAACACTGCGCGCTGATCAAGGCGACCGTGGAACACGCCAACAAGCGCATTCCCGTCATCGCCGGCAGCGGCGGCAATTCCACGGCGGAAGCGATACGCCTGACGGAATTCGCCAAGGAAGCGGGCGCCGACGCCAGCCTCGTGGTGGTGCCCTACTACAACCGTCCGACCCAGGAAGGCATGTACCAGCACTTCAAGGCGATCGCCCTGGCCGTCGACTTGCCGATGATTCTCTACAACGTGCCGGGCCGCACCGTGGCCGACATGTCCAACGAGACCGTCGCGCGCCTGGCGCAAATCCCCAACATCATCGGCATCAAGGATGCGACCGGCAATATCGGGCGCGGCCTCGAGCTGCTGAAGATGGTGCCGCCCACGTTTGCCGTGTATTCCGGCGACGACCCGACCGCCATGGCGCTGATGTTGTGCGGCGGCCGCGGCAATATCTCGGTGACGGCCAATGTGGCGCCCCGTGCCATGCACGAATTGTGCATGGCCGCCATGGATGGCGATATCGCGCGCGCCGTCGCCATCAACAATGGCGTGATGCCGCTGCATCAAAAGCTGTTCGTCGAACCCAATCCGGTGCCGGTCAAGTGGGCGCTGGCGGCAATGGGCATGATGCCGGCCGGCATACGCCTGCCGCTGGTG
>DMYQ01000225.1:0-2791 GCA_003482555.1 Janthinobacterium sp. | reverse complement strand
CGAGAAGTAATGAATATTTTGCCAAGGGTTAATTGAACATTTTCCAGTCCTTGGCATAGGCCCCGACTCGACACGGTCCGGATCCTCCTGATTTCAGCCGCTTTTTGGCTTCTTATCCAGTAACGACATGACTATTCGCAAGAAACCTCACCAGGCTCAAGCCACCTTCGCCACGCGTGGCCTCGTCATCGGCGCCGTCATGGCCAGCCTGAGCGGCTGTGGCATGATCAGTTCCGTGGTCGGCAACGACAAGCTCGACTACAAGTCGGCCAAGAAGGCCAGCACCCTGGACGTACCGCCGGATTTGACCCAGTTGCAGAAGGACAATCGCTACACCTTGCCGGACACCAAGAACGGCGTCGCCACGGCGTCCGGCTACAAGGCCCAGAAGGGCGCCGGCGCGGCCGCCGAGACGAACGTCGTCGCCACGACGGCCGCGCCCGGCGTGCGCGTGGAGCGGGCCGGCAACCAGCGCTGGCTGGTCGTACGGCAAACGCCGGACGCGCTGTGGCCGCAATTGAAGACCTTCTGGGAAGATTCCGGTTTCACCCTGGTCGTGGACTCGCCCAAGGCCGGCATCATGGAAACGGAATGGAATGAAAACCGCGCCAAGATCCCGCAAGACATCGTGCGCAACACCATCGGCAAGGCTTTCGACTCGCTCTACTCGACCGGCGAACGGGACAAGTTCCGCACCCGCCTCGAGCGCTTGCCGGACGGCTCGACCGAGATTTATATCAGCCACCGCGGTGTCGAGGAAGTGCTCACCGGCGCGCAAAAGGAAACCACGATCTGGACGGCGCGCCCGAACGACCCCGGCCTGGAAGCCCAATTCCTGGCCAAGCTGATGGCGCGCCTGGATGGCGGCGAAGTGGCGCAGGCGAAGCAGGCGGTCGACACGGCCGTCGTGCAAGCCCAGCATGCCAAGCTGACGGGCGCCGCCGGCAGCCGCGCCGTGGAAGTGGACGAGGGCTTCGACCGCGCCTGGCGCCGGGTCGGCCTGGCCCTGGACCGGGTCGGCTTCACGGTGGAAGACCGCGACCGCACCCAGGGCATGTATTTCGTGCGCTATGTCGATCCGGATGCCAGCAAGACGGAAGGCTTCTTCAAGAATTTGTTCAGCTCGTCCGAGAAAGGCAAGGAAGCGCTGCGCTACCGTATCTCGGTCAAGGCCGCGGCCGCGGGCGGCACGGGCAGCAATGTCACCGTACTCAATAATGAAGGCAAGCCGGATACGACGCCCACCTCCGAGAAAATCCTGGTCCTGTTGAACGATCAGTTGAAATAAGCGGGCGAAAGTCCAAAAAAAGGCTTGCCGCTCACGTTGCAAGCTTTTTTTTTGTACCGCCTTCCCTGTCTTTATCCCCGGTTTTTCCCGGGCGACAAATATTTGGACGTAAAAAAACCGACCCACGGGCCGGTCTTTCTATTGCAAGCTGATATTACTTCGCAGCGGCGGATGCAGCGGAAGCAGCCGAAGCGGCGGTCGAAGCGGCCGAAGCAGCGGTCGAAGCAGCAGCGGCAGCGTCGGAAGCGGCCGAAGCAGCAACCGAAGCGGCGGCGCCGGCAGCGGCAGCGTCAGCAGCGGCTGGTGCTGGTGCTGGTTCTGGAGCAGCAGCGGCAGGAGCTTCAACGACGACTGCTGGAGCAGCAGGCGCTTCTTCTTTTTTGCTGCAAGCAGCCAGAGCAACAGCCATCAGGGAGATGATCAGCAGGGATTTTTTCATGGGTTTTCCTTAATTATTTCAAAAGTAAATCAATATTGTTGCGATGAATAATTACCGGTAATTATCGCTCGTTAGGTCGTCTTCGAAGGCTTTTCGTACCTGAAGGTGCCTGCCAGACAACGGAAACTTCCTAACCGAATATTATAGCGATTTTTGGTGCATCGCAATAGGAGCAAGAGGCAATTTTGTAACTATTTTGTGATAACGCAATATTTTCAGTTGCAATATAGTTATCAATGCGGCAAATTTACGTGATTATTGCCGTTTACACGACAAAAAATCTTCGTTTACTTGTTTTACATCAAAGTCCGCTGATGCCGGCATGCAATCCAGCCTCAGTCTCGGTCCAGATGCCGGCAAAGCGCTCGGCGCTCACGCTGGTAGCGTCCGGGCTGTCGAAAGCGGCTTCGCCGCGCAAATGGGCGCAATGGAAGCGGCGCACGATATGGACCTCGTCGGCGATGCAAAAGGAATCCGTCAATTGACGCAAGCTCCGGTTGGTGACGCGGCACTCGATCGCATGGCTGAAGTCCTTCAGCAGGCGCAGGAAGCGCGGACAATACCTTTCCAGATGGGTGTTGTCATGCGCGACCAGTTCAATTTTACCCTGTCCCAGCAAAAAGCGGCGCAGCGCTGCCTCGACCTCTGGCGTGCCCAGTCCCCACAGGGCGAAATCGGGGTCGAAGCAGCGCAGGCGCAGGCGCGCGCGGGAAAAACACAGCAAGAGCTGCTGTTCGAATTCGAGCCGGCTGGCAAAGGCGTGCTTTTCCATGCTGTCCTTATTTGTTCAGTTCCAGCCAGCCATCCTGATACCAGGTGTAGAGGGCGTCCATGACGTCTTCTGAGGCGCCGGCCAGGGCGGCGCCGGCCAGGGCGCGTTCGTTGGCCAGGGCTTCCAGCGTGACCTTGTCGGCCCGTCCGATGGCGAACGATTCGCCGTTGATGAAGACATTCTTGCCCCGATACAGCATCAGGCTCTTGCGCGACAGCGCCACCCCCTTCTTCGCGGCGGCCAGGGCGAAGCGTTCCGGCGTCAGGGGCTTGGGCGGGCCCTTGAAGAAGAC
>DMYQ01000216.1 GCA_003482555.1 Janthinobacterium sp. | reverse complement strand
GGGGCGCATTTCACAGTCGCCGGCCAGCACCAGGTCGATTTCCAGTCCCTTGCGCAGCAACAGACCAAGCGCGCTCAATAATAACAATTGCCCCTTCGGTTCGGACAGGCGCCCGACGCACACGATGCGCGGCACGCTGGGAATCGGTACCGCCGGAACGGCGTGGAAGACCGGATCGACGCCACAGTGCACCACGTGCACTTTCGGCCAGTCCGTGCTTTTGATCCAGCGGTAGATCTGGCTGCGGCCGAAAGAACTAATCGCCACCACGAAGGCGGAACGCACCACCTTTTCGCGGATGCCAATGAATTGTGGCTTGTCAAATTCTTCCGAACCGTGGATCGTCACGCTATAAGGGGGCCCACCCAGGGCCGTCGCCAGCATCGCCACTTCCGCGGAATTGGTGCCGAAGTGGGCGTGCAGATGGCGCGCGCCAAACTCCTTCATCCAGGGAACCATGCGGCAGGCTTCCGCCAGGTAAATCAAATGCACCGGCCATGGCCGCTCGGCGCGCCGCCCCATCATCAGGGCCAGCGCGAAGGCCTGGCAAAAGCGCAGCGGACTGGCGATCAGCATCCGGGCGCCGGCCAGCAACAGGCTGGCGGCGCCATCTTGCAAGATATAACTGGTGCGCTCCCGCTCGCGCAAATCCTGCTCGTCGACCAGTTCACCCTCCCAACCGCGCACCGCGATCCTCTGTACCTCAAAGCCCAGGCGTTCAATCGCCAGAATTTCGCGGCGGATAAAGCTATGACTGACTTTCGGGTACTGATTGACCAAATACGCAATTTTCATTTATTTTCCATAAGATAGTAGATATCGCCATGCTGGCGCGCGCCGCGGGTCCGCGGCTACACGCGCCGGCCGCTAAGCATGCGTTCCGGCGGCAGCGCGGAAGCGGAAGTATTGCCAACCCTCAATCGGTGCGCTCGGCAGCGATGCCGGTGGCCCCGGAAGGTGTGGCCACCCGTTTGGCATTCACTTTTCGCACCAGGGTTCTGCCGTAGGCGATAAACCGGTTTTCATAATAATGGGTGGAGATATACGCCAGCAAGAACAGTACCGCAAACAATAAGGGACGTTTTTCATATTTGTGCAATACGTCTCCGCTACCCAGCCAGGAAGCCCCCAGCATCGGATGTATCACATACAGCGAATAAGATATGCCGGCCAGAAAAATGAAGAATTTCCGATTCAAGGCGCCCGCCAATTGGCTGCCGGGATTGACGATCGTGGCGCCGATGAGCAACATGCCCAGATAGGGGCGGAAATAGTTCAAGGTCAGCGTCTGCGGCATGCAGGACAGCACCAGCAATACCGCCAGCGGCCATTGCGGCAGCCTTTGCAGCAGGCGCCGCGGCCATTCACCCAGGCGCCCCTGATAGATCAGCGCCAGGGTGCAACCGGCCAGAATCTCGTCGATCCGATAGTAGCTGATGCTGGAATAGTAGACGCCGTCCCATACGCGCAGCGCGGTAAACAGCAGAGCCAGAACCGGCAACAGCAGCAAGCCCCGCGCACGGAAAAGCGCAATCAATATGGCGACGCCCACATAGAATTGAATTTCTACGCACAGGCTCCAGATGTGATCGGTCAGGGAAACCAGCGACTTGGGTGGCAAGTTGGCGAAAAAGAAAAAATGGGAAACCCAGGCGTACAGCGACGCGCCCGACAGCGCCAGGGCGATCACCAGGTACAACCAGGCCAACGGTATGACCCGAAAAAAACGCCGAATCAAGAAACCCCGGACGCTTTGATCCTTGAGCAAGAAGGAGGTGATCAGGAATCCGGAAAGATTAAAGAACAACACCATGCCGAGCATGCCGGCGCCGTGATTGAATTTCCAGTCCTTCGGGCTGAGCGGCAGCAAGTGGGCACCAAGAACCATCAGAATGCTGAGTCCGCGCCAGCCATCGAGCACCGCCAGATGGGTGCCGAGCGGCGAACCGGCTTGCGCCGCATTGTTGAATTTATTGTCAATTGTCACTGATTATCTTCTTTATCAAAGGAAGGGCCCACCCATGTCCGCCCGACTTGGGCGGCGCTCGCCTCAGCCTTGAGCGGCGAAGGGAGCGGCCTGGGCCCGGACTGGGGCCGCATGGGTCTGGACGAATGCGCAACCGGCACCGAGGATAAACCACAGATACCAATTGAAGGACAAGTAGTCGAGCATATTGTCGCTGAAGGCACAGATCAGGAAATTGAGCACCACGAGAACCAGAAAAAAGCCCGCCAAACGGTCGAACGAAAACAATTTCCGGAATTCGCGCAACACCTGGACATACAGGTACAGGAAAATGCCGACGCCGAGCAAACCCATTTCAAACAGCAGTTGCACATACACGCTGTGCGCGCCCCATTTCAATTTACCCGCCGATGGAAAGAAGACGATCGACAATTCTTTAAACGATTGCAAGCCATAACCTTGCAAATAATGGGAGGGACCGGCCCAGTGCCAGGCCGACTCCCAGATATAGACGCGCCATGCGAAGGAGTTGAGTTTTCCGTAGGTCACGACCTCGTTGCCGGACCCGAGATCGGACAAGCGGTCGGCCACGCCGGGGATAAACAGGGCGACGACGCCCAGCACCACCATGTAGACCAGATAGCGGCGCTCGAAAAACACGCCGTACAGGGCAAAGGTGATCACGCAGGCAATCCAGGCGCTGCGGGTCTTGGTCAGGATGAGCAGCCCCAGCAACAGAAACAGGTAGCAGCCCAAAAATAGCCGCGTCAATCCATTTTTCCCCACCGGCATGCTTTTCAATATATAAAAAGTCATCGGGATGATCAGGGTCAGATAAAAGGCCAGCACGTTCGGGTGGCTGAATGTGCTGCGCAAGCGGAATCCCTCTTCGCCGCCCTGCCCGTGGTTGAGCGCGATATCGATGAAGGAGTAGAGCACCGGCAGCGCCGATGAAAACAGGGCCAGCTTGACGCAAAACCTGAAGTCTTCCTTGTTGTTAATAAAGTGAAAGGCGCTGGAAAAGATGGAAAAATAAGACAGCAGGGCCAGCCAGGAACGCAGGGCTTCCGGTTTGGCCGGCGACACCAGGATGCCGTAAAGGGAAAGCAAGAGGAAAACACTCCAGACGACGACGACATTCTTGCTCAGCGTTTTAGGCCGCTCCAGCATCAACATGATGGAAATGAGGATCACGGCCGCATTGATCAGGCCACCAACCCCGATCTGATAGCCACCCAGGGAAAACCGGGTCAACTCCAGAATATTGTCGCCGCCCGCGCGCACCAGAATAATCAAGGTTAAGGTCAACTTGCGATCGTACAGCAACAGGATGGCGAACAAGAGCATAGCCGGCAGGGCCGCCAACTTGGCGATCTGGTCATCCATCATGCCGGCGTAGATGGGCATGGCGGCTCCGATCAGCAAGGCCAGCACCAGGATGGCGGCAATGATGAGATTCGATTGTCGGAAAGGATTTTTTAACAGGGCTAACATGGACATACACCTAAAAGAAAAATTACCGGAGTTGCTGGAAACTCTGGTTCCAGGCGAAACAAAGTTGACTGTCCATACCTTACATCCCGCGCCCGCGCTCCCGCGGAGCCGGCCGCCTTTACGCCTTAGGCCTTAAGTGGCCAGTTCGGCGGCCACGCGCATGCGCAGTTTGCCGGGCAAGACGCGCACCAGCCAGGAACGCACGGCCCCCCACTCACCGCTTTCCGGCGTCTCGGCGGCGCGGAAACGCGCATAACGCCACAACAGACGCGCGCCCAGGCGGGTCGCAATGACGCGCCGAAAACGCAATTCGCGCTCCAATTCAGGGGAATCGCCCAGGCCGCGGCGCAATACGTCCGCCATGCGCGCGAACTCGGCGTCCAGATCGACGTCCGGGTCGACCTCGAACAACATGCCGCCGTGATTGCAAAACGGTGCCGGGTCGAACCACGGCAAATCGTGGATGGCGCAAAACGAGCGCGCCAGGTAGCGCGAAATCGTCAGCGACACTTCCATCTGTTCGTGAAAACGGGTGGCGCTGACGTTATTGCCGTGCCGCCGGTAGCGTATCAGGCGCTGCGGCACGTTCATACATTTCCCCAGGATGGCCAGTTGACCGAACAGGAAATAGTCTTCCGCCAGCGCCGGCACCTCGATGCGTTTTCCTTCCGGCAAGGCCTTCAGGAAATCGATCCCGTAGCGCACACCCAGGCGCTTGATGTCCGCATGCCGCAGCGTCACCGTCGGATGTGCCATCGGGTTGCAAAACATGCCAGCGGCGGCAACGCGCGCGCGACCGATGCGCACGCCCATGTAACCGCTGTCGGCGCCGTCGGCGTCGATCACGTCGGACTGGCCGCCGATGGCGATACAGTCCGGTTCGGCCTCGAAGGCGGCCAGGGTGATCGCCATGCGCTCGGGATAGCAGATGTCATCGGCGTCGTGGCGCATCACGTATTCGCCCTCGCACAAATCCAGGCCGCGGTTGAGCAAGCCGGCCAAACCTTTCGCCTCGGGAAAGGCATGCACTTCCACGCGCGCGTCGCGCGCCGCATACGACTGCGCCAATGCCAGGCTGCCATCGGTGGAGCCGTGATCGAGCACCAGCAGGCGCCAGTCGCCGACGGTTTGCGCGAGAATGCTGTCGAGCGACTCCGCCAGAAAATCCAGTCCATTCTTTACTGGCAACAATACATCGATCTTGGCCACTTCATCACTCCTGTGAATTCATCGTCACGCCCCGGTTCCGGCGCCGCCGAGCGGACATCATTTTTTACCCGAGCGTGTCAACAGGGCCCGCACCATGCGCAAGTCTTGCCGCGTCGGAATGACGCTGGGGACCGGTTCTTTCAGACTACCGGGATACATGATCATCGTCACGGCCAGGCGCAGGCTGGCGCCGGCCAGCATCAACAAGGCCAGATACACATAGACATTTTTCTCGGGCAAGAACGGCATCGCGGCAAAGACTGGCACCACCGAAATGAATTGCCGCACGAGAACCAGTCCCGGCCGTCCACCGGCGTTGAAACGCTGCGCCAGGGTCCAGCTGGCGCCACCGATCACACACTCGAACAGAAGGATGGCAAACGGCAGCGCCATGGCGGCGTATTTATGTCCATACACGCCGACGATGAGCCAGGGTGACAGGGCGGCGCCGATGGCGGCCAGTAACAACATCGGCAAAAAGGTCAGACGGAAGGCGGTGCGGACTTTTTCGCCCAATTGTTCGATGTCCTTGCCGGCGAAGCGCGCATACAGGGCCACGGCGACGGCGTCTTGCACGGCGCCGATCAGGCGCGATGTGCCAAACGCCAGCGCATAGTAGCCGTATTCCACCAGGCTGCCCCGATTGAGCAGCACCAGCTTGTCGTAGTTCAGTAACAGCAGACCGAGCAAAACGGTGCCGTGCTGGTGCAAGCCGTAACGCACGATCTCGACCGGAGCGGCCGGCGCGCCCGCCTCACTCGCTTCGCCCGCCTCGTTCAAGCGCCAGACCCGATGCTTGCGGGCCCAGTACAAGCCGGCCAGGGTCAGGCCTGCGGCCACCAGCAATTGCGCATACAGCAATTGCTGGAAGGTCACTGTATCGAATATCCAAACCACGGGCAACAGCAGCACGAGATTGAACAGCACCAGGCTGAAACGCAGCTGATTAAAAAAATGTAAATCCGCGTGCAGTTGCGCCAGGGAGAAAAAATAGGTTTGCGTGGCCATGCACAGCGCCAGCGCCAAAATGCCCGGCAGCACCAGCCCCAATTGCGGCTTGTCGCTCAAATGCACCCCGCCCCACGCCAGCGCGGCGGCAACGAGGCCGACCGCCACCAGGGAGGCGAACAGGAGGCGCAGGTAGGGAAATGCGCGCGCGGCGCCGAAATGGTAGACAAAGCTGTTCGCCAGGCCCAGTTGCGACACGCCAGCGGCCAGGGAGCCTATCATCAGCGCCGCCGACAGCAAGCCGCGGCCTTCCGGCCCCAGAATGCGGGCCGTAATCACGGACGAAATGAAACTGATGACGGTGATACCCACCGTCGTCATCAGGGTTTTACGAAACGCGCCCGACAGATCGGCCAGTCGTACGTTCATGCCCGCGGCCGGCCGCGTTCCTTCGCGAGCGCTCATCGCTGAGCTACCGCAACAAGCTGTTTGTCGTCGGGAACGACGGCGGCGACCAGTTGCTTCAGGAAGCCTTCCTGAACCGCGTAGGAATTGGCCGCTTCGGCTTCATCGCGGATCTGCATGGAGGCGCGCACCAGGATGCCGTCCACCACCTTGCCAGCCATGCCGTCGCGGAAAATTTTCATGCGGGCGGCCATGCCGCCGCGCGGGTAACCGTCGCCTATCCTGACCCAGTAAGTGACCGCTTCACTGCGGTTGTTATTCGTTGCCAGCATATGTTTTCCGGGAATCGAGACGGCGCCGGGCAACACCGCCAGCGACGTCGGCGTCAGGTTGACCACCTTGTAACCGCCAGCCTGATAACAGATTTCCGGCAAGTGGACTTTCACGTCCTGGCGCTGTTCCTTGGCGTAAGCGAGCGCCAACATGACCTGCTCGCCGGCGCCGTTGACATAGGTGCGCATCAGCACGTCGTCGTAAGGCTGGTTGGAATCGGTGGCCCCTTCCGGCGTCGTCGCCAGATCGGCCTGCACCACGGTGGAAGGGATTTCGGTCCAGTCGCCGAAGCGCTTGGGCACGCTCTGCTCAAGGCGGGCAAAGGGTTTGCTCTGGTCAAACACCGGTGTCAGCACATGCGCGACCGCCACCGCAAGCAACATGGCGGCCAACATGCCCCAGGCCGGTGCGAATTCGATCACCGTATTGCGTCCCCACAAGGTGGCCATTGACGGCCCCTTGGGCGCCGCTGGCAACGGGGCCTCGGCGTGGCGCGAACGCACCAGGCGGCTGAGCAGTCCATCGACGCCGATGATCAGCATCAGTGCGCTGAGGAACAAAACCATGCCCGAAAACGCGTGCAGGAAACCCTGGCCGGCCGCATCTCCCATATAGTAGGTGATCAGGGCCAGGAAGACGATGCGGATGGTATTGGCGGCAAACGAGATCGGAATGATCAAGGCCCCCAGCACCGCGTTGCGCACCACCGAGGGGTGACGCACCATATTCATGTACAGCAAACCCAACGCTTCCAAGGTGAACAGGGAGTTGAGACCGGCGCAAGCGTCGGCGACCAACAACTGGTATTGGCCGATATTGAGGATCACGCCGCTGCGCGAGATCGGGTACCCCATCCAGTACAG
>DMYQ01000019.1:926-3338 GCA_003482555.1 Janthinobacterium sp. | reverse complement strand
GCGCCATCCTGTCGTCGTCGGGCATCTCGATCTGGGTCGCGCCGCGAGCAAGCCATCGCCGAGAGGCGTCAGCAATTAAGCAATCTCTCCCTCATCCTGGCCGAGCAAACCTCGCAGGAAATCACGGCCGCCTATCTGATACTCGACAGCGTCGCCGAAGCGGCGCGGGCGGCCGACGTCAAGGACGCCGCCGAGCTGCGCCGGAAAATGGCCGGCGCCGACGTTTACCGCGGCATGCGCGACAAGCAAAAGGCGGCGCCGCAGATCGACGTCGCCACCATCGTCGCCGCCAACGGCGACGTGCTCAACTTTACGCGCGCCTATCCCGCGCCAAAGATCAACCTGGCCGACCGCGATTATTTCCAGGAACACTTAAAAAACGCCAATCTGGGTGTCTTCATCAGTAAACCTGTGCGTAACAAGGGCAATAATCAATGGACGTTTTACCTGAGCCGGCGCCTGAACGGGGCGCACGGCGAATTCATCGGCATGGTGCTGGTGGGCGTGTCCAGCGATTTCCTTAGCGATTTCTACCGCAAGATCAGCCTCGGCGAGGGCGCTTCGATCACCCTGTACCGGCGCGACTTCACGGTGCTGGCGCGCTGGCCGCGGGCCGATGCCTTGATGGGCAAGGTGAATAACACGGGTTCTTCCCACGCCGTGATCGAGGAAATGAAGAAGACCACGGCGACGCGCCTGACCTCGTCGCCCCGTTTTGCCGACCAGGGCCGCGCCGTGCTGCGCCTGGGCGCGCCGCGCCTGGTCGACAAATACCCGCTGGTGATCAACATCACCGTCACCGAAGACCTGTTCCTGGCCCAGTGGCGCCGGTTCGCCGCCATCATTTCCGTCATCGCCGGTTGCAGCATGGTGGCCATCGTGATCGCCTTCCTGTTGCTGCTCAAGTCGCTCAGGCGGCGCGAATCCGACATGGACGCCACCCTGCGCCTGAAGGGCGAGGCCGAGGCGGCCAGCCACGCCAAGTCCGAATTCCTGGCCATGATGAGCCACGAAATTCGCACTCCGCTGACGGCCATCATCGGCTTTGCCGAATTGCTCGATGGCGAGGCCGGCCACATCATCGTGCGCAACGGCCGCCACCTCTTGAGCATCATTAACGACATCCTCGACATTTCCAAGATCGAAGCGGGGCGCCTGCCGCTCGAGCGGCTGGCCTTTTCGCCGCTCGACGTCGCTGGCAGCGTCGATTCCATGATGGGCGCCCAGGCCCGCAGCAAGGGCGTGGCCTTCCTGTTCCAGGTCGACTATCCGCTGCCGGCCCAGGTGATGGCCGACCCCACGCGCTGGAAACAGATCCTCTTCAATTTGTGCAGCAACGCCATCAAGTTCACCGACCTGGGCAGCGTGAGCGTGACCATCTCTTACGACAAGCGCGGCGAGCACCTGCAGTGCCGCGTCAGCGATACCGGCATCGGCATCTCGGCGTCGCAACTGGCGCTGCTGTTCACGCCCTTTTCCCAGGCCGACGGCACCATCGCCCGCAAATACGGGGGCACGGGCCTGGGCCTGTACCTGGTGCGTCAACTGGCCGGCAAGATGGGCGGCGTCGTGTCGGCGAGCAGCGAGCCGGGGCGCGGCTCCGTGTTCGAGGCGCGCATCGCCGCCCCCGCCGTGGCCGGCACACCCTGGCTGAGCCGCGCGCCCGAGACGGCCGCGGCGCCGACGCCGGCCCAGCCGCTGCGGCACTTGCGCGGGCGCGTGCTGCTGGCCGAGGACGGACCCGACAACCGGCGCCTGATCGGCGCCTTCCTGAGCCGCCTGGGCCTGGATTTCGTCGCCGTCGAGGATGGCGAGCAGGCCGTGCGCGAAGCGCTGGAAGGCGCATACGACTTGATCTTGATGGATGTGCAAATGCCGGTGCTGGACGGCGTCGGTGCCACGCAAGCCTTGCGCGCGGCCGGCTTCGGACGGCCGATCGTGGCCTTGACGGCCAACGTCATGGCCGAGGACGTCCAGCGCTACCTGGAGGTCGGTTGCACCCGCTGCGTCGGCAAGCCGATCGACTTTTCGCTGCTGAGCGCCTGCCTGGCCGAGTTGCTGGGGCAAAGGGTGGCGCCGGATGTGCCGGACACGCCGCCCGAAGAGTTCGACGCCTACGCCGACATCCGGCGCGCCTTCGAGAGTACCCTGCCGGAACGGCTGGCCAGCCTGCAGGCGCTGATCGCGGCCGGCCAGTGGGAAGAAGTGAAGAGCCTGGCGCACATGCTGAAGGGCTCGGCCGGCTCCTTCGGCTATCCGCGCGTGACCGAACTGTCGCGCGCGCTGGAACAGACCCTGGGCGACCGCGAGCGCGCCGGCGCCCTGATGCTGCGCCTGTTGAACCTGGAAGAAGTGCTGCGCCTGACACAAACGGGTGCCGCACCGGATTAACTCCCCGATTAGCGCCCGATT
>DMYQ01000019.1:0-734 GCA_003482555.1 Janthinobacterium sp. | reverse complement strand
GCGCCCGATGCGCCGGCCACCCGGGCGGCGCCCGAATTCCCCCTTGACCCGCATGAAAGACCAACCCACCATGAGCAGCCACGATACCGTCCCTCCCATCGTCACCAAACGCCTGATCCTGCTGGTCGACGACGACATGCTCATCCTCGGCCTGCTGAGCCAGTTCTTGCAGCGCGCCGGCCACGACACGCGCATGGCCACTTCCGGCCAGATGGCGCTCGACATGCTGGCCGAAACGGGCCACGAACCGGATCTGGCCCTGCTCGACATTTCCATGCCCGGCATGTCGGGGCTGGAACTGGCGCGCCGCATGCAAGCCGAGACTTCGGTGCCCTTGATGTTCCTGTCGGCCAGCGAAAACGCCGAGATGGTGAAACAGGCGGCCGCCTACGGCGCCGTGGGCTACCTGGTGAAACCGATCGATATGGCGCAGCTGTCGCCCTCCATCGCGGCGGCGCTGGCGCGCGGCGATGAAATCCGCCAGTTGCGCGAAACCGAGATCAAGCTGACCCACGCCCTGCGGTCGGGGCGCGAAATCGGCATGGCGATCGGTGTGCTGATGGAGCGTTACAAGACCGACCGCGACACCGCCTTCACCGTCTTGCGCGACCATGCGCGCAGCCAGCGCCGCAAGCTCAACGACGTGGCCCAGGAAGTGCTGGCGTCGGCCGAGGCCTTGAATGTCTTCGTCGACCGCTTCGCCGAACCGGGCCGCATCAAACGCTGAACGCTGA
>DMYQ01000218.1:4733-8388 GCA_003482555.1 Janthinobacterium sp. | reverse complement strand
CAGCCAACAGCGCACCCATCACTCCACGAGTCACGCCTTGGCCGAAGCCTGCGTTGACAGCCAGAAAGTCGGCACCGGTTTCTCCGACCGTCGTGGACATAATCTTGATAATCCAGAACGAGAGCGTTACTTCAGGGACCTTGTTGAGCAAGTTTGATGCGGAAGGTCTGGTTAGCATATTCATGGGCTTGTCCGGCCATTGGCGAGTGGATTTTGAGGCAAGTGTGCCCGGACAAACTTAGCCCAGGCATAGGCCACAGCCGTTTTTCGCGGCAGCAACTCACCAGCCAGTTAGTCCGGGTTGTGTCCTTCTGGCGCGTTCTCCAACAGTTTGCCAGTTTTGGCATCGACACCTACTTCCTGCGTGACTTTGCCGTTTCGAATATCGAAGCAATAGCGCAGGCCGCTACCACCTTTCTCCCGTTCCAGTTCCTCATCGGTGATTTTTCCGGGATGGTGCGACAGCCTGGTCCTCCTGGCCGTCGTCCTGGAACAGCAGACAGACCTTCAGCCGACCCAGATCATGACGGACACGGGCGCGTACAGCGACGTGGTTTTCGGACGATTCCGCCCGCTTGGATACCGTTTTAGCCCGCGTCTGGCTGATGTCGGCGGCACGCGCTTCTGGCGAATCGACATTGAGGCCGACTACGGGTTGCTGAATTCTGTATCCGGACACAATATCAGCCTCCAGAAGATCGAACCGCATTGGGGTGACATGCTGCGCCTGGCCGGCTCGCTCAAGCTCGGCCGGGTGCTCGCTGCCGGCATCATGCGTACGCTACAGGTTGGTGAACGCCCGACCAGACTAGCCCAGGCCATCGCCGAGTTCGGCCGCATCGACAAAACCTTGCATACACTGACCTACATCGATGACGAAGCCAAGCACCGGGGCACGCTGACCCAGCTCAAGCGAGGCGAGGGGCGGCATAGCGTCGCCCGCGCTGTCTTTCACGGAAAGCGCGGCGAACTGCGCCAGCACTATCGCGAAGGCCAGGAAGACCAGCTCGGTGCGCTCGGCCTGGTGCTCAATATGATCGTGCTGTGTAACACAAGCTACATGGAGGCCGCATTGAACCAGCTGCGCGCGGGCGGCTTCGAGGAGCGTGATGAGGACGTGGCGAGGCTGTCGCCGTTGCTGCTTGAGCACATAAACATGCTGGGCCGGTATTCGTTCTCGGTGCAGGACGCGGTGGCCAAGGGTGAGCTGCGGCCATTGCGCAACCCGGCCAGCGATGAGTAGAGCGGCAACAGACAACCAGGATACGGCCAGAAATGACACATAGACGCGAAAGTATTAACGGCCTGTTTTTTTATGCAATGCCGGTGTTGCCGTGCCGCTTACGGATCACGGATTTTTTCTTAACCCGGTTTTCCGTTCCACTGCACCTCAGACCCCTTATTCCGGACCGGGCCGCGCTCCGCATGCTGTCGGAAATTCTTACATTCATGGCATGGGCCGCACGTCGCGAAATCTTCAAGCCATTGATTTGTTTGATATTTTAATAATGCGGCGTGGCTTGGTCCGATTCCTGCTTGTCGAAGATCACGCGGCGAGGCGCAGATATTCGATACGCGATTTCCACGAGAAAGTCCTCACCGCCCAGCAAAGGAAGCTGCCAAATGAACAAGGAGCTGGCAATCGGTCTATTCATGGTGGGGGCGCTCCTGCAAAACACCTGCGTCGCCCGGACCCGCTCACAGACGGCGGAAAAATGCCCGGATTGTCTCCAGACAGTCGCCGCTCCAGGCGCCGCTCCGGACTTGCATTCGAATGGCGGCGCCGCGCCGGGGGCACTGACGGAGCAGCCATCGAAACCGCGGCTCGAGGAAAATTGGAGCCCGCAGGCGTCCCTGGCCGTCGCCAGCAACGTCAAAATCCTTGCCCCCTATCTCGAGCACGTTCGCGTCGCCAGCCCAAACGACTTCATTCCCTCCAGTGGTCCCTTTAATCTGCTGGTATTCAAGCCGTTCGCAGATAAGGACAACACGTCGAAAGAGGGGCCGCCGGTCGAGCGTCTGACTTATCGGGCATGGATTAGCGGCGGGGAATCTTCCGATGACCTGAGCATTCCGATTTCGCCAAGCGACGTATGGCCGGAGGCCGCCACGCGCGGGACCGACGCATCGCCCGGCACGGACTTCAAACGAAATGAGCTGCCCGAGGGAAAAACCCTTCTTCGTCTCGACGCGAATATGGACCTTGGCCTGGCGTGGCGCCGACACGCCCGACTCTACGTGATAGGGGCGGCGGGTGCCGACGGACGCGATGCCCGAGTGATCGGATCGTTCGAGACGATAATCGTCAACAAACGCTGGGCGGCGCTGCTGGCGATAGTCGCGTGTTTGATCGCCTATATCCTGGCCGCCGTGGCGACATACCGGGCGCATCAGACCCAGCGGGTCTACGACGACGCTGGAAAATTGATCGGCGCGCGGCCCGCCGGGCACGGCTCCGGCGGCACGCCCGGCTGGGCGGATCGGCTGAAAGCGTCAATGGTGAATCCATCGGCCAAGATCGACCATGGCCATGGTCCCTTGGTCGGGACCAATTACATGACGGTGTGGGCGCACCTCTTCAACCCGGTCGTGTTGTCAGCGGGGGGAAACGGACTCGGCAACGCCACCAATCTGCAGGTGCTGTTCGTGTCCGTCATCGTCTTCGGCGTCGTCCTGTATAGCTGGTTAATGACCGGACACTTGAGCGGCCTGTCCTCGACCGTCTTGCTGCTGATGGGAATTTCAGGCGTCGGCGCCACGGCGGCGGCCGGCGCGGAAGTGACGAAAAACCGTGTGAGCTTTGATAACTGGGCCTGGCTCATCATTCGTGGCTGGCTGCCGCCCGGCGGCATCGCCGAGGTCAATGCGGCGAAGTGGAAAGACATTTTCACGACCAACGGCGCGTTCGACGTGTATCGCTTCCAGATGATTTGCTTCAGCGTGGTCGTCGGGATCTCGCTGATCAGCGTCGGCGCGCAAGTCAATGACTTGAGTTCGTTTGAAATTCCCCAATCACTGCTCGGCATTCTTGGTCTGAGCCAGGTCGTCTACGTGGCTGGAAAATTGGTCGCGCCGCCATCCATCTCGGACTTGGATGAACAGATAGGCAAGTTGATCGAGTCGGAAAGGAAATTGCGCGAACTCAACGAGGCGGCCAGGTCTACGCTGGCGGGCACCAACGTCGTGACATGGACGGTGGACGGGGTCTTGTCGCAAGCCCAGAAGGAATATGCCGATTACCTGGAAATCTGGGAGAGGACCAAGACCATGTTTCAAACGACGCTGGGCCGCCTCGTGCCCGATACGGCGGCAAGCCAACGGCCGCCTTTCGCCATCTCGGACATCATCCTCAACAAGCTTCCCGATGGCGCGGCGGGGCGCGACTACAAGGAAACCTTGTTTCTTGCCGGGATGCCAGGCGCCGGCCCATACGCCTGGTCCATCGTGTCGGGCAAAGTGCCGCTCAACACCCGCATCGTGTCGGCACAGAATGGGATTGACGGAGTGTTGACCTTCCCCGGCAAAGACGCGATAGCGGACGATTATCGCTTCACTTTGAGAGTCATCGCTCCGGAGCCGAGTCAGACGATCACGAAGGACTTTTTGCTACGGATTGTGAAGTGAGGCGCGACACGACGAAGTCGACGCACCGTCT
>DMYQ01000218.1:2392-4531 GCA_003482555.1 Janthinobacterium sp. | reverse complement strand
CCGGCGGCGAGTGTTTCACGTGGTTTTTATTCCCAGGCGGCGGGCGGGATGCTACCCAGTCCCTGGAACACGGGTTTGCAAAACCAGTAGCCCTGCATCAAGTCGATGCCCACCGCGATCAGAAAGTCGCGTTCGGCGCGCGTCTCGATGCCCTCGGCCAATACGCGGATGCCGAGTTCGGCGCAGATGGCGGTGATGCCGCGCACGATCGCCTTGCGCGCGGGATTGCGGTCGATGCCGCGCACCAGATCCATATCGATCTTGATGATGTCGGGTTGGTACTCGGACAGCAGATTCAAGCCCGCGTATCCGGCGCCGAAATCATCGATCGCGGTCTGGAAGCCGAAGCGGCGGTAAGCCTCGAAGATATTCACCAGGTGGGCGCGATCCTGCACCTTTTCGCCTTCGGTGACTTCGAAGATGATTTTAGCGATGGGAAAATTGTGGACGCGCGCCGCTTCGAAGGTGCTGCGGATGCACACCTCGGGCCGGTACACGGCATTCGGCAGGAAATTAATCGATAGAAATTCCAGCATGTCCAGCTTGGCCGCGCCGGCGACCGCCTTGACCCGGCACGCCTGGTCGAAGCGGTAGCGGTTCTCGTCGTTGACCCGGGCCAGTACGGATGCGGCCGATTCGCCGCGCGGGCCGCGCACCAGGGCTTCGTGGGCGTAGATAGAACGGCTGGAAACTTCGACGATGGGTTGATAGGCATATTCGAATTCGAAGCCGATCTCGCTGCCGTCGCGGCAAGCGCCGCAGCCGGCCAGTTCGCCATTTTCGCCATGGTTGCTGTGCGAACTCTCTGTATTAATTGGAATCATGAACAGTTCCCGGGTGAAAGAGGCGTGATTGATTCTACGCGCAAAGACCGGGGCCCGCGGATGATTCGGGGCCGTCCTGGCGGCGTGCGGCGCGCGCGATTTACAGGGCGGCGGCGTAGATCGCGCGGGCGTCCGTCCAGGTCACCGGGCGCGGATTATTGCCGAGCAAGCGGGTCTGCAACATCGCATCAGCAGCCATGCGGTCCAGGTCGGATTCCTTGACGCCGACCTGGCGCAAGCCTGTTTCGATGCCGCTGCCCGCGATGATTTGTTGCATCGCAACAATCAAGGCGCCCGCGCGCGCTTCTTCGCTGCCGTCGGCTGCGGGCGCGACAATGGCGGCCAGTTGCGCGTACAGGGGCGCCGCCTGGGGCAGGTTAAAGCGCAGCACATGCGGCAGCACCAGTGAATTCGACAGCCCATGTGGCACGTGAAACAGTCCGCCGATCGGGTAGGCGAGGGCGTGGACGGCAGCCACCGGCGCATTGGAAAACGCCTGTCCGGCCAGCATCGCGCCCAGCAGCATGGCTTGGCGGGCGGCCAGATCTGCGCCATTCGCGCAAGCGGCCAAAAGATTGGCCGACAGCAGCGTCAAGGCTTGGCGCGCGAACATATCCGACAGGGGATTCTTTTTATGGATGCTCGTGTAGGCTTCGATCGCATGCACCATCGCATCGATACCGGTCGCGGCCGTGACGGCGGGCGGCAAGCCCAGGGTCAGTTCGGCATCGAGGATGGCGATGTCGGCGTACAACTGGGGCGCGACGACGCCCGTCTTGGTGCTGGCACCGGTGGTGACGATGGCGATATTCGTGACTTCGGATCCGGTGCCGGCCGTGGTCGGAACGAGCGCCAGCGGCAGGCGTGGCCCGCTCACATTGCCGATGCCATAGATCGCGGGCAAGTCCTGGGCCGCGGCCGCCAGCACTGCGGCCAGCTTGGCCACGTCCATGGCGCTGCCGCCGCCGATGCCGACGATGAGCTCGGCGCCTGCGGCGCGCGCGGCGGCAACGGCGGCCAAGACCACATTTTCCGGTGGATCAGCCACCACACCGGAAAATACGGCAACGGCGACATTGGCCGCTTCCAGGCTACGCGAAGGCGCGTCGACCAGACCGGTGGCCAGAAATCCCGGATCGGTGACCAGCAAGGCGCGGCGCACGTTTGGGAAGCGCTGCGCCACGTGCGCACCCAGTTTCCCGGCGGCGCCCAGTTCGGACACGATGTGGGCGACAGTACTGAAAGCGAAAGCGGGAAAATCATTCATCGCGGTTCCTGTGAAATGGTGGAAATTCCAAGCTGGGGTCAAGTCCGG
>DMYQ01000218.1:1892-2245 GCA_003482555.1 Janthinobacterium sp. | reverse complement strand
CGGGAAGGATTCGCTGGCGCTGTTCCACGTGGAACAATTTGGGGGTGAAAATCTCCGCCCCCTTGATTGTTTCACGTGGAACAGCGGGCGGCTGGGGATTAAAATATGGGCAGCAAGGAGCCTCGTCGGCAAAAAGACTCTATAATCTGGGCTCATCTCCTCGCATTTACCAATTCCATCATGCTATTTCCTACTGAATTCGACGTCATCGTTGTCGGCGGCGGTCACGCCGGCACCGAGGCGGCACTCGCTTCCGCCCGCATGGGCCAGAAGACTCTCCTGTTGACGCATAATATAGAGACCCTCGGTCAAATGTCGTGCAACCCTTCCATCGGCGGCATCGGCAAGGGGCA
>DMYQ01000218.1:725-1624 GCA_003482555.1 Janthinobacterium sp. | reverse complement strand
CTCGATCCGGTGCCCGTGTTTTCCGTGATGGGCACGGCCGCCATGCATCCGCGCCAGGTGCCGTGCTGGGTCACGCACACGAATGCGCGCACGCATGACATCATCCGCGCCGGCCTGGATCGCAGCCCCATGTACACCGGCGTCATCGAAGGCGTCGGCCCCCGCTATTGCCCTTCGATCGAAGACAAGATCCACCGCTTCGCCGGCAAGGAATCGCATCAGATTTTCCTCGAGCCGGAAGGCTTGACGACGAATGAGTTTTATCCGAACGGCATCTCGACCAGTCTGCCCTTCGATGTCCAGGTGGCCCTGGTGCAATCGATGAAGGGCATGGAAAACGCCCACATCCTGCGTCCCGGCTATGCCATCGAATACGACTATTTCGACCCCCGCGGCCTGAAGGCATCGCTGGAAACCAAGGTCGTGGCGGGCTTGTTTTTTGCCGGCCAGATCAATGGCACCACCGGTTACGAAGAAGCCGCGGCCCAGGGCATGCTGGCCGGATTGAACGCGGCGCTGCTGACCCAAGGCCGCGACGCCTGGGTGCCGGGCCGTTCCGAAGCTTACCTGGGCGTGCTGGTCGACGACTTGATTACCCAGGGCGTGCAAGAACCCTACCGCATGTTCACCAGCCGCGCCGAATATCGCCTCAGCCTGCGCGAAGACAATGCCGACATGCGCCTGACGGAAATCGGCCGCACACTCGGTTGCGTGGGCGACGCCCAGTGGCAAAGCTTCGAAACGAAACGCGAAGCCGTGGCCCTGGAACTGGAGCGCCTGCGTTCCACCTGGGTCAACCCGCGCATCCTGGCGGCGGCCGAATCGGAGCGCGTCGTCGGCCAGGCCCTTGAACGCGAGTATTCGCTGGCCGACTTGCTGCGCCGCCCGAACGTGGAATA
>DMYQ01000218.1:0-687 GCA_003482555.1 Janthinobacterium sp. | reverse complement strand
AGCACTATGAAAACCTGAAGCTGCCGGAAGGTTTCAATTACCTCGACATCACGGCGCTGTCGATCGAAGTGCGGCAAAAGCTCGACAGCCAGCGCCCGGAAACCCTGGGCCAGGCTTCGCGCATTTCCGGCGTCACACCGGCCGCCATTTCGCTGTTGCTGGTGCACCTGAAAAAACGCGGATTCGGCGCCGCCGCTAGCGCCAATTCCTTCGCCGGCGAGGTGGCGCAATGAAGCATTTCGACCGCGCGGCGCTGGAACAGGTGCTGAACAAGGGCGTTGCCGAGCTGAAGCTGAAGTTCAACTTGGACTTGGACGGCGCGCAGATCGGGCAATTGCTCGACTATCTGGCGCTGCTGGCCAAGTGGAACGCCGTGTATAACCTGACCTCGGTGCGCGACCCCATGCAGATGGTGACCCAGCACGTGCTCGATTCCCTGGCCGCCGTATCCGCCTTCGCCGGCGCCGCCAACGTGCTCGACGTGGGCGCCGGCGGCGGCTTGCCGGGCATGGTGCTGGCCATCGCCCGCCCCGACATGAAGGTGTCGATGATAGACACGGTGCACAAGAAGACCGCCTTCCTGACCCAGGTGAAAGCGGAGCTGGGCCTGGCCAATGTGACGGTGCACACCATGCGCGTGGAGCAGTTGCAGGTGGCGCGGAAATTCGACGTGATCACTTCGCGCGC
>DMYQ01000113.1:3615-6721 GCA_003482555.1 Janthinobacterium sp. | reverse complement strand
ATCGTCCTCGCCACCGCACCCATCTCCCCGAGCCTGCCCATGCTTTCGCAGGCCCGGAATTCCGCAGTCCTGAACATCATCCGTTGGGAGGCCCCGTGAGCTCGCCCGAAATCATCGTGGAGACGGTCGCCAAACCCATCGTCGTGGCGCATTCTCGCTGGAAGCATTACATTTTTTACCCGCTCGCCCTTGCCGTAACGCTGGCCTTTATCTACGCGGAGGTCGGCGGCTTGCTCGGGCCGCCCGGCAAGGCCTATCCGCTTTACCTTTTGACCTTGATCTCAGTGATGCTCGCCTTCGAACGCATCGCTCCGATGCGCCGTGAGTGGAACATGACAAAAACCTCATTTCTCACTCGGGACTTGCCCATGCTTGCTTTCAACGGCGCGGCTATTGCCGCGACAACGCTGGCCCTGACATGGTTTGCCAGCCATCACTCAGGATTGCCTGTCCATAAGAGCGCGCTCCCTTGGCAGGCCGAGGCGGTCTGCGCCCTGCTGCTGTCGGACTTCGTATGGTATTGGGTTCACCGTCACAGTCACGAAGGCAAGGGATGGCTAGGCCGCTGGCTGTGGAAAACCCATGCGATCCACCATCTTCCCGGCGAAGTTTATGTGTTCATGCACGCCGTGGGACACCCCATCAACAGCGCCTACGTCCGCGTCATCCTGATGCTTCCGGCTATCTTGTTCGACTTCTCCGCGGAGGCCGTCTTCGCCGCCTCGGTGTTCAATGGTTTCCAAGGCTTGATGTCGCACTTCAACGTGGATGCCAGGGCGGGATGGTTCAATCGCATCTTCGTCGGCACAGAGCTCCACCGCTGTCACCATGGCGCAAATCCGGAACAGGCCAAGAACTACGCCGCCACAGTATCCATCTGGGATCAACTCTTCGGCACCTTTCGTTTGCCGGGCGCGGCACCACAAAAACTCGGAGTGGATGATCGCGCACACTATCCCGCGGATCGCCAGTGGGTCAAATTGCTCGCCCTGCCCTTCAAGTCGGGTTCGTAAGCCCGACAAGACCCCTCCTCTCCCTGCCGCGCCCGCCTTCCATCCGGAATGGCCGCGGCGCCCCAAAGCGGAGAGCAAACGCACCAAATGCGGGCGCTCGCGCATGCCGGTGCCGCTATTTCCCCCGTGCGGCCTGGCACGCTTCCTGCTGTTGCCAAGGTACACAACCGGGGAATCTCACATGGCAAATTTTTTCAATGAAATGCGCGCCGATGGCGTGGAGGCGCCCGAGAATATCCGCGAACACTACCGCGAATTCCACCAGTGGCTGCAGCGCCAGACGCCGGAAACCATGGCCCGCAAGCGGGCCGAGGCCGATTTGACCTTTCGCCGCGTCGGCATCACCTTTGCCGTGCATGGCGACGTGGCCGGCACCGAGCGCCTGATCCCCTTCGATACCATTCCGCGCATCATCCCCGCGGCCGAATGGGCCCAGTTGCAAAGCGGCCTGGTACAGCGCGTGCAAGCCTTGAACATGTTTATCCATGATATTTATCATGAGCAAAACATCATCAAGGCCGGCATCATCCCGGCCGAGCAAATCTACAAGAATGCCCAGTACCGCCCCGAAATGCAGGGCATCGCGGTGGCCTCCGACATCTATGCCCACATCGCCGGGGTCGACATCGTGCGCGCCGGCGCCGGCGAATTTTATGTGCTGGAAGATAATCTGCGCGTGCCCTCGGGCGTGTCCTACATGCTGGAAGACCGCAAGATGATGATGCGCCTCTTCCCCGAGCTGTTCGCGCGCAACCGGATCGCCCCGGTCGACCACTATCCCGATTTGCTGCTGGACAATCTGCGCTCGGTGGCGCCGCAAGGCGTGGACGACCCCACCGTCGTCGTCATGACGCCAGGCATGTATAACTCGGCCTATTTCGAGCACGCCTTCCTGGCCCAGCAAATGGGCGTGGAACTGGTCGAGGGCAAGGATTTGTTCGTCAACGACAACGCCGTCTACATGCGTACCACGCGCGGACCGAAGCGGGTCGACGTGATTTACCGGCGCATGGACGATGACTTCCTCGACCCGCTCGCCTTCCGCGCCGATTCCACGCTCGGCGTGCCGGGCCTGCTGTCGGTGTACCGGGCCGGTCGCGTCACCCTGGCCAACGCCATCGGTACCGGCGTGGCCGACGACAAATCGATCTACCCCTTCGTGCCGGACATGATCCGCTTTTACCTGTCCGCGGAGCCCATCCTCAACAACGTGCCCACCTACCAGTGCCGCAAACCGGCCGACCTGGCCTACACCCTGGCCCATCTGGCCGAACTGGTGGTCAAGGAAGTGCATGGCGCCGGCGGTTACGGCATGCTGGTGGGGCCGGCCGCCAGCCGCCAGCAAATCGACGACTTCCGGCGCCGCCTGCTGGCCAATCCGAGTGGTTATATCGCCCAGCCAACCCTGGCCCTGTCGGCCTGTCCGACCTATGTGGAAAACGGTATTGCGCCGCGCCACATCGATTTGCGCCCCTTCGTGCTGTCGGGGAAAACCATTTCCATGGTGCCGGGCGGCTTGACCCGCGTGGCGCTGCAAGAGGGTTCATTGGTGGTCAACTCGTCGCAGGGCGGCGGCACCAAGGATACCTGGATACTCGAAGCTTCGAGTTCTTACCTGGGAGATATATCATGCTGAGCCGCACCGCCGACCACCTGTTCTGGATGGCGCGCTACACCGAGCGCGCCGAAAACACGGCGCGCATGCTGGACGTCAATGTGCAAACGGCCATGCTGCCGCAGTCGGCCGAAGACGCCGAGCAAGGCTGGCGCGCCACGCTCGGTATTTCCGAGTTGCAAAGCGCCTTCGACGACAAATATGGCCTCTTCGACGCGGCCGACGTGCTCGACTTCATGGTGCGCGACCCCGACAACCCATCCTCGATCGCCGCCTGCCTGACCGAGGCGCGCGAAAACGCGCGCGCGGTACGCGGCACCCTGACCACGGAAATGTGGGAAATCCAGAACCAGACCTGGCTCGACATGCAGGAGCGCCTCGACAGCGGCCTGCTGCAAAGCGACCCCAGCCAGTTTTTCGAGTGGGTCAAATACCGCTCCCACCTGTCGCGCGGGGTCACCCTGGGCACCATGCTGAA
>DMYQ01000113.1:0-3488 GCA_003482555.1 Janthinobacterium sp. | reverse complement strand
CGCTCCCTGCTGGCCTGCATGGACGAGGTGGTCAACAATCTGCGCGAAGTGCGCAACGAAGCCTCTTCCGGGACGGAGCGCTTCGCCGGCAAGCTGCATGCGGAGTTGAAATTCGGCCACATCGACGACATCCTGGCGGCCGGCCTGCACGATACCCTGACCACATTCCTTGGCAATATTTACGAGCTGGGCAACCGGGTCAGCCGCGATTTTCTCGTTCCCCTGGGCGCATGATGCAATTATCCATACTTCACGAAACCCGTTACGCTTACAGCGCCGCGCTGGCCTACACCATCCAGCAATTGCACCTGACGCCGCGCGCCGAGCCGCAGCAAAGAGTGTTGTCCTGGCATCTGGCGACGCCGGGGCAGTGCCATGCCTACACTGACGCCTACGGCAATCTGTCGCACATGCTGACCATCAACGGCCGCCACGACGCGCTCGCCATTGTCGCGCGCGGCACGGTGGAGACCATCTACCCCTACCAGGGCCGGCTGCTGACCCGGGAAACCCTGTCGCCCCTATTATTCACGGTGCCGACCCGGCTTACCGCAGCCGGGCCCGCCGTCCTGGCGCTGGCCGGCGGCTGCTTGCCGGATCGGCCAACGCCGGCCGCCACCCGCCATTTGATGCGCCTGGCCGAACACATCGTCGCGGCCGTCACCTACCAAAGCGGCGCCACCATGGTCACCACCACCGCCGACGACGCGCTGCAACTGGGACGCGGCGTGTGCCAGGATCACGCCCACCTGTTCCTGGCGTGCTGCCACGCCTGGGACATTCCGGCGCGCTATGTGTCCGGCTATATCGATCCGGAAACGAGCGGCCATGCCGCCAGCCACGCCTGGGTCGACGCCTGGGTCGAGGATGCCGACTTTTCCGGCTGGGTCAGCATCGACGTCACCCACGCGCGCCTGATGACGGATGCGTATTGCCGTCTGGCGATCGGGCGCGACTATGATTCGGCGGCGCCGGTGCGCGGCGTGCGCCGCGGGGGAGGTGAAGAGACCCTGAGCGTGGACGTGCATATCTTGCCCATTTAGCGTTGCGGTGGCCGGTCCCGTGTAAAATCAGCGCTTTATTGAGCAAGTTGTCACTATGACTTATTGTGTAGGCATGCGGCTCGACGCCGGCCTGGTGTTCCTGTCCGATTCCCGCACCAACGCGGGGGTCGACCAGGTCGGTACTTTCCGCAAGATGAGCGTATTTGAAAATCCCGGCGAACGCATGCTGGTCTTGATGACCGCCGGTAATTTGTCGATTTCGCAAGCCGTGCGCCAGTTGCTCACGGATCAAGTGGACGCCGAGGGGCGCAGCATCTGGACCGCGCCCACGATGTACGAGGCGGCCCGCATCTTGGGCGAGGCGGTGCGCGCGGTGCACCGGCGCGACGCCCAGGCCCTGGCCGAGTGCGGCATCGACTTCAACGTCAGCATCATCTTCGGCGGCCAGATCAAGGGCGAGCGCTGCCGCCTGTTTCAGGTGTATTCGGCCGGCAACTTCATCGAATCGCACGATGAAAACACGTATTTCCAGATCGGCGAGGCCAAGTATGGCAAGCCCATCATCGACCGCGTCGTGACACCGTCCACCTCGCTCGACGAGGCGGCCAAATGCGCCTTGATCTCGATGGATTCGACCCTGCGCTCGAATATATCGGTGGGCTTGCCGCTCGACTTGCTGGTGTATGAAAGCGGGCGCCTGGCGCTGACCCGCTTCGTGACCATCGATGAAAGGAATCAGTATTTCCAGATGCTGCGCAGCACCTGGGGACAGCAATTGAAAAGCGTCTTCGAGGGCATCGCCGACCCGGTCTGGGACGCTCCGCCCGAGACCGGCAGCAATGTGCTGTCCGCATTGGGGATGAATAGCAAGCCGGTGCGGGTCACCGCGCCCGGGCAAGCGGCGGGCGCTGGCGACGCGGCCGCGCCGCAATCGCTGGCGCAACAGTTCGGCGACGCGCAGACCTAGCGTCGCTTGCCTTGGCGGCCACTGTTGAAAGTTCCCGCCGGGCGGCTTGATTTTCGCCTTGTTTGCGCTGCTTCAGCGGCCGCCGCGTGCGCGCTGGACGTGCCCGGGTCGCCGTGTTTTCATATAGTCATGCGCGCCATCGTCGCGCCAGCGAGTTCTGTATGGATCTGCTTACTTCCGCCATCGTTTCCGCCGTCGAGCAAAGCACCCGCGTATTGGCGCGCCTTTTGCTGGCGAGCAGTTTCGCCCGCTTGAAAAACCTCATAGCGAACAAGTTCGTCAACGGCGACTTGATACTCGAGGCCATCGCCAATCTGGAACTCGATCCCGGCTCGGTGTCGCGCCGCCAGCAGTTGAGCGAGCAATTATCGGCGGCCAACGCGGGCGCCGACGGCGAAGTGCTGGAAGCGGCGCGCACCTTGCTCAAGGACGCGCAGCCGCCACGCACTATCCCGGCCGTCCCGCCCGGCTACAAGCTCTATGAACTGGCGTCGGAGCCGGCCGAAGTGGAAGCCAATTACGCCGTCGTCAAGGTGTATTTCGCCACGGATCGCAATGGCTGCGACGGCAAGCCCCCGGCCGGGCATTTCGGCAACGAGCGGGCCCCGCTCAGCTATGGCAGTTGCAATGTCAGCATTCCCCGCGACCACCGCATGGGCGCGCTCGAATCGCCGTCCTTGTGGCGCCTTGAATTTCGCCGCGATCCGGCCCTGCACGTGGTCTTGCTCGACGTCGCAGTGCAAGACAAGGATGCGTATTTTACCGAGCTGTCGGCGCGCATCCAGGCTTCGGCGCGTAAAAACGCCTTCCTCTTCGTGCATGGCTATAACGTCAGCTTCGAGGACGCGGCGCGCCGCTGCGGCCAGATGTGCTACGACCTGGGCTTCGACGGCGCACCCGTGTTTTACAGTTGGCCGTCGCAGGGTACGCTCTCCGGCTATCTGGTCGACGAGGCCAATATCGAATGGTCGCAAAGCAATTTGACGGTCTTCCTCATCGATTTTCTGGGCCGCACGGGGGCCCAGAACGTGTATGTGATCGGGCACAGCATGGGCAACCGCGCCCTCGCGCGCGCGGTGGCGGATGTGCTCGCGCGCTTCCCCGCGCTGGCCGGCAAGCTCACCGAAATCATCCTGACGGCGCCCGACATCGACGCCGCCGTCTTCCGGCGCGACATCGCCCCGGCGCTGGCCGGCGCCAGTCATCCCGTCACCCTGTATGCCTCGTCGGAAGACCGGGCCCTGGCCGCCTCGCGCAAGGTGCACGGCGCGCCGCGCGCTGGCGACAGCGGCGCCGCCCTGCTTGTCATGGACAGGGTGGAGACGATAGACGCCACCGGCGTCGACACCAGCCTGCTGAAGCATTCCTACTTCGCGGAAAAGAGTTCCGCCCTGTCCGACATGTTTTACCTTATCAATAACGATGCGCGCCCCGACCAGCGCTTCCTGCAGCGCGTCAGCGCCGGCCCCGGCTGGTACTGGGCCTTCAAGAAATAGGCGACCCGAGGCGACCCGAGG
>DMYQ01000347.1:22483-22782 GCA_003482555.1 Janthinobacterium sp. | reverse complement strand
GACGCCAGGGCGTTGCGCGCCATGATGGCGGTCAGGTCGGGTTCGCTGGCGGCGTGCGCGCGGGGCGCCTGCAGGCTCAGTCCCACGGCCAGCGCCAACACGGCCAAGGAGGCGGGCACGGCCAGCGGTGCGCGCGCGCGTTCGGCCTTGAAGATGAAGCGCGGGCGGAAGGTCAGGATCAGTGCCGGGATCAGCAACAGCGCCGACAGCGCGCTCACCAGCATGGCGGCGGCGATCAGGATCGCCAGCCAGGCGTGGATGTAGAAGCCGAACGACAGCAGCAGCACGCCATAGCCGGA
>DMYQ01000347.1:21601-22296 GCA_003482555.1 Janthinobacterium sp. | reverse complement strand
TAATCGGCGCCGATGCCGACCGCCATGGCCGAGGTCAGCGAGGTCGGAATGTTGAGCAGGATGCCGCTCCAGCCCATCAGGCCGAAGTTGGCCAGCACCGCGATCAGCAGCGGCAGCAGCACCAGCGCGCCGGCCACCAGCGAGCGGAAGATCAGACTGGAAATGACAAACACCACGGCGGCGATCTGCACGATGTTCAGGATTTTCCCCTTCACCATGGCTTCGTTCAGGGCCGCGTCCTGCGGCGCGCTGCCGCCGATGCGCACGCTGACTTCGGCGGGGAAGTGGATGGCGGTGAAGGCCTTGATCTTGGTGATTAACTGTTCGACGTTGGCGGTGCTGTCGGTCTTCAGGAAGGCGGTCAGCTTGGCTTGGCGGTAGTCGTAGTCGACATAGGAGTCGAAGTCGCCGGGGTCGCCCGACATCGAGTACAGCAGCAGGTATTGCGAGACCAGCTCGGAGCTGTCGGGGATGGTGTCGTAGTGCGGGTCGTCGCCGTGCATGGCCTGGTTCATGCGGCGCACGAAGTCGGCCATCGACAGGGTCTTGCCGACGCTGGGCTGGGTTTCCAGGAAACGCTGCAACTCGACCATGGCCTTGAGCGTGGCGGGATCCTTGATGGCGTCCTTGTGCTTGCCCTCGATCAGCAGGAACAGGGTGTTGGTGCCGCCCAGATTGTCGTTGAGCACGCGGTC
>DMYQ01000347.1:13230-21411 GCA_003482555.1 Janthinobacterium sp. | reverse complement strand
ACCGCTGACCCAGCCGGCGATGATGCCGGTCAGGCTGCCCCAGAGACGACGCTTGGCGGCGGCGGCCGGCGTGCGGTCGGCCGGTGGCGCGAGTATCGAGCGCAGCGCCGGAATGAAGGTCATCTCCAGGATCAACGCGGCCAGAATGCCCAGGCCGGTGAAGATGCCGAAGGTGCGCACGGTGCTGATCTCAAACACCATCAGCGAAAAAAAGCCCAGCGAGGCGACGGTGCCGGCGGCGATCATCACCGGACCGACCTTGACCAGCGAGGCCACCACGGCCTGGCGGTTGGCTTCGCGCGGCGCCAGCTTGACGCTCTCGCGCAGACGGTAGTATTCCTCATAGTAGCGCTTGAGTAACTGCACGGCATGGCCCGTGGCCACCGCCAGGATCAGGATGGGCGTGGTGGCATTGAACACGTCCATCGGCATGCCGGAAGCGCCCATCACCCCCACGCCCCAGGCCACTGCCAGCGCCGCCGTCACCAGCGGCAGGATCAGGCCCTGCTTGGTGCGAAAGGCTTGGTACAGAACCAGGCACAGGATCACGATGGAGATCGGCAAGAAAATGCCCATGCGTTCGGAATAGGTTTCGACCCGGGCCAGGAAGTTGGGCAGGCCGCCGATGTGGATGTCGACCCGCGCGTCGCGCTCGCGCGCCACGATGGGTTCGACCTTGTCCATGATGGCGCGGAAGCCGTCCGCTTCATCCTTGAATTCGACCAGGATGGCGGTAGTCTTGGCGTCCGCCGAGACGATCGCGTTGCGGTAGACCGGATTGCTGTCCACCGCCTTGCGCAGCGCGGCCAGTTGCTCCTTGCTGACCGGCACGGTCGGCATGAGGGCGCGCACTTGCAAGCCATCGGCGTCGCCGGAGATATTCTTGGCGCGCTTGGCCGACAGGCTCAGCAGGTTTTCTTTGACCACGCCCGGCACTTGCTGGAAGGCGGCTGTGATGCGCTGCACTTTCCCCAGCACCTCGCTTTGGTAGATGTCGCCCTGTTTGGGTCGGATGCCGATGACTACCACGTGTTTCGAGCCGAACACCTTCTCGATCTGGGTACTGGTCGATACGTAGGGATGGGACTGCGGCATCATCGTCGCGGGATCGATGATGATTTTGATGCTGCGCGCCTGAAAGATTGCCAGCGCGGTGATCAACAGGGTGGCGACGATGACCGCCAGCCGGTGCCTGATGATCCATTCTATGTAATTTTGCATAGGGGTCTCCATGGGTGTGTAAGAAATCTCATTACTGCTAAATAAAGTTTATGCTTTAAAAGCATATAGTGTCAACAATATAAATTTATTGACTTTGCTTTTGATTTAATGGATAGTTGTGCTATGACTAAAGAAACTCGCAGCTACAATCAATACTGTCCGCTGGCCCGGACCCTGGACGTGCTCGGCGAGCGCTGGACGCTGCTCATCGTGCGGGAATTGCTGTCCGGTCCGAAGCGCTTCAAGGACTTGCAAGATGCGCTGGTGGGCATCGGCACCAATTTGCTGTCGGCCCGCCTGAAGGAAATCGAACGCAATGGCCTGGTGGCGAGGGCCAAGCTGCCACCGCCCGGCGTGGCCTCGGTCTATGAGTTGACCGAGCATGGCCGCAAACTCGACGAAACCCTGCTGTCATTGATACGCTGGGGCATCCCCTTGCTGGCCGAACCAAAGCGGCCGACCGACTATTTCATGCCGCATTGGATGTTGCATGGCATGCTCAGTACGTTTAAGCCCTCGCTGGCCCATGGCCTGGTGGAAACCTACGAATTCCACGTCGACAACGAGGTGTTCCACACCCACGTGCGCGATGGCCACGCCAGCGGCGACATGGGCAAGGGTCACCATCCCTGCCTGGTGTGGGAATCGGACTCGGAAAGCTTCATGGCCCTGGTGTTCAATCTGATGACGCCGCAACAAGCCCATGAGCGCGGTTATATCAAGACCGGCACGGTCGAGATGGTTCAGCGCGTGCTGCGTATCTTCGATCCGATGACGATGCTAGCGGATGAAAATACGGGTGAATAAGCGCCCGCGCCGCGGTGCCGGCCGCATTGGCCCGGGCGCCGCGCCGCGCCAGTAAAGTGGATAGGGCTGGCGCTGCAGGCGGTGCCACGCCAGCGCGGCCAGCACCAGCGCCAGGGCGCCAAACAGTGTGGGGAACAACAAGAAGCCCCAGCCCGGCCGGGCCAGGAAAATAATGATGGGATTCGAGCCGGCCGGCGGGTGCAGCGTGCCGCTCCACATCATGGCGGCGGCCGCCAGCGCCACCGCCAGCCCCAGCGACCACCACGCCGGACCGCACACTTGCAAGAGCGCCAAGCCGACGGCCGAACTGATCACATGACCACCGAGAATGCTGCGCGGTTGCGAGAAATGACTCTCCGGAAACGTAAACAACAGTACCGAGCTTGAACCGAAGGAGCCAAGCGCCAGCAAGGTGCCCAGTTTGAACGAGGCAAACGCCAGCGCGCCGATGGCGAGGAAGATGCCGCCGCAGGCGACGGCAGCTTGCCGTAAGGTATGGCGGGGTGGCATGGGGCTACTTGCCGCCCGAGGGCATGGCACGGGCGGTCTGGGCGCCGGCCGGTCCCGCATGGCGGGTCAGCAGGCCGCCGCTCAGGCGCCGCAGCTTCGGATAGGTGACGGGTACGGTCAGCATGGTGCTGCCGACGGCCATCAGCAGCAGCGCGGTGAAGGTCTCGCTGGTGATGATGCCCTTGTCGAGCAGGATGTTGACGAAAATAATCATGATCAGCGCCTTGGTCTGCAGCAGCCAGCCGATGATCGAGGCCTCGCCCTTGCCCCATTTGAGGATCTTGCCGGCCAGTTGTACGCCCACCAGTTTGCCCGACACCGAGGCGGCCAGCAGCACGCCGGCCGCGATGAAGACGGTGGCGCCACCCACGGCCCAGTTGGTCTTCAGGCCGGTACTCAGGAAGAATACCGGCATGATCGCCAGCAACACATGATGGCGAAACAAGTCGAGTTTTTCCTGGTTGAACCAGCTTGCTTCCATCACGACGCCGGCCAGGAAGGCGCCCACCATGAAGTGCAAGCCGGCCCAGTCGGCCGCGAAACCGCAGGCGGCCAACCAGATCAGGCTGACGTACCAGCGGTCGCGCTCCTGCAGCCTGGCCATCATTTTGCGGAATAGCACGGTCGAGATGGCGAACGCGGCCAGGAAGCCGGCCTGGCGGCCGACGCGCTCCCAATCGAGCATGATGATGGCCAGCACACCCCAAATGGCAACGTCGTCAAGACTGGCGTAGCGCAGGATGCGCTGACCCAGCGGCTGGCGCAAAATGTCGAGTTTTTCCATCAGCAGGATCAGGATGGGTAGGGCGGTGACGGCGCACGCCATGCCGACCCCGACGACGAATTGCCAGGTCATGCCCTTGGGGCCGATCCAGCCCGGATACATCAGCATGCCGGCCGCCGCGACGCAGCCGAACACCAGCGGCGTGCCCAGCGCCAGCGACGCGGTGATGGTGCTTTCGCGCCGGTGCTTCCAGGCGCTGCCCAGGTCGAGTTCAATACCAGCGATCATGACGAACAACATCACGGCCCACCAGGCGATGCCGTTGAGCGACTGGATCACGGCGGGATTGAAGACGAATTGGTAATAGTCGGGAAAAGCCCGCCCCAGGATTCCCGGGCCCAAAAGTATTCCGGTGATGATCTGCACCACCACCAGTGGCGCGTAATAGTCGGTTTCGCCAACCCGCCAGATCAGATAGGGGAGGGTAAAGATAATCAACATCGCGAGAAGGAAAATCTCGGTCGTGCTCATGGCCAGATGCATGGTGTGATCCTGTCTTTTGAGTTGGATTGTTGCAAGGCGGGGCGGCCACGCCGCTTGCCGCCGCGCAATGCGCTGTAACGCGGCGCGCACCGGCAAGCGGTGACGTGGCGAATCCGGAGCATGGGTATTAAACCGGAATTTGGCCTCGGCGGTAACTGTTGGAATTGCGGGGGAGGGCGATACGCAATCCATACATGGACGTGGCCAAGTGGCGGTGGCAGCCATACGTCCGGGCGTTTTATGGGGCGGCGAACCGCTGTTCCGGATGGAATGTGCTGATCGGGACCCGATCACCCGGGCGTGCTCGAAGCCCGGCGGATTGTGAAGATTCACCCGGCCGCCGTCCGACCTGTCGCGCCATCACATTGCCATTGCCCAAGCGCCTTGATGTCGTCGTCCGGCCCGCCGTGCCCATGTGCCAGCAGGGTATGGTCGGATCGCAACTTGCGATCCTTGGCCTGCAGCGCCATGCGATCCGGGCATTCTTGTTGGCGCGCGACCGTCGCCACGGTTAGCGTTGCGAGCACCCATGCGGCTTTGAAGCCAGTTGGCAGCTATCCTTTCGGTGCCATTGCCGCCCGAAGATTCAGGCCGCTTCCGCCACGCCGTCGCGCGCCATCCTCTGCAAGGCCGGGTAATCGATCTTGCCGTTGGAATTGAAGGGCATTTTCTGCAGTCCGATCACATCCTGCGGCACCATGTAGGCCGGCAAGTGCAGGGTGCAGCCCCTGAGAATCTCGGCGGACGCCACGGTGAAGCCCCAGCCGAAGGCCAGCAAGCCCTGTACGCTGCCGTCGGCGGCGATGGGCCAGGGCACGACGGCGACCAGGTCGGAGCCGCCCAGGCGGCGGATGAGGGCTTCGACTTCCTGCATCTCGACCCGGTAACCGCGTATCTTGACTTGCTTGTCGATGCGGCCGCAATACAACAGTCCCGCTTGCGCATCGACGCGGGCCAGGTCGCCGCTGCGGTACCAGCGCGGCGCGCGTTTGCCGGGAAATTCCAGGTCGAGGAAGCGCTGCTCCGTCAATTCCTCATTGTCCCAATAGCCCAGCGCCAGTTGCGAGCCGCCCAGGTACAGCTCGCCCACCGCGCCCTCGGCCACCGGTTCGTGGCGTTCGTCGAGGATGATGGTTTCCTGGCCCGGCAAGGGCAGGCCGATCGGCACCACCGGCAGGGCGTCGATGCGGGCATCGCCGGCCTGGTAGCGATACACGGTGCAGGCGATGGTCGCCTCGGTTGGACCGTACAGATTGTCGATGGTGGAATGGGGGGCGGCCCTCTGCCAGTCTTGCACCAGGCTGGTGGGCAGGGCTTCGCCGCAAAACAAGCTCCATTTCAGGCTCGGCAGGATGCCGGGGCGCATCACGTTGTAGCGCTTCAGGGTGGCGGCCAGGGCCGGCACGGAAAACCAGAAGGTGAGTTCGTGCTCTTGCACGAACTTGAGCGGCATCATGATCGCGCGCGCGGGCACGCAATACAGGCAGGCGCCCGCGCCCAGGCAAACAAAGATGTCGTGCACCGACAGGTCGAAGGTGAAGTCGAAAAATTGCGTGAAGCGGTCGTTTGGCTCCGGCTGGTAGCGCGCGATGATGCTGGCGACGTAGGCGCTGGCGTTGGCGTGGCTGACGGCCACGCCCTTGGGCAAGCCGGTGCTGCCGGAAGTGAACAGGATGTAGACGGGGGCGCCGGCCGGCGGCGCGAGTTCGGGCGCGCCGGACGGCGCCATCTGCGTCTTCAAGATGTAGGTGTGCTGGCAGGCGCCGGCGGCCCAGGCCGGCAAGCTGTCGCTGTCCGGCATCAGCACCAGCAGCGGGCTGGCATGGGCTTGCAGCAATTCGCGGGCGGCATCCAGGCAGCGCTGGTCAACCACCAGGGCGGCCGCCGAGGATAGCTCGAGCATGCGCAAATTGCGCTGCATGGGGAAGCGGGCGTTCAGGGGCACATAAGTCATGCCGGCCAACAAGGTGCCGAGCACGGCGGCGTAGGCCGTGACGCTGCGCTCGACCAGCAGGGCGCAGCGCAAGGGGCCGGCCGGGGCTTCGCGCCGCAACGTGCCGGCGATACCGGCGGCGCGGGCCAGCAGTTCGGCATAGTCGTACATGCGCTCGTCCACCCACAGGGCGTTGGCGCTGGGGTGCCGGCGGGCGCAGCGCAGGAAGCCGGCGATCAGCGATGGGGCGGGTTCAGTCATGAGGAGTTCCTGTGGTGCTGTCGATCGGATGCCCGCGCCCACCGGGCCGGGCGGGCCGGGTGGGCGCGGGCGCAAGCTTACATTCCGGCGGCGGCCGGCTGCGGCGCCGTCTGGTGCTGGGCCACGAATTGCTTGATCATGGTGGCCAGGTCGGCGTCGTAAAAGTGCGAGAAGTGGTCGCCGTTTTCATCGAAGGAGAGTTGGCCGTTTTCCAGGCGCTCGACCAGGAAGCGGCCCACGTCGGGGTGGGTGACCAAGTCCTTGCCACCCACATGCACCAGCACGGCGTGCGGGACGTCGGCGGTCCAGGCGTCTTCGCGTTCCTTGAACAAGCCATCCATCATGCTGGCGTAGCGGAACAGCGCCTCCGGCGTGCGGAAGGGCACGCTGGTCATGTACAGCAAGAAAGGATCGGTGCTGGTCAGGATGGTGGAAATCATCTTGCGGTCTTCGCCGTCGCCGGCCGTCGCGTGGGCGCCGTAAATGAGGTCGCAATACTTTTGCGCGTAGCGGTAGTTGGCGGCGATTTTCGGGAACAGGGTGCGGATATTCCTTTCGAATTCGGTGATGGCGATGGCGCCCGACTGCGGCAGCGAGACGCCGCCGTTGAGCAGCACGGCGCACTGTATCCGCTGCGGAAAGGCGGCCATGGCGCGCAAGCTGACCTGGGCGCCGCTGCTCCAGCCGGCCACCGGCGCGCTGGCGATGCCGAAGTGGTCGAGGATGGCGATCAAGTCGCTGGCGTGGGTCAGCGAATGGCATTTCGCCACGTCGAAGTCGTGGGTGACGGCCGGCACCCAGCGGCTGTCCCAGGTGATGACGCGGTACTGGTCGGCCAGGCGCGTGGCCAGCGGCAACATGAAGTCGGACGGCATGCCGTAGGCGTTGGCCAGCACCAGGGCCGGCTTGTCGGCGGTGCCGAAGGTGGACACGCACAGTTCGGTGCCATCGGGCGCGCGCACCTGGGTGCGGGTGAAGCTGGCGCCGCTTTTCTCTTCGTCGAGCTCCTTGATGAAGGCCGCGATATACGTGTCGTAGTCCGACCAGGAGAGGCCGACGTGGGCCGGCAGGCTGCGCGTGAAATGCTTGATGGTGCGGTAATAGCCGCCGTAAAACTTGGTGCGGCGGTCGAACAGCGCTTCGATCGCCGACGGCGGCGTGTCGCGCGCGGGCACGAAGGCTATGCTGCTCATGCCCAGGGCCAGGTCGATTTTTTCCAGCATCAGCTTGACGTTCAAGTCGCTGGCATTGCTCAGGTGGTAGATATTCTGGTCGCCGAAGCCGATGTTGCTCAGGTAGAGCATGTCGAACACGCACTGGTCGACCGGCACCATATTGCCGGCGGCGGCGGCGTCGCCGATCAGGCGCAGCGGAGTCTGCAATTGCCGCAGGGTGTCGCGCAAGCGAACCATTTCTTGCGTCAAGCCATAGATGCCGAAGCGGGTGCCGCCGCTGCGCCGCGAGCTGAGCGGCCCCATGATGATGGCCGGACGCAAGATGCGGTATTGCATGCCCTGGGCGTCGCAATACTTCGCCACTTCATGCTCGGCCGCGTTCTTGCTGCTCTCATAAAAATTGTTATAGCCGATGTCGAGCGGATGCAGCGTTTCCCCGATCTCGCCCGAGATATGGCCGGAGGTGTAGGCGGTCGACACGTGCAGATAGTGGCCGCAGCCGATGCGGCGCGCCAGATCCATCACATTGTGGGTGCCGTTGATATTGTGGGTATAGATTTCTTCCTTGTGCCGGTCCTCGAATTTCAGGCTGGCGGCGCAATGCCAGAATTCGCTGATGCCGGCGGCGGCCAGCTTTTCCAGGTCGTGCTTGCCGATCGCGCACAGGGTTTCCGTCATGTCGCCGAGAATGTATTCGACCTTGGCGTCGATGTCGGCCCGGGGCACCGGCTGGTTATAGCCGGAGGCGCACACGGCCAGCGCCGCGTGCACGCGTTCGCGCGCGTGGGCCGGCGATTCGCCGCGCACCAGCACGTAGATCTTGCCGCTCTGGCGCAGTTTCCAGAACAGGAAATTACTGCCCAGGAAACCGGTGGCCCCGGTCAGCAAGATGTTGGCGTTCTTGTCGCGGAAGTGTTTGGTCAGCGCCAGCAAGTCGCCGTAGCGGTAATCGGCCAGATGGTGTTCCATGTCGCAATCTCCTGTGGTGATCGATAAGGGGCAAAGAA
>DMYQ01000347.1:10474-13039 GCA_003482555.1 Janthinobacterium sp. | reverse complement strand
GCAAAGAAGGGGGCAAAGAAGGGAGCAAAGCGGGCGGGCGAGGCGGCCTTACTCCATGTAATTGCGCTGCACGCAAGCGAGGGTGCGCACCTTGTCGAGGACGGTTTCATCGACGACGACTTCGCGCCCGCTGACTTCTTCGATGAGCAGCACGTATTCGACGAAGCTGAGGGAATCGACGACGTTGTTGTCGATCAAATCCAGGTCGAAGGGGATATCGCTCAGGTATTTTTTCTTCGACAGCAGCCAGTTTTTGACTTCGGCGATGCCCTCAAGGCTGATGGCTGGTTTCACGTGCGCTCTCCTCTTGCAATAAATGGGTGTCGATCAGCAGGGCGACGATTTTCTTGAGCAATTCACCGCTGTGGAAAGCCTGGCGCACGGGGTCCGCCAGCAGGGCGCCGCGGATGGCGATGCCGCTGGCGAAACCGGCGTCGCGGTACATCGCCGGGTTGTACAGCGATTCGATGGTCAGCTGGATATAGCGGTGCAAATGATCGGATATCTTTTGCAGGGTGGCGGGCGGGTAGTCGCGCTCGATGCCCGCGCTCAGTTTGCCCAGCAGCGCGCGGCCGAAAGTGATGTGGCGCGCCTCGTCGTTGCGGTGGGCGTCGTTGATGGCGCGGATGAAAGGGTGAACCCTGGCATCGAGCGCCGTCTTGACGTTGTAATAGTGCCCCACTTCTTCGAAGATGAAGATTTGCGCGAAGCGCAGCAAGATGGCCAGCCGCGGTTCCAGCTTCAGATCGTTGAACTGGATTTTCTTGTTGCCATAGATTTTTCCGCCGTATTTCTCGCAGAATTGGCCGAAATACCACATGTGCTGGTTTTCTTCGTCGATGAAATGGTGCAGGTATTGCCTGGCTTCCTGGAGCATGGGCGCGTGCAGCAGCTCGGCCACACCGGCCAGCAATTCCTGCTCGCCATTCACGTTCAGGCTGAACAGGTTGATGCATTCCCACTTGCCGAGCAGCTTGCGTTGCTCCTCGGAGGCGCGCTCAAAATATTCGGTGCCGTGTATCGTCAGCAATTCCGGGCTGATCCACCACTCGCTGTCGGCGATGGCGTCGACCCAGTCGAAGCGGGTGAAGCCGAACACGTGCCGCTCCCGCGAAAGCCGGGTCAGCTTGGCTACGCGCTGGTTAAATGCCGTCTGCGTGATGGTCATGAATACAATTCTTTCGAAGGGTGATGATGATGTATTATCTATAGTGACAATACAGCCATGCTAGTTGCAATGGAAATCGGTAGAGTTTTTCATCTAGCTTTCTGGCATGAAAAATGATTGCGCCTTGATCGCGGCATGTCGGGAAAACAAAACAGAGAAGAATTAGTGGAAGTATTCGGATGGCGTAAAAAAGCTTGTCAAAAAGCCATGCGATCACTAGCATGGGCTTGAACCAATGAGCGCCAATGGCCGGTTTGCGGCGCGTGCTCGCGCGCGTCGCATGACGATAACAATCAGAGACGAAGGTAAAACAAATGGATAAAATTTGGCTGAAGGCCTATCCCAAGGGCGTTCCGGCGGAGATCGACTACACGCGTTACACCTCGCTGGTGCACTTGATGGAAGAGTCTTTCCTGCGCTATGCGAAGCGCAATGCCTATGTGTGCATGGACAAGTTCATGACTTACCGCGAAGTCGACCAGTTGTCGCTCAAGCTGGCCGCCTTTCTGCAAAGCCGCGGCCTGCAAAAAGGCGCGCGCGTGGCCATCATGATGCCCAATGTGCTGCAATATCCGATCGCCATCGCCGCCATCCTGCGCGCCGGCTATACCGCCGTCAACGTCAATCCCCTGTACACGCCGCGCGAACTGGAACACCAGCTCAAGGATTCCGGCACCGAGGCGATCATCATCATGGAGAATTTCGCCACTACCCTGGAGCAAGTCATTGGCCGCACCCAGGTCAAGCACGTGGTCGTCACCAGCATGGGCGAAATGCTGGGTGGCTATAAAGGCATGCTGGTCGATTTCGTCGTGCGCAAGGTCAAGAAAATGGTGCCGGCCTTCTCCCTGCCGCAGGCGATTTCCTTCAAGAAGGCGCTGGCCCTGGGCGGCGGCATGCAGCTCAAGCCGGTCAAGATCGTCCACGACGACATCGCCTTCCTGCAATACACGGGCGGCACCACCGGCTTGTCCAAGGGCGCCGCCCTGTCGCAGCGCAACGTCACCGCCAACGTCCTGCAAAACGACGCCTGGGGCCAGCCGGCGCTGGAGCGGGCGCCCAAGGTGGAAGCCTTGAGCATCGTTTGCGCCTTGCCGCTGTACCATATCTTCGCGCTCACCAGTTGCTGCCTGATGGGCACGCGCATGGGCGCGCTCAACATCCTCATTCCCAATCCGCGCGACATCCCCGGCCTGGTCAAGACCCTGTCCGCCCACAAGATCAGCATGTTCCCGGCGGTCAATACCCTGTACAACGGCTTGCTCAACAATCCCGATTTCGCCAAGCTCGATTTCTCGTTGCTGAAGGCTTGCAACGGCGGTGGCACCGCCGTCCAGCAAGCCGTCGCCGAGCGCTGGAAAAAGGTCACGGCTTGCGCCATCGTCGAAGGTTACGGC
>DMYQ01000347.1:7791-10326 GCA_003482555.1 Janthinobacterium sp. | reverse complement strand
CTGGGCCAGCCCGGCGAGATTGCGATTCGCGGCCCGCAAGTGATGGTCGGCTACTGGAACCAGGCGGAAGAAACGGCCAAGGTCATGACGCCCGACGGCTTCTTCAAGACGGGCGACATCGGCGTGATGGAGGCGGACGGCTATCTGAAGGTGGTCGACCGCAAGAAAGACATGATCCTGGTGTCGGGCTTCAACGTTTATCCGAATGAAATCGAAGGCGTCGTGGCCGGCCATCCGGGCGTGCTGGAATGCGCCTGCATCGGCGTGTCGGACAAGAATTCGGGCGAGGCCGTCAAGCTGTACGTGGTGCGCAAGGATGCGCAACTGACCAACGAGCAATTGATGGATTATTGCAAGGAGCAATTGACCGCGTATAAGAAGCCGAAGTACATCGAGTTCCGCGACGAGTTGCCGAAGTCGAACGTGGGCAAGATCTTGCGCCGCGAATTGCGCGACGAAAAGAAGGTCGCGTAAAGGGTGAGTCGGCACGTGGCGTAAAGCTTGCGCCGGCGCCGATGGGGCTGACGGACTGGCCGCGGGCCGACCGCGGCGCCGCCTTGCGCGCTATTGCTGAGCGCGCGCAAGGCGGCGCCGCGCGCCCCGCGCTACAGTCGTGCCACGATCAGCGCGCCGGCCCTGCCTCATGCTCAATGTCTTTTTCACCGTCGATGTGGAACTCTGGTGCGGCGGCTGGCACGATATCGACGCGAAATTTCCGCGCGCGTTCAGGCAATACGTGTACGGCGCCACGCCGACGGGCGAATACGGCTTGCGCTATCTCTTGCAACAATTGCGCGAGCATGGTTTGCGCGGCGTCTTCTTTGTCGAACCGCTGTTCGCGACCCGCTTCGGGCTGGAACCCCTGGCTGAAATCGTCGGCCTGGTGCGGGAATACGGCCAGGAAGTGCAATTGCACCTGCATACGGAGTGGGTCAGCGAATCGACCCGGCCGCTGATCCTCAAAGCCAGCCCGAAACGGCAATTCCTGCGCGATTTTTCCCTGCAAGAACAGACCGTGCTGATAGGCGCCGGGGCGCTGTTGCTGGCGCGCGCGGGCGCCGACGCGGTGAACGCTTTCCGCGCTGGCGGTTTCGGCTTCAATGTCGATTCCCTGCGCGCGCTGGCGGCCAATCGCATCGCCTTCGACAGCAGTTATAACGCCAGCATGCTGGGCCCCGGTTCCGGCCTCATGCCGGGGCGGGTCATGACCGAGCCGTTCGACAGCCACGGCGTCACGGAATATCCGATGACCGTGTTCAGGGACGGCACCGCGTCCTTGCGCCACGCGCAACTGGGCGCCTGTTCGGCGCGCGAAATGGAAGGCTTGCTGTGGCGCGCGCTGGAATCGGGGCGCCGCTCTTTCGTCATCCTGGTGCACAATTTCGAATTGCTCAGTACTGACAAGGAACGCGCCGACGCCGTCATGGTGCGCCGCTTCGCCGCCCTATGCCGCCTGCTGGCGCAGAATCGCGACAGTTTCAACACGCGTGGTTTCGTCGGCCTGCAAGCCGATATCGCCCCGTCCCAGCCGGAGCCGCTGGCGTCTTCCCTGTGGCTCACCGGCCACAGGATGATCGAGCAAATCGGGCGCCGCCGCTACGGCTGAGCGGTTTTGCGCGCGGCCCCGATCAGCCTGGCCACGTCGGCGAACAGTTGCGGGTAGGCCCGCTCGCAGGCGGCCCTTTCGGCGCCGATGCGGCGCCGGTTTTGCGCCAGGGTGGACGGTGTCAGCGCGAAGCCGGGGCCGTCCGCCGCGAGCGGCCGTTCCAGCATGCGTTCGAGCATGATGTCGCCCAGCGCCGGCTTGAAATGGCCCGCTTCCCAATACCAGCGCGTGCTGCGGCGGGTGTCGCCCTTGGCCGGGATGGTTTCGCACTGGTACGGCGAATAGCCGCTGAAGTCCCACAGCGTGATGCGGGCTTGCGGATGGGCGCGCCGGGCCGCTTCCACTTCGGCGGCCAGCAAGCCTTTCCATTGCTCGAAGACGGGCCACAGGCCGACTTGCTCGAACATCGCCAGTATCTGCGCGTGGTAGGGATAGATCACCAGATCGAGTTCGGTGGCGCCGGCCGGCAGGGCGGCGAAAATCCCCCGCAATTCCTGCCATTCCGGCGAACTGCCCGTTTGCGCGAAAACCAGGCCGCGCGGCTTGCCGGCGTAGCTTTTGGCGTTTTCTTCGGCGCGCTGCTGGAAAATGTCGTAGTAGCCGCCGGTGCGCGCGAAGGCCCGGTATTCCAGCAGGGGATTGAAACCGCGCGCGCTGACCGTTTCCGCTTCCGGACGGCGCTGTATCAGCACGGTCTTCACCGCGTCCATGGCGGCGGTCAGCGAAAACACGGTGTCGAAGCGCCAGCGCAAGCCGTCCACGGGATAACTGGCCGGGCCGGAACTGGCGGGCGGCGGCGCCTGCGCCGGGTCGAGCAAGAAATCCATGAATTCCAGTCCCAGCAGGGTCACGGCCGGCCTGGCCCCGGCCGCGCGCATATAGTCGAACTCGCGGCGCGCGGTGGCGATGCCGTTGCCGGAAATGGCCAG
>DMYQ01000347.1:7374-7635 GCA_003482555.1 Janthinobacterium sp. | reverse complement strand
TCTTCCTGGTAACGCTCGGGCGCCGGCTTGACGCGGTTGAAGCCGGGCCGGTCGACCAGGCGATAGATGCGGTAGGGATCCACCACCACCACGGCCAGCACGGCTGCGGCGGCGCCGGCGACGACCACGGCGCCGCCCAGGCGCAGGAAACGGAGAAAATCGCGTTCGGTAGCCATGGCTTTCCTTAAAATTGAAAATACAGGAATTCGGCCGGACGGCTCAGGGACAGCAGGCTGCCGACCAGGATGAGGCCGGTCCACA
>DMYQ01000347.1:3450-7185 GCA_003482555.1 Janthinobacterium sp. | reverse complement strand
GCGAGGTCGCGGCTGCTGTGGTAGGCCAGCGCCGGCTCGAAGCGGTCCATGATTTGCTGTGTGTTCGGCGCCAAGAAGGCGAGGGCGGCGCCCAGCGCGACCCAGGCGTAAGTCTGGATGAAACGGCTGCCGCCACCCAGGTAAAAGCGCAGTCCCCAGCCTTCCAGCAAGGGTTTCAGGGTGCCCAAATGCGCGCCCAGCGACTCTGGCAGGGCGATGCCGTGGGCGCCGCTCATGGCGGCGACGATGTGGCTGGCGCGGGCGAAGTGGGGGGCGCGGAAAAACACCCAGGCGTAGCAGACGGCGGCAAAGGTGATCGGCACGCCGAGCAATTTCCAGGCCGGCGCCGAGCGGGGAAAGCCGATCCGTTCGGCGAAGGCGATCCAGGCGTGGTTGATCATCAGGTACAGGCCGTGCAGGGCGCCCCAGGCGGCGAAATTCCAGCCGGCGCCGTGCCACAGTCCGCCCAGCAACATGGTCGCCATCAGGTTCAGGTAGCGGCGCGACTGTCCCTTGCGGCTGCCGCCCAGCGGGACGTACAGGTAATCGCGCAAGAAGCGCGACAGACTCATGTGCCAGCGGCGCCAGAATTCGATCATGTTCGGCGCCTTGTAGGGCGAGTTGAAGTTCAGCGGCAGGCGGATGCCGAACAGGCGCGAAATGCCGATGGCCATGTCCGAATAGCCGGAAAAATCGAAATACAGCTGGAAAGCGTAGGCCAGCACACCGCCCCAGGCGACCAGCAGCGAAGTTTCCGTGCCCTTGTCGAAAAAGAAGTTGGCGTGGTCGGCCAGGTTGTCGGCCACCAGCACCTTCTTGGCCAGTCCGATGGCGAAGATGGAGAGGCCAACGGCGAAATTGCGGGCCGAGGCGCGGTAAGTCTTGGCGCGCGTGAACTGCGGCATCATTTCCTTGTGGTGCAGCACCGGGCCGGCGATCAGGTGCGGGAAGTAGCTGACGAACAGCAGGTAGTGCAAGAAACGGTATTCCTTGATCTTGCCCTGGTAAGTGTCGACCAGGAAGGCGATCTGGGTGAAGGTGAAAAACGAGATGCCGATCGGCAGCACCACGTTCAGGGCCGGCAGGCGCGCGTGCGTGGCCAGGTTGACGCCGGCGATCAGGAAGTCGGCGTATTTATAGTAGGCCAGCAAGGCCAGGTTGGCCGCCACACTCAAGCCCAGCCAGCGTCCGCGAGTGTTCGGCGCGGCGTGGCTGATGCGCCACCCGGCCCAATAGTTGAAGACGATGGAGGCCAGCAGCAGGGGGATATAGCGCAAGCTCCACCAGCCATAGAAAAACAGCGAGGCGGCCGCCAGCCAGCCGGCGGCCGCCGCCTGGCTGCGCCGCGCCAGCCAGAAGTAGACCAGCGCGCACACCGGCAAGAAGAGGAAAATGAAGGTGAAGGAATTGAACAGCATCGCGCGCGCCCTTGGCCTTGCCACGGCTGCTGCGCTTGCATGGCCGCCCGCACGGGTGCCCTTGAAGCAGGATCGCTTGCCAGATTCGCCGCCGTGTTTGATCCGCCTTGAGTTTAGGGAGATTTACGGAATGGCAAACTGATCTGTATCGATAAGCGGCCCATATTTCCGGGCCAGGGGGGTAAAACGACATTCAAAACGGCGCGCCGTCCCCTTGCGTCCCCTACTTGTGACCTGCATTGAATAACGGTTCGACCTGCATTCAGCGGCTTAGGAGATGCACTAAGCAACTTGCCAAAATAAACCAACTAGGTTAGGATTTGCCTATGGAGAAACGAACCCCGCATTGCAAGCTGACCGTGGTTCAAACCTTAGTAGAGGCTGGCAGGGTGCGTACTACGCACGCGGCGCGAGCTGGTGCAAATGAGCTGGGGCTTGCGCTCTCCGAGATGCTGGATGTGGTGATGGCGCTCACGCCGGCGGACTTCTACAAGAGCATGACCACCCATGCCGATCACACGGTATGGCAGGACGTATACCGTCCAAGCACGCAGGCGGGCGACATGTACCTGAAGCTGGTGGTCATTGATGACGTGCTGATTGTGTCCTTCAAGGAGCTATGAACATGAAATGTCCTGTTTGCGGCGCGGCTGAACTGATTCACGACACCCGCGACCTTCCCTACACCTACAAGGGTGAAACTACTGTCATTGCAGCAGTGACGGGCGACTTTTGCCCGGCCTGCGCCGAGTCCATCTTGGATGCGGCGGAGTCGAACCGCGCCATGCGTGAAATGCGTGCCTTCTCCAAGCAGGTGAATGCGGCCATCGTTGATCCAGTCTTCATTGCCAACGTGCGCAAGAAGCTCGATCTTGACCAGCGCGAGGCCGCCGAAATTTTCGGCGGTGGCATCAATGCCTTCTCGCGCTACGAGAACGGCAAGACCAAACCGCCGCTGGCCTTGGTCAAGCTATTCAAACTGCTGGATCGCCACCCCGACCTGCTAAACGAGGTCAGAGACGCCTGACCTCGTTTTCGAGAAGTCAAGCGCCCAGCGTCGACAGCCGTGAGCGCCGGGCATCGCGCCCAAGCTGCCTGGGGACAAGGCCAGTACAGCAAACGCAGGTTTCTTGTACTTCCTCAAGCAAACCGCAAAAACAGGCTGTACCCGTATTCCAGCAATCCATCATCCCTTTCCAATATTCAAAGTCCAGCTACACTGAGATTCCGTGATTAATTGGACTTGACGCCATGCTGCTTGGCTACGCTCGGGTATCGACCGATGACCAGAACCTCGCCCTGCAACGGCATGCCTTGGAGGCGGCTGGCTGCGAGCGAATGTTTGAGGACATGGCCAGTGGCGGCCGCCTGGTGTTCCACCTGTTCGGCGCCCTCGCCGAGTTCAAGCGCAACCTGGCCCGCGAGCGCACTCTGGCGGGTCTGGCCGCTGCCCGCGCGCGCGGCCGGATGGGTGGCCGGCCGAAACGGCTCGACTCCGCCAAACTGGCATTGGCCTTGCGGCTTCACCACGAAGACAAGCACACGATCAAGGAAATTTGCCAGATGATGGGCATGTCCAAATCGACGCTCTACAATGACCTGGCCAAGGCGGATAGCGATGTCGTCGGGACGGCGTAAGCTGATTCCGTCCGATTCGCTGCCGCAGCTGCGGCTGGATCGCTTGCCCCGAAAAAATCTGGAGCGAACGGCACAGGTGCGGGCGAGCGCCGAACTGTACGGTGTCTCCGCCAGCACCGTGTATCGGGCGCACAGCAGAGATCCGTGAGCGCATGCTGCCTGCGGGATTGCCGATATAGCGCTCATACAGGGGTCGCGCGGACTCGCACCGTGCTTGACCGGCGCCGTCCGGTCAGTCGCAGTTATTGCTGGTTCATGCTGATGGAATGCGGGTCGCTACACCTACTGCGCCTTGTAGACGCCGCAACCTATCATGATGTCGCCGAGTTTTTCGACATAGCTGGACTTGGTTTCGATCACCTTGCTGACGGGATTCGGCCATTTGTAGTCGAACCAGCCGCTGCCCTTGGTATTGGCGACGGCGATCAAGCCCTTGATCAGGTAAGTGCCATCGGCGTCGCGCATGTCGAGCAGATTCTTGCCAACCATTTTCGTGCTGCTGCCATTGCCGATGGCCAGGCTGACGCCGTTCAAATCGTAGACGAAGATATACAGGTTGCGGTCGACGAAAGGGCCCTTGACGTTGTCGAATTCGGCGAAAGCCTTGTCCTTGCCGTTGGCCTTGACGTAGGCGACGGCTTTCTTGACCAGGGCCACGGCTTCGTCGGCGCTGCCGCGC
>DMYQ01000347.1:2727-3310 GCA_003482555.1 Janthinobacterium sp. | reverse complement strand
CAGCTTGCGCCGTTTACAGGGCGTGGTCAATCAGCTCTATCCAGTGTTGTACCGGCGTCACCGTCCCCGCCTGCAAATGGCTCTGGCAACCGATATTGGCCGAGACGATCAACTCGGCGCCGGTGGCCGCCAGCTTGGCCAGCTTGTCGTCGCGCAAGCGCCGCGCCAGCTCCGGCTGCAGCAGGCTATAGGTGCCGGCCGAGCCGCAGCACAGCTGGCTGTCCGCGCACAGGCGCACGTCCACGCCCAGCGCGCGCAGCAAGCCTTCGACCTTGCCGCGGATTTGTTGCCCGTGTTGCAGGGTGCAGGGCGGGTGATATGCGACGCGGGTGTCGATTTTTCCTTTCAGCCGGGCCCGCAGCTCGGCCTCGAAGGCGGGCAGGATTTCGCTCAAGTCGCGCGTCAGCGCCGACACCCGGGCCGCCTTGGCGGCGTAGGCCGGGTCGTGGCGCAGCAGGTGGCCGTATTCCTTCACCGTCGCGCCGCAGCCGGACGCGGTCATCAGGATGGCTTCGACGCCCGCTTCCACCTGCGGCCACCAGGCATCGATGTTGCGGCGCATGTCGTCCAGGCCGCCCTCCTG
>DMYQ01000347.1:0-2629 GCA_003482555.1 Janthinobacterium sp. | reverse complement strand
AGGGCGTCGAGCACGCGGGCGGTGGCGGCGTTGATGTTCGGCGCCATGCCGGGCTGGACGCAGCCGTCCAGCAGCAGCATGCGGCGCCCGTGCGCGATCGGCGGCGTGGGCGGCGCGGCGCCGGCGTCTTGCCGCGCCGGTACTTTGGCGCGCAACGCCGCAGGCAGCAGGGGTCGCAGCAACTGGCCGGCCCTGAGCGCGGGGACGAACAGCCAGCTGCGCGGCAGCACCTGCCTGAGGGCGGCGCGCGCCACCCTTTGCGCCAGCGGCCGCGTCACGCGCTGCTCGACCACCTTGCGGCCGATGTCGGCCAGGCGCGCGTATTGCACGCCGGAGGGGCAGGTGGTTTCGCAGTTGCGGCAAGTCAGGCAGCGGTCCAGGTGGCTTTGCGTGGACAGGGTCACCGGCTTGCCCTCCAAGACTTGTTTGATCAGGTAGATGCGGCCGCGCGGGCCATCCCTTTCGTCGCCCAGCAACTGGTAGGTCGGGCAAGTGGCGTTGCAAAAGCCGCAGTGCACGCACTTGCCCAGGATGGCTTCGGCTTCGTCGCCCTCGGGCGTGTTCTTGATGAAATCGGCGAGCTTGGTTTGCATGCTTACAGTCCTTGGTACATGCGACCCGGGTTGAAAACGCCGGCCGGGTCGAACGCTTGCTTGAGGTTGCGGTGGATGGCGGCGACGGCCGGCGCCAGCGGGTGGAAGACGCCGGCGTCCTTGGCGCCGCCGCGAAACAGGGTGGCGTGGCCGCCCAGGGCGGCGGCCGCCGCGCGCATGGTGGCGGTATTCGCGGCATCGCCGGCGTCGCTTCTGAGCCAGCGCTGGGCGCCGCCCCATTCGATCAACTGGGCGCCGGCCAGGGGCAGGATCGGCGCCGCCGACGGCAGCGAAAAGCGCCACAGCGGGGCGCCGGGGGCGAAGAAATCGTCGTCCTGCTCGCGCAGCCCGCGCCACACGGCGGCGCCGTCCGCCAGCGACTCGCCGCCGATTTCGCGGCGCGCCGCCTGCACCGCCGCGCGCGCGCCGGATAGGCGGATCAGCAGGGCGCCGTCGCGCCAGGCGCTGGCGGAAATCGGCAGCGGCTGCCCGCCCCAATCGTTGAGCGCGCGCAGCGCCGTGGCTTGGTCGAGTTCCAGCCGCAGGCTGGCCTCGCACAGCGGCTTGGGCAGCACCTTGAGCGAGGTTTCCAGGATCAGGCCGAGGGTGCCGAGGGAACCGGCCAGCAGGCGCGAGACGTCGTAGCCGGCGACGTTTTTCATCACCTGGCCGCCGAAGCGCAGGATCTCGCCGTGGCCGTCCATCAGCACGGCGCCCAGGACGAAGTCGCGCAGCGCGCCGACGGCCTGGCGGCGCGGCCCGGACAGGCCGCCGGCCAGCATGCCGCCGACGGTGGCGCCGGCGCCGAAGTGGGGCGGTTCGAAGGCCAGCATCTGGTCGCGCTCGGCCAGCGCGGCCTCGATCTCGGCCAGCGGCGTGCCGCAGCGGGCCGTGATCACCAGTTCGGTCGGCTCGTAGGCGAGGATGCCGCGATAGGCGCCGGTGGCGAGCACCTCGCCGCGCGGCGCCTGGCCGTACCAGTGCTTGCTGCCGCCGCCGCGCAGGCATAGCGGGGCATCGGCGCTGGCGGCCGCGATGCGATCCTTGAATGTGGCGAGTATCTGGTGCATGGCTTAAAACCTCGGCAAATGGGCGAACGCCAACTGGCCCCGGCTGACCCGCATCTTGCCGTATTCGGCGCAGCGGTTCAGGGTCGGGATAGCCTTGTTCGGGTTCAGCAGATAAGCGCCGTCGAAGGCGCGCTTGACGGCGATGAAGGCGCCGATTTCGCGCGCGCTGAACTGGGCGCACATGGAATCGATCTTTTCGATGCCGACGCCGTGCTCGCCGGTGATGGTGCCGCCGACGGCGACGCACAGTTCGAGGATGTCGGCGCCGAACAGTTCGGCGCGCGCGAATTCACCCTCGACGTTACCGTCGAACATGATCAGGGGATGCAGATTGCCGTCGCCGGCGTGGAAGACATTGGCGCAGCGCAGGCCGTATTTTTCTTCCATCGCGGCGATGCCGAGCAGCACCCGCGACAGGTGGCGGCGCGGGATGGTGCCGTCCATGCAATAGTAGTCGGGCGAGACGCGGCCGGCGGCCGGGAAGGCATTCTTGCGCCCGGACCAGAAGCGCATGCGCTCGGCCTCGTTTTGCGAGACCGCGATGGCGCTCGCGCCAGCCCGCTCGAGCACCGCGCTCATGCGCGCGATTTCCTCTTCCACCTCTGCGGCGATGCCGTCCGATTCGCACAGCAGGATGGCGGCCGCGTCGGTGTCGTAGCCGGCCTTCACGAAGGGCTCGACCATGCGTGCCGAAGCGCGGTCCATCATTTCCAGGCCGGCCGGGATGATGCCGGCCGCGATCACGCTGGTGACCGCGTCGCCGGCTTTGACGACGTCGTCGAAGGACGCCATGATCACCCGCGCCAGTTGCGGCTTCGGCACCAGCTTCAGGGTCACCTCGGTGACCACGCCGAGCATGCCCTCGGAACCGATGAAGACGGCCAGCAGATCGAGTCCGGGTGCGTCGAGGGCGGCGCCGCCCAGTTCGACCACCTCGCCCTGCATGCTCACCATGCGCACGCCCAG
>DMYQ01000087.1:4742-9455 GCA_003482555.1 Janthinobacterium sp. | reverse complement strand
CGCGTTCAGCGCCAGGATATTGGTCTGGAAAGCGATGCCGTGCGATGACGCCGATGATGTCGACGATCTTTTTCGAGGACTCATTGATCGAACCCATGGTCTGCACCATTTGCGCCACCGCGTCGCCGCCCTTGGCCGCCACGCTGGAAGCGACGTTGGCCAGTTTGCACGCTTCGTTGGCGTTCTCGTTATTCTGTTTCACGGTGCTGGTGATCTGCACCATCGATGACGCCGTCTCTTCCAGCGAGGCGGCCTGCTCCTCGGTGCGCGAAGACAGATTCAGGTTGCCGCTGGCGATTTCCGTGGACGCGGCGGCGATGGCGTCGGTGCCCACGCGAACCCGGCCGACGATGGCGGCCAGATTCTCGCTCATGCGCTTGAGCGCTTGCAGCAAGTCGCCGATCTCATCCTTGCCGCGCACTTCGACGTCGCTGCGCAAATCGCCGGAGGCCACCATGCGCGCCACCTCGACGGCGTCCTTGAGCGGTCCGGTGATGCTCTTGATCAGCCACAACATCGTCGCCACGCCAACCAGCATCGTCACCAGCACCGTGAGCGCAATGGAAATGGTGGCGCCGCGGTTGGCGGCCTCGTCTTCTTGCTTCATTTCCAGCATCATGCGGCGCGACTGTTCGCCGATGAAGGTGACGATATTGTCGATCTGCTTGGTCGGCGGCCTGTCCACGCCCTTCACCAGGGCATCGACCACGTGCGCGCTTTCCGGGTTGGCGCCGTCGTATTGCTTCAGCGCGGACAGGTAAGTCACCGCCAGCGCGGCGTGGGTCTGGATCGCCTCGTCCACCAGCGGCGTATGCAGGTTCAGCTTGACGAGGATGGCGTTCAAGTCTTGCAGCTTGACGCGCGTGACTTCGCCGCTGGCCGTGAAGGCCTTGGTGTATTTGTCCAGCGCGGCCGGGTCATTGCCGCGCAACAGGATGTCCTTCCATTCCTGCACCTGGATCTTGAATTGCACTTGCGCGCTGCGGGCCGCGTCGACGGCGTCGGTCAGCGCGGCCGAGCGCCCCATGGCCTCGGCGCTGCGCACGCCGCTCTCCCTGAGCGCGTTCCAGCCGCCCACGCCGACGACCAGCAGGGCCAGGAAAAAGAAGGCTCCGAGCAAGCCCAGGCGCACACCGATCTTCAGGTTGGATAGTTTCATGGGATTTCCTGTCAATTAAATCACGGACCGCCGCGAACATGCGCCAGGCACTCTAGTTCTAATATTCGCAGCTTGAATACTATCCAATACTCACGAAACAACCCATCGATAATGCGCCCTCGCAAGAAAAAAACCAAGAACTGCCACGCCCATGTAACAACTAATTCGATATTAACAACAAGCCTCGCGAAATTCGCGCCGGTAGACATTCGTGCCCCTGTCGTCGGGCGGCATCAGCACGAAGCGTTCGAAGCGCAGACCCAGCTTGAGCAGCATGCGGTTCGATTTCACGTTCTCCGGGTCGGTGATGCCGAGCAAGCGCTCCAGACCGAGGTCGCGCTCGGCATGCGCGACCACGGCCGCCGCCGCTTCATAAGCATAACCGCGGCCCCAATATCGCGGCGCGATGGCATAGCCTATATCAACATCGGGCAAGCTGTCGCGCTTGATCAAACCGCACATGCCGAGCGCGGCGCCGTCTTCGCGACGCTCCACCAGATACAGCGAAAAACCGTGCCGCGCCTGGCTCGCGCACGGCCCCGCCAGGATCGCGGCGCGCGCCTGGTCCAGGCTGCGCACGCCCTTGTCGCCGATATTCTTGAGCCAGGATTCATCGTTGATCAGGACCAGGTAAAAGGCCGCGTCGTCGGCCTCGATGGTGCGCAGGCGCAGCCGTTCCGTGTCGAGTATATGCATGGCTCAGAGCGGCCAGTCGGCCGGATCGCTGAGCAGCTGGTAGAGGACATGGGCGTCGACATAACCGAGTTGCGGATGGCGGAAGGCGCCGGGCAGGGTGGCGACGATGGCAAAGCCCAGCTTTTTCCACAGTCGCAGGGCGCCGACGTTGCTGCCGACGACGAAATTGAATTGCATGGCCAGGTAGCCGCGGGCGCGCGCCTGCTCCAGGCAATGCCGGCCCAGCAAGTGGCCCACGCCGCCCCCTTGCGCGCTGGGATCGACCATGAAGGCGGCGTTGGCGACGTGGGCGCCGCGCCCCGCCTGGTTGGGGATCAGCTTGTACATGCCCAGCAGGCGTTCGCCGCCCATGACGGCGACGAAGCTGGCCACGCCCGGCCCGAACCAGTAGGCGTGGCAAGCGTCGCGGTCCGCGTCGGCGTCCAGGCAATACGTGTCGCCGCGCGCCGCCAGTATGTGGAAAATGGTCCACATGGCGTCGAAATCGCTTTCCAGGGCGGGACGGATGGCGATGTCTTTCATGGCGGGCTCCAGGATGGGATGCTCATGCGGGCGCGCGGCCCAGGCGGAAATCGGCGCGGGACGGGCGGCCCGGCAGATTCAGGCTGGCGGCCGCGGTCGGCGCTTCGCTGATCACCTGGCCGCGCCGCATCACCAGCCGGCGCGGCGCGCGCAGGCGGATCGCCTCGACCGTGTCGCCGGCGTCGAGGATCAGCAAGTCGGCGTGGCAACCCGGTTCCAGCCCGTAACCCTGCAGACCGAGGATGCGGGCCGGGGTCGTCGTCACCGCCGCGTAACAGTCGCGCATGGCTTGCTGGCCCGTCATCTGCGCCACGTGCAGACCCATGTGCGCCACTTCCAGCATGTCGGCCGAGCCCAGGCTGTACCAGGGATCCATGGCGCAGTCGTGGCCGAAGGCCACCTCGATGCCGGCCGCCAGCATTTCCGGCACCCGCATCATGCCGCGCCGCTTCGGATAGCTGTCGTGGCGGCCCTGCAAAGTGATGTTGATGAGCGGATTGGCGATCGCCGCCACGCCCGCCTCGCATATCAGGGGCAGCAGCTTGCTGACATAATAATTGTCCATCGAGTGCATCGACGTCAGGTGCGAGCCGGCCACGCGGCCCTGCAGGCCCAGGCGCTGGCTGTGGAAGGCCAGGGTTTCGATGTGGCGCGACAGCGGGTCGTCCGACTCGTCGCAATGCATGTCCACCATCAGCCCCCGCTCGGCGGCGAATTCGCACAGGATGCGCACCGATTCGGCGCCCTCGGCCATCGTGCGCTCGAAATGGGGAATGCCGCCGACCACCTCGACGCCCATGGCGATGGCGCGCTTCAGGTTGGCCAGGGCGGTGGCATTGCGCAAGACGCCGTCTTGCGGGAAGGCCACCAGTTGCAAGTCCAGATAGGGGGCGACCCGGCGTTTGACTTCCAGCAAGGCTTCGACGGCCAGCAGGCGCTCGTCGCAAATGTCGACGTGGGAGCGGATCGCCAGCAAGCCGCGCGCCACGGCCCAGTCGCAATAGCGCATGGCGCGCTCGATCAGCGCATCCTGGGTCAGCTGCGGCTTGAGTTCGCCCCACAACGCGATGCCTTCGAGCAGGGTGCCCGATTCGTTCACGCGCGGCAAGCCGTAGCTGAGCGTGGCGTCCAGGTGAAAATGGGCGTCGACGAAGGGCGGCGTCACCAGATCGCCGGCGGCGTCGATCTCGCGCCCGGCGCTCAAGGCCAGGGCCGGCCCGACGGCGGCGATGCGCCCGCCCTGGATGGCGATATCCATCTGGCGCCGGCCGTCCGGCAGGCTGGCGTTGCGTATGACCACATCCATATGACGCTCCCGGTGAGTGTAAGGTTTTATTTCTTTTGCCAGTAGGCGAATTCGCTCTCGTAGCACACCGTCTCGACTTCGGCGATCTTGTCTTGCATGGCCGCCTGCGCGTCGAGGATGGCTTGATTGTAGACAGAGGGGCCGATTTCACGCAAACAAAAATCGAGCAAGAGCTTGGCTTTGAGCTCGCCGACCTCTTCGTCCATATTGGCGGCGCAATAACGCTGGATCGAGCCCAGCAACCGTTTTTCCACTTCTTGATTCAATTTGATGGCCATGACATTACTTTCGCCCTAGTTCGGTGGTATCGTTGATGCTGCACTGCAAGAATTAGCGGCGCAAGGCGGCAGCGCTCCATCATATCAGCGTGCGCGCGGCGCACAGGCGCAAATTTTCGCGCCTGAGAATCTTGGTATATTGAAGGCCTGCTGACTGAAATAACTGTCAAGCAAATTGAAACACCGCTAGAATATTCGTATTGCGTTGCATCAAAATAGTCTGTAGAGCGCTAAACACCCCGGCCCGCGCTGGATGTTTCGCCAGCAATTTAATCCGCACAAGGGAGTAGTCATGTTTCCGATTCCAGAACAGTTTTCAACCGCAGCGAAAGCGCAGCTTGAGGCGCAACTGAAGATCCTCAATACACTGACCGGCCAGGCATTCAAGGGTGCGGAACAACTTATCGCGCTCAACATTCACACCGGCAAGGCCGCGCTGGAAAACGGCGCGGCCAGCGCCAAGCAGTTATTCGCGCTCAAGGATCCCGCCGAACTGTTCAAGTTCGGCCGCAGCCAGGCCCAGCCCTCCCTCGAGCATTTGCTGGCCTACAGCCGTGAGTTGTTCGGCATCGCCTCCGGCGCCCAGACTGAATTGATGCGCGCGGCCCGGACGGAGCAGTCCGCGACTACGGTGACGACGCTCTCCGCGGCCGCCAAGCCCGTCGTGGCGCTGGAAAGCAAGGTCGAGCCGCTCGCCAAACCGGCAGCCGTCGTCGCCAAACCCGAAGTCGTCGCGACCAAGCCGGCGGTTG
>DMYQ01000087.1:0-4601 GCA_003482555.1 Janthinobacterium sp. | reverse complement strand
CCTTCCCAGCTTCGAAAACGCTGGTCGTCGCGCGCGCGCCCGGCACCACCGTGCCGGCCCTGAAAGCCGGCAAGCCGGTGGTGGCGGCGAAAGCGGCTCCCCACCCGGGCCCGGGAAAATCCGGCGCCAAAAAATAAATCCCCGCCGGGCCGCCGCCGGCCCGGCCAAGCGACAACGCAACACGCAACGGGCTTCGGCCCGTTTTTTCTTGTATCATCTACGCCTGCTTGACGTCCGCCTGCCGTCCCGCGCCTGCCGCGACGTTCCCAACAACAAAGGTTATTCATGAGTTTATCGAGCCTGGTCGGCGTCTTCGTGCGCCGCCACTGGCGCGCCTACGCGGCGGCCGCCCTGATGCTGGCCGGCGTCGCGGCGCTGACCGTCTGGGTGCCGCGCAAGATCGGGGCGCTGATCGACGCCATGGCCGCGCACCGCTTGAGCGGCCAGCAATTGTGGCTGGAACTGGCTTCCCTGCTGGCCATCGGCGCCGCCATTTATTTTCTGCGCGTGGGCTGGCGCCTGACTCTGTTTGCCGCCGCCTACAAGTTGGGCGTGCAATTGCGCACCCGTTTCTACGAGCGCCTGGCGCTGCAGGGCCCGGGCTTTTTCCAGAAGCAGCGCACCGGCGACTTGATGGCGCTGGCCACCAACGACATCGACGCCATCGAAATGGCGGCCGGCGAAGCGATGCTGGCCGGTTTTGACGGCAGCCTGACCCTGCTGATGGTGCTCGCCATCATGCTGCTGGGCGTCGATTGGCGCCTCGCTTGCGTCGCCCTGCTCCCCTTCCCTTTGATGGGACTGGCGTTCTGGCGCATTTCCAGCCACATCCACAGCGCCTCGACCGATTCATTGAAACGCTTCAGCGACTTGAACGACCATGTGCTGGAATCGCTGTCGGGCGTGCGCACCGTGCGCGCGCTGGGGCTGGAACAGCGCAGCGGCGCCCAGTTCGCGGCGCTGGCCGAACACGCCGCCAGCGCCAGTCTGAACGCCCAATGCTGGGAAGCGGCTTACGAACCGGCCGTCGGCCTGACCCTGACGGCGGCCAGCGCGCTGACCCTGGGCCTGGGCGGCTATCTGCTGTGGCAGGGGCAATTGACGATAGGCGCGCTGACCAGCTTTTCGATGTACCTGGGCCAGTTGATCTGGCCCATGTTCGCGGCCGGCTGGGTACTCTCGCTGATCGAACGGGGCCGCGCCGCCTGGGCCCGTTTGCAACCGATGCTGGACGCGCCCCTGGCGATAGACGACCATGGCACGCTGAGCACATTGACGCCCGGCCCCCTGCTCTTGCGCGACATCGCCTACGCTTACCCGGGCCAGAATGAGGCGGCCCTGGCGGGGCTCAGCCTGAGCCTGTCGCCCGGCCAGACTCTGGGCCTGGTCGGCCCCACCGGCAGCGGCAAGTCGACCCTGCTGCGCCTGCTGCTGCGCCAACTGAGCGCGCAAAGCGGCAGCGCCACCTGGGGCGGCCAGGCCCTCTCAGACTATACCCTGGCCACCCTGCGCGCGGCGCTCAGCTGGGTGCCCCAGGAATCGTTCCTGTTCTCGGCCACCATCTACGACAATATCGCCCTGGCCCGTCCCGACGCCAACCGCGACGAGGTCGAACGGGCGGCGCGCCTGGCCGCCATCCACGAGGATATCCTGGCATTCCCGGACGGCTACCAGACCCACGTCGGCGAACGCGGCATCACCCTCTCCGGCGGCCAGCGCCAGCGCGTCGCCATCGCCCGCGCGCTGCTGGCCGACAGCGCCCTGCTGCTGCTCGACGACGCCCTCTCGGCGGTCGACACCGGCACTGAAACGCAGATCCTGCGCCACCTCGACGAGCTGCGCCAAAACCGGCCCGAGCGCAGCGTGATCATCGCCAGCCACCGCCTCAGCGCCGTCGTCGGCGCCGACCTGATCGTCGTGCTGCACGCCGGCCGCATCGTCGAACGGGGCAAGCACGACACCCTGCTGGCGGCCGACGGCTGGTATGCCAGCCAGTGGCGCTACCAACAACTGGAGGCCAGCCTCGATGCACTCTGATTCCACCACTGCCCTGCGCCAGAGCCGCCACGCCCTGGCCCTGCTGCGGCGCGCCGCCCAACCCGACCTCGGCCACCTGGGCTGGGCCATCGCCTGGCTGATCCTGGCCGCCGCGCTGGAAGTGTCCGGGCCCATCATGGGCAAGATGCTGATCGACCAGCACCTGCTGCCGCGCCACCTGGACTGGCCGCGCATGGCCCTGCTGCTCGGCGGCTGCCTGGCCAGCGGCTGGATCGCCAGCGGCTTGCGCTACCTGCAACTGGTGCGCCTGTCCGGCCTGGCGATGCGCTCCGTGCGGCGCTTGCGCGTGGCCGTCTACGAACACGTGCTGCGCCTGCCGATGGCATTCTTCGACGGCGCCATCGTCGGTCAGCTGGTCGGGCGCGTCACCAACGATACCGAAGCCGTCAAGACCCTGTACGTGCAAGTGCTGTTCGTCATCCTCGACAGCAGCATCGTCCTGATCGGCACCGTCTGCGCCATGGCCTGGCTGGACTGGCACCTGATGCTGATCGTCCTGGCCCTGCTGCCGGCCGTGCTGCTCATCGTCTTCCTGTACCAGCGCTGGAGCGCGCCGGCCGTCACGCGCGCGCGCGCGCTGCGCAGCGACATCAACGGCCAGATGGCCGAATCGATAGGCGGCATGAGCGTGCTCCAGGCCAGCAACGCGGAAGGCCGCTTCGGGGCCCGCTTCCGCGCCACCAACGAAGCGCACTATACGGCGCGCCTGGCCGAGCTGCGCGCCAACGCCTGGCTGCTGCGGCCGGCCCTCGACATGCTCAACATCGTGCTGCTGGCCGTGGTCATCTTCAGCTTCGGCCAGCGCCACATGAGCGCCGTCGATGTCGGCCTGCTGTACGCCTTCATCAGCTACATCGCGCGCGTGATCGAACCGCTGATCCAGATCACCATGCAATTTAGCCAATTGCAGCAATCGGTGGTGGCGACGGCGCGCGTTGCGGCCCTGCTCGACGAACCGGACGCGCCCGCTTATTCTCCCGCGGCCGCACCAAAGGCGTGGGCCGGCCCCGGCGCCGCCCCGGCCGTGGCGATCCGCGCGCTCTCCTTCGCCTACAAGGAAAACCAGACCGTGCTGCACGATCTGAACCTGGATATTCCCCAGGGCGCGTTTTTCGGCATCGTCGGCCACACCGGCAGCGGCAAGTCGACCCTGCTGTCCCTGCTGCTGCGCTACTACCCGGTGCGCCACGGCGGTATCGCCATCAACGGCGCGCCGCTCGACAGCATCGACAACGAGCGCTTCCGCGCCGAAGTGGGTCTGGTGCCGCAAGACCCCTTCCTGCTGGCGGCCTCGGCGCGCGAAAACATCGACATGGGGCGCGGCTACAGCCAGGCCGAGATCGAGGCGGCGGCGCGCGCCGCCCACGCCCACGACTTCATCCTGGCGCTGGAAGACGGTTACGACACGGCCCTGGGCGAAAACGGTTCCCGCCTGTCGTCGGGACAAAAGCAATTGATCGCCATCGCCCGCGCGCTGGCCGGGCGGCCGCGCATCCTGCTGCTCGACGAAGCGACTTCGCGCATCGATAGCCAGACCGAGCAGATCGTCCAGAGCGCCCTCCACGAGCTGCGCGGCACGGTCACCGTGATCGCCATCGCGCACCGCCTGTCGACCATCCGCGAAGCCGACCGGATCATCGTGCTCAACCACGGGCGCATCGCCGAGGCGGGCGCCCACGACAGCCTGATGGCCATGGAAGGCGGGCTCTACCAGCGCCTCTACCAGCTCCAGCAACTGGCCGTGTGAGGACCGCCGCGCGCCCTCGCGGGCGCGCAAAACAACAGCACCCCGACAGCACCCCGACGGCACCCGGGCGGCGCCCGGACGCCGCCCGACATTTCTTGCGCACGCTACAAAACTATCCAATTCTCACGAGATTGTCGGTGTATATTGCAGACATGGAGGCCCCATACGCGTCTCTGGCAAACGACCGGGAGCTGAGACGCACAGCAAACTATCGATCAAAAACGTCTTCATTGCCGTCTTCATGGTCAGTCTGGCGCTGTCCAGCCTGAGCCTGTGGGTCCTGTTCCGCGTCTCCGACAAGCAGGCGCAAATGAGCCAGGCCACCGAGGCGCGCTACCAATCCTATCTGCTGGCCGACGAATTGCGGCAAAGCTCGGACGACTTGACCCGGTTGGCGCGCACCTATGTGGTGACCGGCGACCCCGCTTACGAAAAGCAATACCTCGACATCCTCGACATCGGCAACGGCAAGAAAGCGCGCCCGCGACACTATGAACGCATTTACCGGGACTTCGTGGCGGCCGGCGCGGCCGTGCCGCCGGCCCGACGGTGCCGCTGCTCGAACTGATGCGCAGGGCCGGCTTCAGCGAGCACGAATTCGCCAAGCTGCAGGAGGCGCAAGCCAATTCGGACGCGCTGGTGAAGACCGGGATCATCGCCATGAACGCCGTCAAGGGCCTGTTCGACGACGGCACCGGAAAATTCACCAAGACCGGCCCGCCCGACCTGGAAATGGCGCCCACCATCATGCACGACGCCGCCTACCAGAAGAACAAGGCCAAGGCCAAGGCCAAGG
>DMYQ01000278.1:7682-11519 GCA_003482555.1 Janthinobacterium sp. | reverse complement strand
TATCGAGGTTATTGTCGGCGTGGGCGCCGCCGGTGATGACGGTTCATCATCGGCACCGGCATTTGCATGGCGCCGGAACCGCCGAAATAACGATACAAAGGCAAGCCCGCTTCTTCGGCGGCGGCCTTGGCCACCGCCATCGACACGGCCAGGATCGCGTTCGCGCCCAGGCGGCTCTTGTTTTCGGTGCCGTCCAGGTCGATCAGGGTGCGGTCCAGGAAGGCTTGTTCATTGGCGTCCAGGCCCATGATCGCTTCCGAGATTTCCGTGTTGATGTTTTCGCAGGCTTGCAGCACGCCCTTGCCGAAATAACGCTGCATGTCGCCGTCGCGCAATTCCACGGCTTCGCGCGAACCGGTCGAGGCGCCCGAGGGCACGGCGGCACGGCCCATCACGCCCGATTCCAGCAAGACATCGCATTCGACGGTCGGATTGCCGCGCGAATCCATGATTTCACGGCCGATAATATCAACGATAGCACTCATGTTATTTCTCCAAAGTTAAGCGTAACAAGTCTCTGCGAATGGCCTAGCGCGCCACCGCGTTCAATATTGACAAGGAATTCCCGGCGCGGGGCCGGGGCTTGCAGCAGCAATTAAAAACTGTTTTCCAGGAAGCCAGCTTTCTTGGTGATGCGGTCCAGGTCGATCAAGGTCGACAGCAACTCTTTCATGCGTCCCAGCGGCACGGCGTTGGGGCCGTCCGACATGGCTTCGGCCGGGTTCGGATGGGTTTCCATGAACAGGCCGGCCACGCCGACGGCAACGGCGGCGCGCGCCAGCACCGGCACGAATTCGCGCTGGCCGCCGGACGAGGTGCCCTGGCCGCCCGGCAATTGCACCGAGTGGGTGGCGTCGAAGACGATGGGGCAAGCCGATTCGCGCATGATGGCCAGGGAACGCATGTCCGAGACCAGGTTATTGTAGCCAAACGAGACGCCCCGTTCGCAAGCCATGAAGTTATCTTCCAGCAAACCCTTGGCGCGGGCCGCGGCGCGCGCCTTGTCGATGACGTTCTTCATGTCGCCCGGCGCCAGAAACTGGCCCTTCTTGATATTCACCGGCAAACCCGACTGGGCGCAAGCGATGATGAAGTCGGTTTGCCGGCACAGGAAGGCCGGCGTCTGCAAGACATCGACGACGGACGCCACGTCGGCGATGGTCACGATCGAGTGGATGTCGGTCAAGACCGGCACGCCCAACTCGCGTTTGACGTCGCCCAGAATTTCCAGACCCTTGTCCATGCCCAGGCCGCGGAAGGATGTGCCCGAAGAACGGTTGGCCTTGTCGAAGGACGACTTGTAGATGAAGGGAATGCCCAGCGCGGCCGTCATTTCCTTGAGCGCGCCGGCCGTATCGAAGGCCATCTGGCGCGATTCGATCACGCAAGTGCCCGCGATCAGAAAGAAGGGCTGGTCGAGGCCGACGTCGAATCCGCATAATTTCATGCCGCATCTCCCAGGGTGGTGGCGCCGACCGCATGCAGGTGGGCCACGGTGGTGCCGCCCGCCGCTTGATGCGCCAGGGCCGCCTTGATAAACGAGGTAAACAGTGGATGGCCGGTGCGCGGCGTCGACTTGAACTCGGGATGGTATTGCACGCCCATATACCATGGGTGGGCATTGACACCCGTGCGCGGCAATTCCATGATCTCGCACAAGTCTTCGCTCGGGGTGCGGGCCGATACCACCATGCCGGCCGCTTCGACGCGACCCAGGTAATGGTTGTTCGCTTCGTAACGGTGGCGGTGACGCTCCGTGACGACGCTGCCGTAGATTTCGGCGGCCAGGGTGCCCGGATTGACGGCGCAGGTTTGCGCGCCCAGGCGCATGGTGCCGCCCAGGTCGGAATTCTCGTCGCGCAACTCGACCTTGCCGTCGTGGTTTTGCCATTCATTGATCAAGGCCACGACCGGCTGGTCGGTGTCGAGGTCGAATTCGGTCGAATTGGCGTTGCGCATGCCGGCCATATTGCGCGCGTATTCGATCAAGGCCACTTGCATGCCCAGGCAGATACCCAGGTAAGGGATCTTGTTTTCGCGGGCGAAACGGGCGGCGGCGATCTTGCCTTCCACGCCGCGCTTGCCGAAGCCGCCCGGCACCAGGATGGCGTCGTACTTGGCCAGGCCGGCGCAACCGGTCGCTTCGATCTCTTCCGAGTCGATGTACTCGATATTGACGCGGCTTTCCGTGTGGATGCCGGCGTGGCGCAGCGCTTCCGTCAGGGATTTGTACGATTCGGTCAGCTCGACATACTTGCCGACCATGCCGATGGTCACTTCCGCCTTCGGATGCTCGAGCGCGTAGATCAACTTGCTCCACATCGACAGGTCGGCCGGGGCCGGATGCAAGTCCAGGGCTTCGCAAATGATCGCGTCCAGGCCCTGGTCGTGCAACATCTGCGGTACTTTATAGATGGTGTCGGCGTCCCACACGGAAATGACGGCTTGCTCTTCGACGTTCGAGAACAGCGAGATTTTCGCCCGTTCGTCGTCCGGGATCGGGCGGTCGGCGCGGCACAGCAGGGCGTTCGGCGAAATGCCGATCTCGCGCAGCTTTTGCACGCTGTGCTGGGTCGGCTTGGTCTTCAATTCGCCGGCCGAGACCAGGTAAGGCACCAGGGTCAGGTGGACGAAGGCGGCCGACTTGCGGCCGGCACGCAGGCTCAGCTGACGCGCCGCTTCCAGGAAAGGCAGGGATTCGATATCGCCGACGGTGCCGCCGATTTCAACCAGCGCCACGTCGAAGCCTTCGGCGCCGCGATAGATGTAATCCTGGATTTCATTGGTGATGTGGGGAATGACTTGCACCGTCTTGCCCAGATATTCGCCGCGGCGTTCCTTGCGGATCACCGATTCATAGATCTGGCCGGTGGTGAAGTTATTCACCTTTTTCATCCGGGTCGAGATGAAGCGCTCGTAGTGACCGAGGTCGAGGTCGGTTTCCGCCCCGTCGTCGGTAACGAACACTTCACCGTGTTGCATAGGGCTCATCGTGCCAGGATCGACGTTGATATACGGGTCGAGCTTGAGCATGGTGACTTTAAGGCCGCGCGATTCGAGGATCGCGGCGAGAGAGGCGGCGGCAATCCCTTTTCCAAGGGAAGACACAACGCCACCGGTGACGAAGACAAATTTGGTCATTGCGGGTGGTGCCGAACGGCACGTGCGGGAAATTGAAATTATACACTAAACACCGCGCCGCTTTCCGGCACGGCGCGGAAAAATCCGACTACATGCGGCAAAACCCGGGCTCTTTGCTGCAATCGCACAACATCGTCCGAGCCGTCCCCGCTTCGTTCATTTCACGGCGGCGCGCCGATGGAGAGACCATAGCAAAGGCGGGCGGCGCCCGGCGCGCGCGGCGCTGATACGCGTCATTTCCAAAATAATATATATGTGTGGCATCGCACAGACCCACGTCGGCCAAGCAGGCAATCTGGAGTTTTTCCACGGAGGTCAATATGAGCTACGAAGAACGCGATACCTACGGCATGTATGTGGACAGCGGACACAAAGGCCCCGGTCCTGAACTGATGGGCGCCGCCACCCTGATCGGCGACCATGTGCACAACCTGAAAGACGAGCACTTGGGCGAAATCAAGGACATCATGCTCGACATGCGCAGCGGCAAGATCGCATATGCCGTGATGTCGCGCGGCGGCGTCTTCACCCTCGGCCAAAAGCTCTTCGCCGTGCCCTGGGAAGCGCTGACCCTGGACACCGTCAACAAACGTTTCACCCTGAACCTCGACCAGCAGCGCTTCGAGACGGCGCCCGGCTTCGACACCGACAACTGGCCCGACATGGCCAACCAGGCCTGGGCCACGGAAGTGCACC
>DMYQ01000278.1:6156-7509 GCA_003482555.1 Janthinobacterium sp. | reverse complement strand
GCCGCGTCCGCACGGGCGCGCGCGAGAGAGACCAAGGCCGCGCCGCACAGCGCGGCCTTTTTGTCGTGCGGCGCCCGCTCCGGGGTAGAATCACAAAAAACGGAGGCCCATGTGAACCACCCCACCCCGGCGCCAGGCTTGAAGTCGGCGCCGCCCGCAGCATTGCTGAGTGCGCTCGGCGCCCTCTTCGGCGAGCGCCTGTCGACGGCGCAGGCGCAGCGCGAACATCATGGCCGCGACGAATCGTGCTACGCGCCCATGCCGCCCGACGCCGTCGTCTTCGCCCGCGGCACCGAGGAAGTGGCGGCCGCCGTGAAACTGTGCGGCGCCCACCGCGTGCCCGTGATCGCCTACGGCAGCGGCACCTCGCTTGAAGGCCACGTGCTGGCCGTGTGCGGCGGCGTCACGATCGACCTGTCGCAAATGAATAGCGTGCTGGCCATCGACGCGCAAGACTTGACGGCCACCGTGCAAGCCGGCGTGACGCGCAAGCAATTGAACGGGGACTTGCGGGACAGTGGCCTGTTCTTCCCCATCGACCCGGGCGCCGACGCCTCGCTGGGCGGCATGGCCGCCACGCGCGCTTCCGGCACCAACGCCGTGCGCTATGGCACGATGCGCGAAAACACCCTGGCCTTGAGCGTCGTCACGGCCGACGGCCGCGTCATCCGCACGGGCACGCGGGCGCGCAAATCGTCCGCCGGCTACGACTTGACCCGCGTCTTCGTCGGCAGCGAAGGCACGCTCGGCATCATCACCGAGGTGAGCGTGCGCCTGTATCCGCAGCCGGAGGCGATTTCAGCGGCCGTCTGCTCGTTTTCCTCGGCGGCCGACGCCGTCAACGCCGTGATCGAAACCATCCAGACCGGGGTGCCGGTGGCGCGCGTCGAATTCCTCGACGAAAACGGGGTGCGCGCCATCAACGCCCACGACAAGCTGGGCCTGCCGGAAACACCGCTGCTGCTGTTTGAATTCCACGGCAGCGCGGCCGCCGTGGCGGAGCAGGCGCAACAGGTGCAAGCCATCGTTGCCGGCCACCACGCCACCGGCTTCGAGTGGGCCACCCGGCCCGAGGATCGCTCGCGCCTGTGGGCGGCCCGCCACAGCGCCTACTTCGCCCTGCTGCAAATGCGCCCCGGCTGCCGCGCCATCTCGACCGACTGCTGCGTGCCCATCTCGCGCCTGGCCGAATGCATGCTCGAGACCAAGGCCGACTGCGAACGGGAAGCCATCGTCCACTCCATCATCGGCCACGTCGGCGACGGCAATTTCCACGTGCTGATGCTGGTGGACCCGCACGCGCCCGAAGAAATGGCGCGCGCCGAAGGCGTGAACAGCCGCATGGTCGCGCGC
>DMYQ01000278.1:0-5881 GCA_003482555.1 Janthinobacterium sp. | reverse complement strand
CCGCACAACATCATGAATCCGGGCAAAATCCTGCGCTGGTAGCGTGGGCTTGGCCGGCCATCGGATGGCGTTCAGCGCCGCCGAGGCCACCGCATGGACGCGCGGCCGATGAGCCAGATTGTATTCGTGCGGAAACGCATTGAGGCTCAAACAAAAAATCTATAGACTTCCATATGAAAGTGCAGATTTTCTCCGCTAAACATTGGAAAACCATTGGATTTCACTTTATCACTACCTGATGAGATATGTGCCGAGCTGGGTGCGCGTGCGCGAGCTCGTCGCATACAGATGAATGTCAGCGTTGAGCTCATGGCAAAACGCATTGGCGTGTCTGGCCAGACACTCGGAAACTTCGAACGAACCGGGAAATGCACTCTGGCCACGTTCGTTCGTATCCTCGAGGCGCTGAAGGCCTCTGCGGATCTTCAATCCGTCTTGGTTTTACAAACCCGCTCGATCGAGGACATGCGCATCAAGTCGGCCGCAAAAACCCGGCAGCGGGCCTACCGTCGGACGCCCAGGACGAAGGCAATATGAAAGAACTACAGGTGATGTTTAAGGCTGGAGGAAGATCGCTGCGGCTGGGAACCTTGGCAGACGATGGCAAGGACATCCTCTTTCAGTACTCTTCCGACGCGATCGCCAGTGCGATCGAGTTCTCGCCGATCCGCTTGCCGCTACGGCCGCAAGCCTATCCAGACCAGCAGAACAACTATCTCCACTTGATGCGCGTGCCAGGCATCGTCTACGACGCGCTGCCAGATGGCTGGGGTCTCGTGCTGATGGATCGCCGGATGCGCGCCAAAGGGATAGACACGGCCACCATCTCCGTTCTCGATCGCCTCGCCTACCTTGGCGAGAACACGATGGGTGCACTGACGTTTGAGCCTGCCGATCGGGCAATGGCAGAAGTCCGGGATCTGACGATCTTCGACATGGCAAGCGAGATCCGCGAGCTACTCCATGATGATAGTCGCGTCGTGCTCGCCGAGCTGGCTATTGCTGGTGGATCGCCGGGCGGCGTGCGGCCAAAGGCCGTGGCGTTCTACAATCCGGAAACGGATCAGATGAGCACCCACGAGTGGCGCGTGCCTGGCGGACACCCGTGGCTCTTCAAGTTTCCAACCAAGGAGGATGCAAGGTTCAGTTGCGCCCTGGAGGAACTCTATGCGCGCATGTCTGATCGTTGCAATCTCGGGATGGAGCCCACGAAGTTCATCCAACTGCCCGATGGCTTGACAGCGTTTGGCACCAGGCGCTTCGACAGGTACGCCGCTGGCCAGCGTGTCCACGTGCATTCCCTGGCGGGCCTGCTACATGCAAACTTCAGGCTGCCGTCGCTTGGCTATGTCGATTTCATACGCGCGACCAGACTGCTCACCCGCGACAATCGCGAAATCGTGAAGGCATTGCAACGTTGCCTGTTCAACGTGGTGATGAACAATAGGGACGATCATGCGAAGAACTTCGCGTTCATGCTCAATGAACAGAATGAATGGCGCCTGGCGCCGCCGTACGATCTCACCTATGCGCCAGGATTCCGAGGCGAACATTTCACGGAAGTTGGCGGAGAAGGAAAAGCACCCGGCCGCGCACATATTTTGACAGTCGCTCGCGCCGGCGGATTGAAAGATGGCGCTGCGGAAGTCCTCATCGACTCGATGCTGGCCACATTGACAGTGGCCGCATTCAGGCAAGAGGCGGCGCGGCTGCCCATACCGGCCCACGTGATCGACCAGGTGGCCAAGGTGATGGAAGCAAATCGACAGCGCCTGGTGAAGTGAAGCCAGTAGCGGCCGGCGTCAAGGACAGTAGTTGGTCGGGTTGATGCATTCCTCGCCTATGAATCTTTCCCTGGGCTTGGCCGTCAGCGGCCGGCCAGCGCCGCCAGCCGCATCGGCACGAAGGCGATGCCGTCCTTCTCCACGCGCGGCCCGCTCGCGACAAAGCCGAAGTGTTCGTACATGGGCAGTGCATAACAGGAGGAATTGACGGTATACCCATCGGCGTCGCCGGCCGCCGTGCGGGCCGCCGCCCACAAGCGCCGCGCCAGGCCGCGGCCATGCAGGGCGCGCGCGACAAACAGGTGAAACACGTGGCGCCCGTCGCGCACCGCGACCACGCCCGCCAGCGCCCCGTCGAGAAAACCCAGCTGATAGCGATAATTCGGCGCGGCTATATACGCGGCGATCGCCGCCGGTGCCAAACTCAGCAAAAAGCCTGCGGCGCCCTCGCCTTTGCCGTCGACGGTCATCAGGGGCGCCAGTTCGAGGATCAGGGCGCTGATGGCGGGCGCGTCCGCCGCGACGGCGTCGCGCAAGATCATATTTTCCATGCCCGCATTTTGCCATAGAATTTTTTCATGGAACCGGCAAACATCGCGACCGCGGCGGGCAGGCGGCTTGGCAAGTCGCGCTTGCCGTCGAAGCGCCGATGGGCCTTGACCCGGGCCGCAAGTCCGCGTGTATGTTACCCTAAAAGATTGCAACCAAGATAACTTGAACCATGCGCGCCATTCATAAATTGCTCTGCTTCGGCACCCAGGCCGGTACCGGCAACCCCGCCCTCGTCATCGAAAATGACAGCGCCGACCCGGCCGCGCGCCAGCTCTTCGCCTTCCAGCAACAGATTACCTGCGTATTCATCGATGCCGATGCCGATGGCTGCTTGCTGCTCGACTATTTCTATCCCCACATGCGCAGTCCGCTGTGCCTGCACGCCACCCTGGCCGCCGCCCAGCGGCTTTTCGCGCGCCCCGGCCAGGCTGGCGTGCCTACCATCGCCGTCAAGACCGCCATGCACGGCCAGACCCTGATTTTGCTGAATATGGCCGACGGCCTCTTCGTCCGACTGGCGCCGCAAGCGTTCGCGGCGCCGCCCATCGCCGCCGAGCTGCCGGCGGCGCTGCTGAACGCGCCCGGCATCGTGCTGGCATCCGCGCCCGCGGTGGCCTCGGTCGGCAGCCCCAAGCTGCTGCTCGAAGTGGCCGACTGCGCCACCCTGCGCGCGCTGCGACCGGATCTGGATTTGATCGCCGCCTGGAGCCGCCAACATGGGGTCAGCGGCTGCTACGCCTACTGCGCGCTGGGCCAGGGACGCTACGAGGGCCGCAATTTCAACCACCTGGAGCCAAAAATGGAAGACAGCGCCACCGGCGTCGCGGCCGGCGCCCTGACCCTGCACCTGCAAACGCCGCTGCAACTGTTTCAGGGCGCGGCCCTGGGCCATGCCTGCCTGATTCGCAGCCGGTGGCAAGAGGGCCAGGTGCTCATCGGCGGCGCCGTCGAAACGGCCGCATATGCAGCCTAAAAGCGCGCCTAAAAGCACGGCTAGCAGCATTCCGCCCCCGCGCGCAAGGTAGCGTTACCAAGAAACAACGACTGTCATCAATTTGTCACAAAGCGCTTTTAATTAATAGTTCCCCATGACTTGTTCGATTAGAATCAAATTCAAATAATTCATAGGAGTAGTCGTGTTCACAGTCACCACTTTACGTAAAGCAGTCTTGCTCAGCTTGTATGGCAGCGCCGCCCTGGCCCTGACGGCCCCGGAAGCCTTCGCCCAGAGCGATACCCAGATGCAAAGCGTAAGCGTGATCGGCTCGCGCCGCGCGACCAATTCGGCCACCGACACCATGGTGCCGGTCGATGTCATCCCGATGAACAAGGTCGCCGAACAGGGCGGCCAGTTCGACCTGGGCCAGACCTTGCAATACATATCGCCGTCCTTCAACTCGACCCGGCAAACGGGCGCCGACGGCGCCGACCTGGTCGATTCGGCCGCCCTGCGCGGCCTCGGTTCCGACCAGACCCTGGTGCTGGTGAACGGCAAGCGGCGCCACACGACGGCCCTGGTCAATCTGTTCGGCGCCCGCAACCGCGGCAACACCGGCACCGACATGAACGCCATCCCCATGCTGGCCATCAAGGACGTGCAAGTGTTGCGCGACGGCGCCGCCGCCCAGTACGGTTCCGACGCCATCGCCGGCGTCATCGACATCGGCTTGAAACGCAGCCTGGGTTGCGAAGCCGTGGCCGGTTTCAGCGAATACTCGGCCCGCGACGGCAAGAATTACATGACCTCGGCCTACTGCGGCGTGCCGCTGTTCCAGAAGGGCGTGATCGCCATCACCGGCGAATACCTGGATCGCGGCCGCTCCAACCGGGCCGACCCGGACAGCATGCGCATCATCGGCGACACCAAGGCCAAGAACCAGACCCTGTACGTGAACGGCGACTACCCGACCAGCGCGAACGGCAAGCTGTACTTCACGGCTGGCGCGCAAACGCGCGACGCTTCCAGCGCCGCCTTCGGCCGCAACAACACCGACGACGTGCCGACACGCAATTCGCTGGCCATGTACCCGAACGGCTTCGTGCCCTTCATCAACGCCGACATCGACGACCGCTACGCCACCATCGGCCACCGCAGTAGACTCGGCGAATGGAACGCGGACTTTTCGCAAACCTATGGCTATAACAAGATGATGTACAACATCAGCCATACCCTGAACGCTTCGATCGCCAACCTGGACGCGCAAAACGGCGGCGCCGGCATCAGCCCCGACCATTTCAACGCGGGCGGCTTTTCCTTCCAGCAACTAACCACGAACGCCGACTTCAACCGTTTCTACAGCGATATCTTGAGCGGCCTGAACGTCGCCTTCGGCGCCGAATACCGCAGCGAAGAATACAAGATCATGGCCGGCGAACCGAACTCTTACATCGATGCCGACGGCGTCGGCGTCGGCGGCAATGCCGGCAGCCAGGGTTTCCCGGGCTTCCAGCCTGGCGACATCACCGACGCCAAGCGCCACAGCACGGCGCTGTACCTGGATCTGGAAGCCGACCTCACCACCCGCCTGAAAACGGAAGCGGCAGTGCGCTATGAAAAATTCAGCGATTTCGGCTCCACCGTGACCGGCAAGCTGGCCGCCAGTTTCCGCGTGGCCGATCCCGTGCTGCTGCGCGGCTCGGCCAGCACCGGCTTCCGCGCGCCATCGCTGCAGCAAGCCTATTTTTCTTCGACCTTCACCGACTTCGTGGGCGGCGTGCCGACCGACGTGGTGCTGGCGCCGAACGGCGGCGCGATCGCCAACGCGGCCGGCATTCCCAAGCTGAAAGAAGAAAAATCGACCAGCTTCACCCTCGGCGCCACCTGGACCCCGACGTCGGCCGTCTCCGTCACTGCCGACTTGTACGACATCAAAATCAAGGACCGCATCGTATTGTCGGGCCGTTTCGACGCCTCCAACTATCCGGACCTGGCCGCCAAACTGGCCGCCCTGGGCGTGGGACAGGCGCAATTCTTCGTCAACTCGATCGACACCAAGACCACCGGCCTGGACTTGACGGCTTCGCACAAGACCACCCTCGGCGGCAACAAGCTGACCACCTTCCTGGCCATGAACCTGAGCAAGACCGAAGTGACCGGCATCCACGCGCCGCCTTCGCTGAAAGGCTACGAGGATGTCTTGCTGTCGGAACGCGAGCGCCTGTTCATCGAACAGGGCGGCCCGCGCGCCAAGGCCACCCTGGGCTTCGACTATGTCACGGGCCCGCTGGAAACGGACTTGAAGATCATCCATTTTGGTCCGCAAACCCTGGGCACCTTCGACGGCACCGCCGCCGGCGTGCCGAACGCGCACTACGAAGCGAAGACCTCGGCCGACTTGAGCTTCACCTACAACATCAACAAGAACACCAAGTTCACCTTCGGCGGCAACAATATTTTCAACGTCAAACCGACCGCGCAAGACCCGAACGAAACCGACAACGGCTTCAAGTACGACAGCGTGCAATTCGGCTTGAACGGCGCCTCGTATTTCGGCCGCCTGTGGGTCAAGTTTTAACTAGTGTAGTTGTAACACCTCAATAAGTCG
>DMYQ01000277.1:3895-8445 GCA_003482555.1 Janthinobacterium sp. | reverse complement strand
GACGACACCACGGGCGAATCGATCTGCGCCTTCGTCGTGCTCAAGCAGGCGCGTCCGACCGGCGAAGAAGCCAGGCGCCTGGCGCTGGAATTGCGCAACTGGGTGGCCAAGGAAATTGGCCCGATCGCCAAGCCGAAGGAAATCCGCTTTGGCGACAACTTGCCGAAGACGCGTTCGGGCAAGATCATGCGCCGCTTGCTGCGCGTGCTGGCCAAGGGCGAGAGCATCACCCAGGATATTTCCACGCTGGAAAATCCAGCCATCCTCGAGCAGTTGAAAGAGGCGTCTTGAGTCGATAGTGGAAGCCCGGCGGCGGTGGCGATTTGCACCGTTGCCGGCGGCGGAGGGCGGGCAAAAAGAAGCGCGCCAGATTACTTGGTGCTTCGCGGAATTTTTGCTATAATTCGCGCTCTTCGTGAGAGCGAAGATAGTACACCAGGAGAGGTGGATGAGTGGTTGAAGTCGCACGCCTGGAAAGCGTGTATAGGTTCATAGCCTATCGGGGGTTCGAATCCCCCTCTCTCCGCCAAGGATCAGTACCAGTAGGTACAAAGAAGTTCAGAAAGCCGCAGTTCTCCCAGGGAGACTGCGGCTTTTTTGTCTTCTGGCATCTACTAGCGTCCAATATGCTCCAGTACTTGTTAGCCCATGTTTCAGGCCATGACTGAGTAGTCGCAAAACGCATGGTCTAAAAAAACGGTCAAATGCTTCATGCGTGCCGATCGGCTCGAAGAGCTGGAGGATGAAGTTTCAGCAAGCGGGAGGCGGAGCGAACCGTCTCACCTTTGGCCCCCTCCCGAAGTGACGTTCTTTGCGGCGAGCAGCGCTACCCTTTGACCATGCCCAAAATAGGTAGTATTATACCTTTTATGGGTATTTACGCAGACGCACTATTCACGAAGACGCAACAGCGGGTATTGGCAGTGTTGTTCGGCCAGGCGCAGCGTTCCTTCTACGCCAATGAAATCATCAAGCTCGCCGCTTCCGGTTCGGGCGCGGTGCAGCGTGAGCTGGCCCGATTGGAGGAGGCCGCGTTAGTGACGGTGTCCCGCATCGGCAACCAGAAGCATTACCAAGCCAACCACGACGCGCCCATCTTCGCCGAGCTGCGCGCCATCGTCCTGAAGACATTCGGCGTGGCCGACGTTTTGCGCGCGGCCTTGCAGCCGCTGTGGCCGAAAATTGAACTGGCCTTTGTCTATGGCTCGCTGGCCAAGGGTGGCGAGCACGCCGGCAGCGACGTCGACGTGATGGTGGTCGGCATGCTGCCGTCGAATGCGCAGTTGCTCGACATGCTGCAGCCGGCCCACGCGCAGTTGGGCCGCGAGGTCAACCCGACCCTGTATACTCCAGACGAATTCGCGCAGCGCGTGCGCGATGGCAAGTCCTTCATGTTGCGCGTGCTGGAGCAGCCTAAAATTTTCATCAAAGGAAGCGAACATGACATTGCCCGGCTTGGCGGCGCTGGCGAATCTGGCGCGCATCGGCAAGCTCAAGGTGGAAGCGCCTGACACGCGTGAGCGCTCCGGCCCGCTGCGCTCGGCCGAGGTGCGTTTGCTGGACGCGCGGCAGGCGACGCTGTCGCTGGAGAGCCGCTTCGACCTGGCCTATAACGCCGCGCATGCCGGCGCGTTGGCCGCGCTACGCGCGCACGGTTACCGCAGTGACAACCGTTATCTGGTGTTCCAGTGCTTGGAGCACACGCTGGGCTGGCCGCCGGCGCGCTGGCTGCTGTTTGATCAGGCCCACAAGAAACGCCACCTGGCCGAATACGAAGGCGACCTCGACGTCACCGAGGGCTTCGTGTTGGAGTTGGTCGAACATGCCGCGGTGTTGATCGCGGCCGCGCGGGCGCTGGACGGCGCTGCATGAAACCGCGTCAATTCGCTTGCTGGCAAGAGACGTTGGACGAACCTGGTCGGCATCATCAATGAACACACATCACAAGAGTAGAAACAGGAATCAGAATGCCAACGCTTAACTTGTCGGCGCGACAACTTTAACGCGCTCAAGGCTCTGCTGCCGCGCTACGCGGGGGGGCAAATGTATCTACATCGACCCACCGTACAACACTGGCAACGAGGGTTGGGCGCAGAACGATAACGTCAACAGTCCTGAACTCCGCCGCCGATAAAATCAGGACCGCTTCAGCTGGCCGATAACGCTCGCCACCTTGGTGGTGATCATATCGACTGCCGGGCCATTGGCGCCATGCGGAATAATGACATCGGCGTAGCGCTTGGTTGGCTCGATGAATTGCTTGTGCATGGGGCGGACGGTTTCCAGGTACTGGCCGACGACGCTTTCCACCGAGCGGCCGCGTTCGGTAATATCCCTCTGCATGCGGCGGATGAAGCGGATGTCGGAGGCGGTGTCGACAAAGATCTTCAGCGACATCATGTCGCGCAAGTCCGCGTCGTACAAGGCAAACAGACCTTCGATCACGACGACCGGGGCTGGCTTGACGGGAATGGTCCTGTTGGAGCGGTTGTCGGTCGTGAAGTCATACTCCGGCATCTCGATCGCTTCGCCATTGCGCAAGGCTTGGACGTGCTGTACCAGCAATGGCCAGTCGAAAGCCTGCGGATGGTCGTAATTCTGCTGACGCCGGACTTCAGGGGCGAGATGGGTTTGGTCGCAGTAGTAATCGTCCTGCATCACGACCGAGACCATATCGGCGCCAAACGAAGCTAACACTTGCTGCGATACCGTGGACTTGCCACTGCCGCTTCCGCCAGCGACACCAATGACAAACGGTTGGAAAGAAATCATATTCATGCCGAATGATACCGGAACCGCGACCCAACCGACAGGGAAGCGCTTGTTTGCCTTTGTTGCGAGGCCTGATCACGCTGGCGCAATTTCGCCGCAAAAAATCAAAGCAAATCTTGTTTCTTTAAATTTGGATTGGAGGCGACGCCAACCCGAGGCGGCATCCGCAGTTCTCTTGGCGCTCGGTGTGGGTACCCCTTGTGCGCGGACGGGGAGATTGGCGCGGTTAATCAATTTGTTGCTAACGGGCAACTCGTGACAATTGGTGATATTTTTCCTGAAAGAAACATGTTAAGGTGGCATCGATTTTACGGAAAATCATCCAAATTATAAAAGAGAGAAATATGAAAGCACTGAGTATCCCGGCAATCGTCGCCGTCGTCGCACTGGTATCCGGCTGTGCCGGCATGGACGCCAGCAAAATGACTTACAGCAGCCAACTGCAAGTGAATACGCCACAAAAGGCCGCAGATTGCTACGACGCCGCGGTACTGCTCGGCGCAGACGTCGCGCGTACCAAGGATATCGCCAAAAAAATCCTGATCGCTGTCGATGCCACGGTGGAAACCGAGCAAGAAAAATCTATCAAGGCACAACGCAATCGTCATATCGGCATGCTGGTCGGCAGCGGCGGCGAAGAGCTGTTCATCAACTGGAACGCCATGACCCCGGAACAAACCTATGTCACCGTCGCAACCAAGACCGGCTTTGTCGGTGGCGCTGGCCAGAAGGCCTGGTCTTGCCAGATGGTTGACGAAATGGTAAAAATGGCAAAATAAAGCCTGCTCCCGCCTGCCCGTTCCGGGCAGGTGGTTTCGGTCATCGACATAAGCAGAGGACGGCCATATGACGAAGCGGATCGTCGCCTTAGTCGCACCACTCATGCTGCTGGGCGCTTGCTCAACAACCAGCACGGTCAGTATCATCGACAACAAATACCAGACCAATCAGTCGGTCTGCCAAGTTACCTTCTTCAAGAAAACCAAGCCCGATCGCGAATTCCAAAAACTGGCGCAGATCGAGTCTCACGTACAGAGAAATATTTTTTTTGGCGGTGATGCAAAGCTGGAGGATCAAGCGTATGACGAATTGAAAATCAAAACCTGCAAGCTGGGTGGCAATGCTGTGATCATCGACGATTACGTCGAATCGCGGGCCGCGGAGTTTTCTCATGTGCATGTATGGGCGACAACCATTAAATTGCTGTGACGCGCGAAGACTCCGTCCCGCGCGTGCCATTCGCGCGGCGTACTGATGACTATCCCACGTTTGGCGTGCCTGCTCACGATCATCGGCGCACGCGGCGCCATCGCGCGGCACCGCATCGAATGGCCCTTGAGATGCCAGATGAGTCGCTGAAAATTGTTACTGTGCCGTTGGCGGGCTCGCCGACGGCTTCCACTGTCCGCACACGCCACGTTGATTGCGGTGCGGGAGTTGTTTGTCGTGAAGGTGCGCAAGTTACTACTGCCCCCCATGGACCGGCCGCCGCTGTTCACTCGCATGAGCCATTCGATGTTGCTCAGCAGCGGGAGCGCCAATAACACCAGTAAAATTGGCGGGATGAAGGAAAATTCCACCCATGTGATTTTAAATAGTCCAAGAATCGGCCGCGCCAACAACACATTTCATATGCCATATGGGAATATGATTTTCCCAAAGAAATATTATTAATTTCTATGAAATTTTATGCCGGCTTAGTGATTCGCGGAGGCGTCAGCAGCAAAGCCGCGAAAAACATCATCGGAATATCGACCCACCCTCCCAAGTTAAGAACC
>DMYQ01000277.1:0-3756 GCA_003482555.1 Janthinobacterium sp. | reverse complement strand
ATCCCATTGTTCGCACACTCGCGGCGATGAAATTGAAGCCGTCTCCGGGAGCGCCGCGTCACAAGAACCCGCATCCAGACGCCGCGCCACACCGGAATGGCTGCAACGGCCCGCGCGACTGCCGGCTGCGATCTGCCGTCTCTTTGGGGACACATTTTCCGAAAAGAATTTTATTTCCTGAAATATATTTCATTTAAGCAAGTATAATTTCAGTGGATTTTTGAATAGTCCAAGATACCTCATACAATAAAAAGGAAATCACCATGGCATTGTCCCGTCTTCGAATCCCCTTCGGTCAACTGCGCCGCCAAGCCGGCCTGTTGTGTGTCATCGCCGCCGGCCTGCTCGCCACCGGTTGCGTATCGATGAAACAATATGTCGATCCGACCCTGCCTAAAGTGACAATCGCGGATTTGACACCATCCGAGCCGAAGCAAACCGTCCAGCTGTTTTTCGAATACCAAACCAACGCCGCCATGAACGCCAAAGCGACGGAAGCGGTGAGACCCATGGTTCTTGATTCCCTGAAAAAATCGAATCTGTTCAGCGACGTGGTGATGGCGCCTGCCAGCGCCGAACGCAAGCTCTTCATCACCATCAATAATTTTCCGGTTACCAAGGACGCCGCTAGCAAGGGATTCATGACGGGCTTAACCTTTGGTATGTCCGGCACCATGGTCACCGACGGCTTTCAAATGAATGCCGCCTACGATACTCCCGGCCAAACCGAGGTCAAGCATACTTACCAGCACGCTTTGCACACGACGATAGGCAATGCCGACGGCCCCGCCAATCTGGTGCCTGCCGCCAAAGGTGAAGCGATACCGCAAATTATGAATGACATGGTACTCAATTTGCTCAAGGACATGAGCCGTGCCGGGGAGCTGAAGTGAGCGCCCGCCATAATATTGCACCAATGACGCGCCTGGTACACATGATGGGCACGCTGGGTGCCTGCGCCGTCCTGGCCCTGGTGACGGGATGTGCTTCAGTTGCGCCGGCCTACCAGCCCAGCAACGAAAACGTGCGTACCCTGCAAGCGCTGCCGGGCGGCAAAGTCGCGCTGGGCGAGTTCACGGCCAAAAACGAGTCCCTGAATCATTTGAGCATACGCGGTGGCGCCTTTGATTCACAATACAAGGCTTCCTACGCCGAATACCTGAAAGCCGCCTTGCGCGCCGAACTGGAAAATTCCGGCAAACTCGACGCTGCCTCGCACATTATCATCACCGGCGAACTGCTCAGCAATTCGCTGGACGCCTCGATCGGTACCGGCCACGCCAGCATCAGCGCCCGCATCGTCGTTATGCGCGACGGCAACAAGGTATTCGACAAAGTCCTTAGCGGTGCCAGCGAATGGGAATCGTCCTTTGTCGGTGCCGTCGCCATTCCCGCGGCACAGCAAAACTATGCCGCGACGATGAAGAAATTGCTGAGCAATCTGTTTACCGATGGTGATTTTCGAAAAGCCCTGTAACAAGGTTTGAGCGCTCGTGCGCGACCGCCAGGCGCAAGGATGTGACGCGCCTGGCGGTCCTCGGCCGAGACCGCGTTTGCAGTCCCGGCCAGCCGCGCCGGTCCGCCGACTATGGGCGATGCGCGGCGCCGCCACCTCACCTTACTGCCCCGATACCAGATACCAGTTACCCAGGCTCGTCGGGATTGCGCTGGCGCGTAGGCATGGATCGACGACCATCCGTAGCGAAATATTTTTTAAGCGAAATTTTAGTTGACATAAGACAATATTGTGTTCGCGCGCAAGCGTACTCTTGGGGACATCGGCGGCATCTCATTGGCGCCACCATTGCGGCAAGCCCGCTTGGGTTTGTCAAAGGAATCCCAACCTTCCACCCTGGACGGACACATGAACCCCACACCTGGCGCACTTTTGCTGCGCACTGTCGTACTCGGTATTTCCCTGGCGATCGGCGCAGTATCGGAGGCTGCGGCGATCGCGCCTGCCCCGCCTGCCCCGCTTTCCGTACAGGCCAATGAGCCGGTGCGGTTTCAAGTGGTTTTGCCACTGCAAAACAAGGCCCAACTGGAGCAATTATTGCTGGAGCAGCGGGACCCGGCTTCGCCCAACTATCAGCGCTGGCTCACGCCGCGGCAATTCAAAAGCCGCTTCGGCGCCCATCCGGACAGCATCGCCCGCGTGAGGCTATTCCTGCAAGCCAGGGGCTTGAGCGTCGTCGGGGAAAACGCCCAGGGTGTGAGCGTGCGCGGCAGCGCATTGGCCGCCGCCGCCGCCCTCGGCATGGTGCTGGAAGCGCGCAACGTCCAAGGCGCCCGCCGCTTGGTGGCCAGCCACTTGCGCGGCTTGCGCGCCGAGCTGAAAAACGAGGGTGCGATGATCGCCGCCTTCGCGCCCGTGGCGGGGCATCGCCTGCACAGCGCCCGGCGCGCATTACTACCGGCCAACCGCTATTCGGCCGACGGCTCGTACTGGTTCACGGACATCAAGCAAGCCTATGATTTTCCCGCCTACCCGACCTTGACGGGCGCCGGCGCGACGGTCGCCATCGTCATGTCCAGCGACTTCAGCGATGCCGACCTGGCCGCCTATTTCGCGCACGAACACTGGAACGCGCCCCTGCCGACGACCATCCACGTGCCGCTGCTGGGGGCCGGACCGTTCAACCCGGCCAACGATGCCGCCTTCGAAGCGAACCTCGATGTGCAGCAAGTGAGCGGCATGGCGCCCGGCGCGACTGTGCGCTTGTACAACATTCCGGACTTGTCGGACGACGCCATCCTGTTCGCCTACCAGAGCGTGGTCGACGAGAATATCGCCGACGTGGTCAGCTCTTCCTTCGGCGGCCCGGAAGACGCTTACGCCGCGGCCTACAACGACGGTGTCGATTTCACCTATATCTTGACGGCCCTGGAACAGGTCTTCATGCAAGGCAACGCCCAGGGCATCACCTTCGTCGCCAGTTCCGGCGACAGCGGCGGCCTGGCCATGCCGTCGCTGGGCTATTTCACGGGCGCCGGATCAGCCACCTTCTTGCCCGGGGTCGAGCACCCCGCCTGCAGCCCCAGCGTGACCGGCGTCGGCGGCACCAATTTGCAGACCGTCACCGGACAGGGCAATGACTCTGCCTATGTCAGCGAAAACGCGTTTGGCGACCCCGAGCTTCCTTACGACCCCTACGGACTGGGGATCGATGTCAGCGGCGGTTATTGGGGTTCGGGCGGCGGCGTGAGCCGGGTCTTTGCCAAGCCCGACTATCAGAAACTGGTGGCGACCGGTTCGACCACCATGCGCACCGTCCCCGACCTCGCGCTGATGGAAGGAGGTTGCCCGTCCGGCTTGGCGGTGTTGCCGTGCGCGGCCCATCGCAGCAGCGCCGCGGTGGCCTTTGGCGGCTACTTTTACGGCGCGATCGGCACCAGCGTGGCGGCGCCGGAATTCGCCGGCGCCCTGGCCCTGGCGGTGCAGAACGCTCACCACCGCCTGGGTAATGTGAATCCCATGCTGTACCAAAAGGCGCTGGCACAGGCCCATCACGTGGGGTTGCCCGTGTTTCACACCAATATTCAGGGCTTCAACGGCTATGAATATACGGCGCCCGTCTACAACCAGGTGGTCGGCCTGGGCACCCCCTACATCCGCCAGTTGATCGGCGCGGCGGGCGCGGCGCCGGCCGGCATTCCCTGGAGCGCCAGCAATCCCTGACACCGCGCGCCCCCCCCCGCACGGGGCGCGCCTTTTCCACCATGAAGGGAATCCCATGAACAAGCCAATCAACAAGC
>DMYQ01000276.1:4080-12141 GCA_003482555.1 Janthinobacterium sp. | reverse complement strand
ATGGCAGCCTACGGCGGCTCCTATCTGAACCACCAGTTCCTCGTGGCGTGCCGCACGTCCGAGTATTTCAACGCCGCCGCGACCTCCGCCAAGAAAAAAATCGCGGCGCTGGCCGACGGCCCCACCGGCACCCGCCTGGCGCTGGCCGCCGACGGCCCGCTCTCGGCCATGGACGGCAAGCCGAAGTTCGTCAACGACGGCGCGATCAGCCCGGACGGCTACGCCGTCAACACGATGGCGCCGCCGTTCCAGCCCAGTTATGTGCGCCCGGCCGGCGGCGGCGATGCCACCCTGGCCGACCCGGACGACCCGAGCACGCTGCCGCCGCAAACCTATGCCACCATCGGCGACCTGCTGTCGCGCAAGGGCGTCAGCTGGGCCTGGTACGCCGGCGCCTGGCAGGCGGCACTGGACGCCCGCGGCGGTGGCGACAAGCCGAACTTCCAGTACCACCACCAGCCGCTGAACTACTTCCGCCAGTTCGCGCCGGGTAGCCGCGCGCGCGCCGAGCACCTGCGCGACGGCGGCCAGGGCGACAGCCCGATCTCGAACAAATTCCTGGCCGATGTCGTCGCCGGCACCCTGCCCGCCGTCGCCTTCTACAAGCCGCAGGGGAATCTGAACCTGCACGCCGGCTATTCCGACGTCGAATCGGGCGACCAGCACGTCGCCAACGTCATCGAACACTTGAAAAAATCGCCGCAGTGGAAGGACATGATCGTCGTCATCACCTTCGACGAAAACGGCGGCTGGTGGGATCACGTGGCGCCGCCCAAGGGCGACCGCTGGGGCCCCGGTTCGCGCATTCCCGCCATCGTCGTCTCGCCCTACGCGAAAAAGGGCGTGGTCGAGCACAGCTTTTACGACACCACCTCGATCCTGCGCCTGATCACGCGCCTGCACGAGCTGCCCCTGCTGGAAGGTCTGGCCCTGCGCAATGCCGCCTTCGCCGCGCGCGGCGCCCTGCCGCCCGGCGACCTGACGGCGACGCTGAGCTTTCGCTGAGGCCCAGGGCGGAGTGTGATACACTGCGTGCCGCGCTTTGAGCAGTCGCGCGGCGCCGTGTTGACGCCGCCGGCACGGCGATGCGGGCGGCGCAGCTTCCCGCCCTGGACCATGATCGACTATCGAGCCCGACTCCCGCAGCCGGGCTTTTGTTTTCCGCGGCGCGTTTTGGCCCGCTCCGGCACTGCGCCGCGGCGGCCGGGCGCGACGCTTATTCAAGCGGGCAGAGGTCATGCCCGCTGATGCTGTCGGCGCCGCCAAACGGGCGGCGGACGGCGGCACGGGGTTCCGAAATGAGAGATAAAAAAGATAACGCGACATTCGACCTGCCCGGCTTCGGCGCGGCCCCGGCCGCCCTGTTGACGCCGGCCCAGGCGCCCGAGGCGAAGCGCCCGGCCCGCATCAAGAAGGCCAGCGTCAAACAGGTGCAGCTGGAATTGCTGGCCCCGACCGACGCCAGCGGCCTGCCCGTCTGGCGCCGCGACGAGAACACCGACTTGAGCGGCCTGCCCAACTGGGCCCCGGCCTGAGCCGAGCCCAAACAGACACGATCCACGCGCCCGCCCGTAGCGGGCGCGGCATCCGATACGCACCGCAGCGCCGGACGCTGTTAGACTGTGCCCACCCTCCCGCACCACCCTTACCTGGCCCGCCATATGAATCCGACCTCCTTTTCCAGCCTGCCGCTGACGCCCGCCTTTCTGGCCAATCTCGACCTGCTCGGCTACCATGAAATGACGACCATCCAGGCGCAAAGCCTGCCGACGGTGCTGGACGGGCGCGACTTGATCGCCCAGGCCAAGACGGGTAGCGGCAAGACGGCCGCCTTCGGCATCGGCATCCTGCACAAGCTGAACCCGGCCTGGTTCGCCGTGCAGGGACTGGTGCTGTGCCCGACCCGCGAGCTGGCCGACCAGGTCGCCAACGAATTGCGCCGCCTGGCCCGCAGCGCCGGCAACATCAAGATCCTGACACTGACCGGCGGCACCTCGATGCGCCCGCAAATCGCCTCGCTCGAACATGGCGCCCACATCGTCGTCGGCACCCCGGGCCGCCTGCGCGACCACCTGGGACGCGGCACCCTGAACCTGGGCCACGTGCAAACCCTGGTGCTCGACGAAGCCGACCGCATGACCGACATGGGCTTTTACGAGGAAATCGCCGGCATCGTCAGCGCCTGCCCGGCGCGCCGCCAGACCCTGCTGTTTTCGGCCACCTACCCGGACGATATCCGCCGCGCCACCGCCTCCTTCCTCGACAATCCGGCCGAAGTGACGGTGCAGGCCCAGCACGACGACAGCCAGATCGAGCAGCGCTTTTACGAAGTCGGCTACGACGAGCGCAACGGCGCCGTCGGCAAACTGCTCAAGCACTTCCGCCCGGTCTCCACCCTGGCCTTTTGCAACACCAAGATCCACTGCCGCGAACTGGCCGACGAATTGCGCCAGCAAGGTTTTTCCGCCATGGCCCTGTACGGCGAACTGGAACAACGCGAGCGCGATGAAATCCTCGTGCTGTTCGCCAACCGCAGTTGCTCGGTACTGGTGGCCACCGACGTTGCCGCGCGCGGCCTCGACATCCAGAGCCTGGGCGCGGTGATCAACGTCGACGTCTCCAAGGACACCGAGGTGCACATCCACCGCATCGGGCGCACCGGCCGTGGCGGCGAAAAAGGCCTGGCGCTGTCGCTGTGCGCGCCAAACGAAAAAAAATGGGTCAAGCTGATCGAGCAGTACCAGGACCGCGCGGCGCCCTGGCACGACTTGAAGGAACTCGACGAGGACAGCGGCGAGCCGGCCCTGGCCGCGCCCATGGTCACCCTGTGCATCATGGGCGGCAAGAAGGACAAGCTGCGTCCCGGCGATTTGCTGGGCGCGCTGACCGGGGACGCCGGCCTGAGCAAGGAGCAGGTCGGCAAGATCAACGTCTTCGAGTTCATGACCTACGTCGCCCTCGACCGCGCCATCGCCGAGCAAGCCTTCCAGCGCCTGAACGGCGGCAACCCGCTGGGACGCGACTTCGGCAACATCAAGGGCCGCAGCTTCAAGATGCGCTTCATCGACGCCTGAGCCGGCGCCCGGGCCGGCTCCGCAATCGGCTAGCTTACTTTTTTTCGCCGGCGATCAGGCGATACGCCACCGCGCCCAGCAGGGCGCCAGCGATGGGCGCCAGCCAGAACAGCCACAACTGGCCGACGGCCCAGTCGCCCACATACAGCGCGACCCCGGTGCTACGGGCCGGATTGACCGAGGTGTTCGTCACTGGAATGCTGATCAGGTGGATCAGGGTCAGCGCCAGCCCGATGGGGATGGGCGCGAAGCCGGCCGGGGCGCGCTTGTCGGTGGCGCCCAGAATCACGATCAGGAAGAACATCGTCATCACCACTTCGCAAATCAGCGCCGCCTGCAGCGAATAACCGCCCGGCGAATGGGCGCCGTAGCCGTTCGAGGCGAAACCCTTGGCGACGTCGAAACCGGGCGCGCCACTGGCGATCAGATACAGCACGCCGCCGGCCGCCACCGCGCCCACCACTTGCGCGACGATATACGGCAGCAGTTGCGTCGCCGGGAAGCGCCCGCCCGCCCACAGGCCGATCGACACGGCCGGATTCAGGTGGCAGCCCGAGATGGGGCCGATGGCGTAGGCCATGGTCAGCACCGTCAGGCCGAAGGCCAGCGCGACGCCGAGCAAACCGATGCCGACATGGGGGAATGCGGCGGCCAGCACCGCGCTGCCGCAACCTCCCAAGACCAGCCAAAACGTACCAAGAAACTCTGCGCCGTACTGTTTCATGTCATGCCCTTGTTAAAAAGTGGAAGAATAATTGGAGGAATGATTGCGCTCTCCGGCTGCGCGTGACAAGCAAGCGCTTGGCGCCATTGCCACGGCCGCAAGCGCGACGCCCAGATGGTGACATGTAATAGTTACTAATACAATATTAAGTTATCAATTAACCCAAGCCTGCGGCAGGCGCCGCAGGCGCTTGTGGCGGGGTGTGACACACCTGCTCGGAATATCTCTTGCTCAATCGAAATGCTGGCGTGGCCGACACTAAGCTGGTATACAATTGCCTGAAACCATGAAATCGCTCAAGCCCGCCCTGCGGCGCCGCCCCGCCTTCACCCCCGCGACGCCCCTCCCCGCCATCGGCGGTCGGCCCACCGGCCGCCTGCCGGCGCGCGCGCCAGGGCGCGCATGAATATTCGCACGCTCAGCAAACTCGTCGCCGTCTCCACCATCGTCATGCTGTTCGCCATGGGCCTGGTCATCGTGCGCACGCTGAGCATCCAGGACAAGCTGAGCGCGAGCGCCGAACACCGTCTGCGCTCGCTGGCCCTGGCCGACGAGCTGCTCCAGAGCTCCGAGGATTTGACGCGCATGGCGCGCAGCTATGTCAGCACCGGCGAGCCGGCGTACCGGCGCCACTACGAGGCCATCCTCGACATCCGCAACGGCAAGCGCGCCCGCCCGCAACGCTATTCGCCCACTTACTGGAGCCTGGCCGGCATCGGCAAGGGGCCGCCCGCGACCATGACGGCGGCCGTGTCGCTGCGGGAACTGATGCGGCGCGAAGGCTTCAGCGACGGCGAAATGGCGCTGCTGCGCCACTCGCAAGCCAATTCCGACACCCTCGTCCTGCTCGAACAGCAAGCCTTCGCCGCCCTTGAAAGCGAGCTTCCCGGACAGCAAGCCGAAGCCGTCGGCCTGCTCTACGGGGCGCCCTACGGCGACGCCAAGGCTGGCATCATGGAACCTATCGAGCGCTTCGCCGAAGCCATCGACCTGCGCACCAAAAACGCGCTGGGGGCGCTGCAGCGCGCCTTGCAGCGCCAGATCATGCTGCTCGTCGGGCTGGTGGCGATGGCGCTGGCGGGCGTGATCTTCATCATCGTCTACGCCCGCCGCGCCGTCCTGCGCCCGCTCGGCCAACTGGGCCGCCACGCCGAGCGCGTCGCGCGCGGACACTACAGCGCGCGCTGCAAACTCACGGTGAGCAATGAATTGGCCCGGCTGGGCCAGCACTTCAACCACATGCTGGCGGCGATCGAGCGCGACATCGGCGAACGCGAACGGAGCGAGCGGGCGCTGGCCCAGGCCAACGCCGACCTGGCCGGACGCGAACTGCTGCTCAAGCAAATCCTCGACACCTCCAGCGTCGCCATCTTCCTGGTCGACATGGCGGGCGACATCACCCACGCCAACGAGCGCATGGCCGCGATGTTCGGCTGGCCGCTGACGCAGCTGATCGGCAAGCGTTACGTGGAGCTGGTACACCCGTCCGAGCGCGTCAGCGGCCAGCAAAAAATGCTGGCCCTGCTGGGCAGCGAGATCCTGGCGGTCGACCTGGAGCGCCACTATTGGCGCGCCGACGACACGGAATTCCTCGGCCACCTGACCGGCAAGCGCGTCCACGGCGTCGACGGCGTCGAGCGCGGCCTGGTCGGCGTGATCGCCGACATTACCGCGCGCAAGCTGGCCGAACAGAGCGGCTTGCACCATAATCGGGTGCTGCAACTGATGGCCGCCAGGGCGCCGCTGGCCGAGGTGCTGGACGCCATCGCGCGCGGCGTCGAGACGCTCTACCCGGCCATGTTGTGCGCCATCCTGCTGCTCGACGAGGACGGCAAGACGCTGTGCCACGGCGCCGCGCCCGGCTTGCCGCCGCCCTACCGGCAAGCCGTGGCCGCCTTGCGCATCGACGCCGCCGACGCCGCCGTTGCCGCCCTTCGTGGCGAGCGGGTCCTGGTCGACGACATCAAAGCCGCCGGCGCGCCGGCGCAGCCTCTGGCCGCCGGCTGCGCCCTGGGCGCCTGCTGGTCGCAGCCGATCCGCTGCGCGCGCGGCAAGGTGGTCGGCAGCTTCACGCTGTATCACCGGCAGGCGCGGCGGGCCACGCCGGCCGAATTGCAAATGCTGGAAGACGAGGCCTGCCTGACCGCCCTGGCCATCGACAAGAGCGCCGCCGAGGCGCGCCTGGAGCTGGCCGCCAGCGTCTTCACCCACGCCCGCGAGGGCATCATGATCACCGACGCCGACGGCCACATCGTCGAAGTCAACGACACCTTCGCCCGCATCACCGGCTACAGCCACGCCGAGGTGCGGGGCAAGAATCCGCGCATCCTCAATTCCGGGCGCCAGTCGGCCGACTACTACGCCGCCATGTGGCAGGCGCTGATCGAGAGCGGGCACTGGGACGGCGAAGCCTGGAACCGGCGCAAGAACGGCGAGATCCACGCCGAGATGATCACCATCAGCGCGGTGCGCGACGCCGCCGGCGCGACCCAGAACTACGTCGCCCTGTTCACCGACATCACGCCACTCAAGGAGCATCAGCGCCAGCTCGAATACATCGCCCACTACGACGCCCTGACCGGGCTGCCGAACCGCGTGCTGCTGGCCGACCGCCTGCAGCACGCCATCGCCCAGAGCCAGCGCCGCGGCCAGTCGCTGGCCCTGGTGTACCTGGATCTGGACGGCTTCAAGACGGTCAACGACCACTACGGCCACCAGGTCGGCGACGCCCTGCTGGTGACCCTGGCGCAGCGCATGCAGGCGGCGCTGCGCGAAGGCGACACCATCGCCCGCATCGGCGGCGACGAGTTCGTCGCCGTGCTGGTCGACCTGGAGCGGCCGCAGGATTGCGAGCCGGTGCTGGCGCGCCTGCTGCAGGCAGCCGCCGCGCCGGTGCCGGTCGAGCAGCAGGTGCTGCGCGTCTCGGCCAGCATCGGCGTCACCCTGTACCCGCGCGACGGCGCCGACGCCGACCTCCTGATGCGCCACGCCGACCAGGCCATGTACCTGGCCAAGCAGGCCGGCAAGAACCGCTACCACCTGTTCGACGTCGACCAGGATCAGGCCGAGCGCACCTACCGCGAAAGCCTGGAGCATATCCGGCGCGCCCTCGACCGTGACGAATTCGTGCTGTACTACCAGCCGCGCGTGAACATGAAGAGCGGCGCCGTGATCGGCGCCGAAGCGCTGATCCGCTGGCGCCATCCGCAGCGCGGCCTGCTGCCGCCGGCCGCCTTCCTGCCGGTCATCAACGAACACCAGTTCGGGGTCGAACTGGGCGAATGGGTGATCGCCCGCGCGCTGGCGCAGATGGCCGAGTGGCGGGCCGGCGGCTTGACCTTGCCGGTCAGCGTCAACGTCGGCGCGCGCCAGTTGCAGCAGCCCGACTTCGGCCAGCGCCTGGCGGCCCTGCTGGCGGCCCAGCGGGAGGTGCCGCCCTCCTGCCTGGAACTGGAAATCCTCGAAACGAGCGCGCTGGAAGACATGGCGCAGGTGTCGGAAGTGATGCAGACTTGCCGCGCGATCGGGGTCGGCTTCGCGCTGGACGACTTCGGCACCGGCTACTCTTCGCTGACCTACCTCAAGCGATTGCCGGTCGACTGGTTGAAGATCGACCAGAGCTTCGTGCGCGACATGCTGGAAGATCCGGAAGACCTGGCCATCATCGAGGGCGTGGTCGGACTGGCGGCGGCCTTCCGGCGCCAGGTCATCGCCGAAGGCGTGGAAAGCGTGGCGCACGGCGAACTGCTGCTGCTGCTCGGCTGCGCCCAGGCCCAGGGTTACGGCATCGCCCGGCCGATGCCGGCCGCCGAGCTGCCCGGCTGGGTCGTCGCCTGGCGCCCCGATCCGGCCTGGAGCGCCTGGCGCGGGCGTCCGCCGACGCCGGCCGACCGCATGACGGTATATGCCGAAGTCGAATTGCGGCACTGGCTGCGCGGCGTCGACGCCTACCTGGCGGGCGAGCGCGGCGCACCGGCGCCACTCGATCCGCGCGCCTCGCGCTTCGGCCTGTGGCTGGACGGCGTTGGCCGCGCACGCCACGCCGCCCTGCCCGCCTTCGCGGCGCTGGATGCGGCGCACACGCGCGTGCACGCGCTGGCGCGCGAATTGATACGACAGCGCCAGGCGGGCGCGGGCCGCCAGGCGCAAGCCCGGCTGGAGCAGTTGCATGCCTTGCGCGACGCGCTGATGGCCGACTTGCGCGCTCTGGTGCGCGCGGATCCGCAAGCCGCGCTCGGCCTGGCGCGCAGCGCCTAGCAGCGC